>JAYVUV010000221.1:0-7817 GCA_043787615.1 Janthinobacterium sp. | reverse complement strand
GGCCGACCCGGCAGCGCCCGGCCTCAGGCGGCCGGCGACAAATGCGTCGTGTACCAGCCGATCGCCTGTTTCAAGCCGCGCTCGATGTCGTGGCTGGGCGCGAAACCGAGCAATTTGACCACTTTCGAAATGTCAGCCTGGGAATGACGCACGTCGCCCGGACGGAAGTCGCCGTAACGGGGCCGGTCATGCAGCAAATGGGGGCAGGATTCGAGCAGCAAACCGCGTATCAATTCGAACAATTGGTTTAAGCTGGTGCGCGCGTTGACGGCCACGTTGTAGACTTGGTTGACGGCTTCCTCTTTTTCAGTCAGCGCCGCCAGAATGTTCGCCTGCACCACATTGTCGATGAAACAGAAATCGCGGCTGGTTTCACCGTCGCCGTGAATATCGACGCGCCGGCGGCCCACCATGGCGGCGATCCATTGCGGAATCACGGCGGCATACGCGCCGTCCGGGTCTTGACGCGGACCGAACACATTAAAGTAGCGCAAACCGATGGCTTGCGTACCGTAACAGCGCGCGAACACGTCCGCGTACAACTCGTTGACATACTTGGTCAGCGCATAAGGCGAGAGTTGCTTGCCGATACAGTCCTCCACCTTCGGCAAGCCGGGGTGGTCGCCATAGGTGGCGCTCGAGGCGGCGTAGATGACGCGCTGCACGTCGCCCTGGCGCGCGGCCAGCAGCATGTTCAAAAAGCCGCTGATATTGATTTCATGGCTGAGCAAGGGTTCCTCGATCGAGCGCGCGACCGAGCCCAGCGCCGCGTGATGCAGCACGAAGTCCACCCCGCCGCAGGCTTGGCGGCACACCGCCAGATCGCGGATATCGCCTTCGATCATGCTGAAGTTTTCCCAGGCGGCCGGCCCCACCGCCGCCGCCACTTGCTCCAGATTGTGGCGGTAGCCGGTCATGAAATTATCCAGGCCGCTCACGCGCTGACCCAGCCCAAGCAAGGTTTCCAAGAGATTCGATCCGATGAAGCCGGCCACGCCGGTGATCAGCCAGTGATATTGCCGGTGCGCCAGGCGGGCGCGCGCGGCCTGATAGGGTGTGGCGCCGGCCGGCACGGCGCTCGACGGGGGGCGGGAGTCGGGCGCGCTCATCACAGCCTCCACACATGCAGGCCGCTATCGCGCAGCTGTTGCCGGTCGAAAAAAGCTTTCACATCGATGAAGCAGCCGGCCGGGTCCACCTTGTCTTGAAAATCGCTCAGCGGCCTGCTTGTCAATTGGCGATGCGACACGGCGCTGATGATGGCCTCGGCGCGCGGCAACTGTTCCCAGCTGCTCAGGCGGATGCCGTGTTCGGACCAGGCGTCGGCCGGGTCGGCCACCGGATCGTGCACATGCACCTGCAAGCCATACGATTGCAATTCGTGGATCATGTCGACAACCTTGGAGTTGCGCAAATCGGGGCAGTTTTCCTTGAACGTCAAGCCCATCACATTGACGCAGGAACCTTTCAACTTGAAGCCGGCGCGCACCATTTCCTTCACGGTTTTTTCGGCCACGAACTTGGCCATGCCGTCGTTGATGCGGCGCCCGGCCAGGATCACGTGCGGGTGGTAACCCAACATCTCAGCCTTGTGGGTCAGGTAATACGGATCGACCCCGATGCAATGGCCGCCCACCAGACCGGGTCGGAACGGCAGAAAATTCCACTTGGTGCCAGCCGCTTGCAACACTTCCAGCGTATCGATGCCAAGCCGGTCGAAGATGATGGCCAGCTCGTTCATGAGCGCGATGTTCAAGTCGCGCTGGGTGTTTTCAATCACCTTGGCCGCCTCCGCCACCTTGATGCTGGACGCCCGGTGCACCCCGGCCTGGACGATGTTTTCATACAGCCGCGCGACTTTTTCCAGCGTCTCGGCGTCGTCTCCCGACACCACCTTGCGGATGCTGGTCAGGGTGTGTTCCTTGTCGCCGGGATTGATGCGCTCCGGCGAAAAGCCGACATGGAAATCGGTGCGCCAGCGCATGCCAGAATATTTCTCCAGCAAGGGGATGCAGATTTCTTCCGTGGCGCCGGGATACACGGTGGACTCGAACACCACGATGGCGCCCTGCTTCATATGGCGCCCGACCGCTTCGCTGGCGCCGACCAAGGCCGTGAAGTCCGGGTTGTGGGCGCTGTCGACCGGGGTCGGTACGGCCACGATAATGAAGTCGGCCAGGGCCAGCTCGGCCGGGTCGGTGCCCACGCTGAGCCAGGTGGCGGCCGCCATTTGCTGCTCGCTCAACTCGCCGGTCGGATCGACGCCGCGCCGATAGTGTTCGATTTTGCGCGCCGATAAATCGACCCCGATGGTGCGCTGGCGGCTGCCAAACAACACCGCCAGCGGCAGCCCCACATACCCCAATCCCATCACAGCGACAACATCCATAGCACCCATCCGTGGCCGAAAATTGTGCAGCGAAGGCGCCCGGCGAACCCGGTGCGGCGTGACGCGGCGCAGCGGCAGCGCCCGTTTGAGGCGATTCTACGAGGCGGTCGAAAGCCTTTCTTGAGAATGGACAAAAGCCGGCGCTTTGCTGTCGGATACGTGCCGCATCGTCATTTTTGTTGAGCACAATCAACGGCCGGCGCCGCCCTTCTCCCTACGCTAGTGGGTACCGCAAGGGCGGCTCGACGGGAGAAAACATGAAGCACGGGATCGATAACGGGGACGCCGGCCGGGCGAACACAAGCGATAAACGGGTGCGGCCGCTCCGCGTGCTGGCGCTCGGCGCGCTGCTCGCGGTCCTGGCGGCATGCGCCGGCGCGCCCGATCCGGCCGGCTTGCTGAGCGAGGCCGAACGTTACCGGCAAAAAGGCCAGTTCAAGGCCGCCATCATTGAGCTGAAAAACCTGTTGCAAACCCGACCAGACCACGTCCAGGCCCGCGCCAAGCTGGGCGAGCTATATATCGACGCGGGCGATTTGCCGTCGGCCGAAAAGGAATTGCGGCGCGCCCTGGCGCTGGGCGCCGGCCCGGCCCGGATCTTGCCCGCGCTGGGCAAGGCGCTGTTAATGCAGGGCCAGGCCGACAAGGTCTTGGCCGAGATTCGGCTCGACCCCGCCCACCCGGACCAAATGGAGGTGGTCGCCGTGCGCGCCGAGGCGTTCCTGGCGCTGGGCGACACTGCGCAAGCGAAACAATTGTTCGAACTGATCGTGCGCAAGCAACCCGCGTTCATCCCGGCCCTGCTGGGCCTGGCGCGCCTGGCCGCGCTCGACGGGCAGCCCAAGCGCGCCACCGTCCTGGCCCGGCAAGCCTTGGCGCTGCGCCCCGACGATATCGACAGCCTGCGCTTGAAGGGCGATCTGCTGCGCCTGCAAGGCGACACCGACGCGGCCCGTCTGGTCTATTCGGCCATCTTGGCGTTGCGGCCGGACCATGTGCAGGCCCATATCGATTTGGCCAATCTCGATCTGCAGGCGGGTAAATTCGACGCCGCGCGCGCCGAAATCGCGGCCGCCCGCCGCAACGCGCCGAATAACTTACTGGTGGCGCACGCGCAAGCCATGCTCGACTTTCGCGAGGCGAAATATAAGTCCTCGTTGGAATCGTTGCAGCAAATTTTGCGGGTGGCGCCCGAGCACATGCCCAGTTTACTGCTGCTGGGCGCCGTACAATTGGCGCTGGGGTCGCCGCAACTGGCCGAACAGGCCTTGCGGCATTTCTTGAAAGCCCATCCTGGCCATCCCTACGCCAGCAAGCTGCTCGCTTCCATCGCCCTCAATAATCAGCAACCGGACGTCGCCCAAACCTTGCTCGATCCCTTGCTCGAGGGCGAGGTCGAGGATGTCGAGCTGCTGTCGCTGGCGGGCGAAACCGCCATGCGCGCGCGCCGCTTCACCCAGGCGGCCGCTTATTTCGAGCGCGCCATCGCGCTGGCGCCAAAGCAAGCGTCGCTGCGCACGGCGCTGGGCGTGAGCCGCCTGGGCAGCGGCGACCATCCGGGCGCCATCGCCGAGCTGGAGCAGGCCGCCGCCCTGGACGCCGGGGCCACCCGCCCCACCATCATGCTGGTGATGACCCATTTGCGCGACAAACACGACGACAAAGCCCTGGCCGCCGTCGTGGCGCTGGAGCGGCAACAGCCGAACAATCCGCTGGTGCATAATTTGAAAGGCGGGGTGTATCTATCGAAACACGATGTGAAAGCGGCGCGCGCCAGCTTCGAGCGAGCCTTGACCCTGGCACCAACCTATGTCGCGGCGCTGGACAACCTGGCCCAGCTCGATCAAGCCGAGCATCAACCCGAGCGCGCGCGCCTGCGTTACCTGGCGGCGCTGGACAAAGAACCCGGCAATTCGCACCTGATGGCGGCCCTGGCCAAACTGTCCATGGAGCAAGGCAAAACCGCCGACGCCGCCGCCTGGCTGGAAAAGGCCAGCCGCGCCAATCCGGAGGCGCTGGGGCCGGCCGTCTTGCTCAGCAATTTTTATTTGCGGCATGGACAAGCGTCCAAAGCGCTGGCCTTGACGCAGCAGTTGCTGACGAGCCACCCGGAGCGGGCCGACTTGTTGGACTTGCTGGCCGCGCAACAAAGCAGCGTCGGCGATGGCGCGGGCGCGCGCGACACCTTGCGCAAGTTGGCCGAGCTACAACCGGCGTCGGCCGAGCTCCAAATGCGGATCGCCAATACCTGCTTGCTGATCGACGATCAACCTTGCGCCCTGCAGGCGGCGAAAAAAGCCATCCATGCGCAGCCGGCCATGCTCGCGGCCCAAGTGATGGCGGCCGGCGTGCTCACCAAACAAGGCCAGTTAGGGCAAGCGCTGGACTTGGCCCGCGCGGCGCAAAAGGCGCATCCGGGCCTGGCCGCCGGTTTCAAGCTCGAAGGCGATATCCGCATGGCCGAAGGCCAAGCCAAGGCCGCGCTGGCGCCCTACCAAAAAGCGTTCGACCTGAACCCGAGCGGCCCGCTCGCGATCTTGCTGCATCAAGCGCTGGTCCGTGCCGGCGATGCGGCGGCCGACACCCGCGTGCTGGCTTGGTTGCAAGCCCACCCCGACGATTTGCCGACTCGGCTGTATCTGGCCGGCAGCAAACTGGCCGGCAAGCGCTATCCGGACGCCATCGCGCAGTACGAGCACATCCTGCGTCGGCAACCCGACAACGTAGTGGTATTGAACGATCTGGCCTGGACCTACCAGCAACAAAAAGACCCGCGCGCCCTGAACACGGCTGAACACGCCTACCGTGTGGCGCCGGGCGATCCGGCCGTGCTCGATACCCTGGCTTGCATCGTGCTCGACGACGATATCGCGCGCGCCCTGCCCCTGCTGCAACAGGCCAGCGCGCTGGCGCCCGGCTCGGCCGAAATCCGCTATCACCTGGGCTTGGCGCTGCTCAAAAACGGCGACGCCGCCGGCGCGCGCGGCCAATTGGAGCAAGTCTTGAACTCGAAACAAGCATTCGCCGACAAGCCGCAAGCGCGCGCCCTGTTAACCCAACTTAATCAAGCCCGGACCGGCCGCAAGGATGGCTAAGAACGCGTCCGCTTATGCAACGATGCGCGCCCGGCGATGAACGGTTTCCGCTTCGCGGCCAGAACCACGGCCGTCGTCTGCGCGGCCGCCTTCCTGGCGGCCGCGTGCTACTACCCGTTCGGCAACACTTGGCTGGCGCCCATCCTGCTGGCCTATGCCGTCTTGCTGTGCTGGTGGCCGCGCTGCTGGTTGTTCGCCCTGCCGGCCTTGTTACCCGTGCTGGACTTGGCACCCTGGACCGGCTGGTTCATGCTCGAAGAAATCGACCTGTTACTGATGTTGACGGCGGCGATCGTCTACTGGCACGCGCCGCGCTGGCCGCGCCAGGCCACGCTGCCGGCGGCGGCCGGAATCGGCGTCATCGGGCTCGGTCTGGCTTACGCGATCGCCCTGCCGCACGGCGCCTTGCCGCTCCCGCCGCCGGACGCCAACGCCCTGGCCCACTACCACAGCGGCTACAACGCGGTCCGGCTCGGCAAGGCGTGGGGCTGGTGCTTGCTACTGCTGCCGGCGCTACTGCGTAGCGCCGGCCCCGGGCCAGGCGGCTTGCGTCGCTATTTTTTGCCGGGCATGCTGACCGGCTTGACCATGGTGGCCCTGGCCGACCTGCGCGAACGCTGGCTGTTTCCCGGCCTGGACAATTTCGCCGCCGACTACCGCACCAGCGCACCGTTTTCCGGCATGCACACGGGCGGCGCGGCGCTGGACGGCTATCTCGCGCTGTGTACTCCCTTGATCGCGCTGTGGCTGCTCGATTCACCACGCCGGCGCCACGGCTTGGCCGCGCTGGTCCTGCTGGCCCTGGCCGCCCACGCCGGCTTGACCACGTTTTCGCGCGGCTTGTACGCCGCCCATGCCAGCTCGGCCGCGCTGATCGGCGCCGCGCTGATGCTGTCGGCTTGGCGGCGACGCACGCTGAGCTGGCGCGGCGTGGCCGGCATGGGCTTGTTGCTGGCCTTGCTCGCGCCTAGCCTGGAACTCAGCTTCGCCGGCGCCGGCTACCGGGGCTTCGCGGCCAGCCTGGCGCTGCTGGCCGCCGCCTTCCTGCTGGCCGGCCTGCCCGCGCCCGCCCGTCTGTTACCGGCGACCGGCTTGTGCGGCGCCGCCATCGCGGGCGCGCTGACGGCCGCGCTACCGTGGCCAGACCCGGCCGGCCCGGCCGCGCTCAAGCCGCCCTATCTGCTCTTTATCTTGTCGGGCGCCGGTTTCGCCTGCGCCATGTTGCCCTTGTTAAGCGGCGCCATGGCGACCCGCGCCGCCACCCCGGCCGGCCGGCCGCTCCAAGCGGACCCCTCGACCCGGCTGGCCATGGCGTTGATCGCCTTCGCCTGCATGCTGTGCGCCGCCGTCTGGATCGCCTGGCAGCACGCCGGGCTCGCCGCCATCGCGCCCGCCATCGCGCCGGCGGCGCTGGCCGTGCTGCTGCTGGCCGTGCGCGGGCGGCGCGCGGCGCCCCCCTGGCGTCTCGGCCGGGGCGGCTTGACCGGGGCCGCCGCGCTCTTCATCGTCTTGCTGGCGGCGATACCGATTTCGGCCAGTGACTATGCCGGCCAGCGTATCGCCTCGAGCAGCCACGACGTTCAAACCCGGCTCCATCATTGGCGCGCGGTCTGGGCCATGATGGAGCACGACCCCATGACGGACGCCTTCGGCATGGGCTTGGGCAGCTTTCCGCGCACGTATTTCTGGCGCAATCCGCAGGGCGAAGTACCGGCCGACTTTCGTTATCTCGATCAAGACGGCAACCGTTTCCTTCGGCTCAGCGCGCCGCAATACCCGATCGGTTACGGCGAAGTGCTGCGCCTGCTGCAACGCGTGGACCCGCGGCCGCGTACACGCTACCGGCTCGGTTTTGACCTGCGCCGCGAACAAGCCCGGCCAACCCTGCTCATCAAATTGTGCGAGCGGCTGCTGCTCTACCCGCAAGGCTGCGTGCCGGTCCCCCTGCGCCCCGGCTCGCCCTATGGCAGTTGGCAACACCACCAGCTTGTATTCGACTCCGGCGCGCTGGACGGCGCGCCCTGGCTGCTGCGCCCGCCCGTGCAATTGGAACTGGCGGTGGACGGCGGTCCCGGCACGCTCGACATCGACAACCTGAGCCTGCGCGATGAATCCGGCGGCCCCGAATTATTACGCAACGGGACCTTCACGGCGGGCCACGATTACTGGTTCTTCAGCAGCGACCGCCATCACTTGCCCTGGCATGTCAAAAATCTGCCTTTGCATCTGTATGTTGAAATGGGATGGTTCGGCTTGCTGAACTGGACCTTGCTGGTCCTGTACGCTCTGGCCGCGCTGGCGCGCCGGGTGTGGCGCGGCGACCCGGGCGCCGC
>JAYVUV010000220.1:0-6657 GCA_043787615.1 Janthinobacterium sp. | reverse complement strand
GCCGCGCCGGGGCGCACGCGCCGCCCGATGTGCGTCATCGCCAGCGCCGCCATGCGCGAGCAGCCGGTCAGTTTGCCGCCATAGCAAGAGATCCAGGGCCTGCCGCGATCGGCCACCACTTCCTGGCGACGCGACAGGTCGAGCGGGTAGACCTCGGCGCTGTAGCCGCGCGCCACCACCAGCGGCCGTATCCCGCAGCGCAGGGCGACGATATCGCGGCGGCTCGCGGCGCGGCGGTAGCGTCGCGCGTACTGTTCCAGCAACTGATCGACATCGGCGCGGGTGGCGCGCATGCCCTCGGCGATGCTGGGCACCGCCGTTTCCGTCGGCCCCCACAGCGCCACCGGCCCCCACGGCACATGGGTGATCACGTCGCCGTGTTGGCCCAGCTCGAAAAAGAGCGAACCCTCGTGCTCGGGCTGGCGCGGCAGCGTCAGATAGACGCCCTTGCTGAACACATGGCGAAACGGGGTCTCGATGCCGAAGGCGGCGTTGACTTGGTCGGTCCACACGCCGGCGCAATTGACCATCATGGCGCTGTCGATGTGTAGCGTTTGATCGCCGATGGTGTCCCGCAGCGCCAGACGCCAGCGCCGGGTCGCGCTGTCGTAAGCGCCGCTGACGGCGCAGTGATTGAGCCGGTGCTGGCCGGCGCGCCGGTGCGGCGCGATCCAGCGCAAGACAAAGCGGGCGTCCGAATCGGCCAGGAACGCTTCCTCGTAATTGAGGGCGCCGTCCACCACGCCGGGCTTGAACAGCGCCTGCTCGCGGAAGTGGGCGGCCGACGAGGGCGCGCGCCGGCGGCCGCGCCCCAGCAACCAGTACAACCACAGCGCGCAGCGCACCCAGGCCTTGGACCGGCCGTGGCGCGCGGCCGGCAGATAACGCATCATGCCGGGCGCCATCCAGTCGCCCTTGTCGGCCAGGATGCGGTCGCGGTCGGCGCACAGGCGGATCACGGTCGCCAGATCGAGCGTGCGCAGATAAAGCAAGCCGCCCCACACCATCATGCCCGAGGCTTGGCTGCTGCCGCCGGCGAAATCGCCTTTGTCGAGCAAGAGCACGCGGTAGCCGCGCCGGCACAGCGTGTCGTACAGGCAGGCGCCATTGACGCCGGCGCCCAGTATCACCACGTCGACGCTGCCTTCGCGCCGAATCGCCTGTATCGTTTCGTTCCGGTTCACCGCGTTCTCCCGCCTTTTGAGCCTGGGCGATTATAGGGCAAGGATGAACGTAATATTAGAGCCCGCCCTCGGACCGGCCAGCCATCCGCGCGGCGTGGGCGGCGCGTTTCCATCCGTGCTCAGTGCTTGTCGCGCGCGCAGGCGATCCATGCCAGCCGGCGCCGCAGCATGAAGGCGGCGTACAGCGGAATCTTGCCCACGACATAAAGCAAGGCGTAAGCCAGGCGGCGCGGTGGCAGCGACGCGCGTCCGGCGCGATGCCAGGCCGCCAGCAGCGCGCCGCTTAGCACGGCCGGCAACGGCAGCGCCAAGGCCCAGGGCAGCGCCTGCCCGGTCAGCAACCAGGCGGCGCTACCGCAGGCGGCCGCGCCGCCTGTCATCAGCAGCAGCAGGCTGAGAGGCGGTACGCACAAGTCCAGCGCCAGACCGAACACCTTCCGCTCGCGCCGCATCATGCCGGAGCACAGCAGCGCCAGACCCCTGCCCGCGATCAGGCTCAAATGGCCGTGTTCCCAGCGCGCGCGCTGACTCTTGCTGCCGCCGCGGTTTTCCGGAAATACGCTCGACACTTGCGCTTCCGGGCAAAACACGGGCGCCCGGCCCCGGGCCGCGAAGTGCAAGCCGAGCTCGAGGTCTTCCACCAGGTGGGCGCTGGCCAGCGGCGCCTGCTCGATCAGGTGCCAGGGGAAAGCCATGCCGCTGCCCATCAGCTGGCAGGGCATGCCCAGCCTGGACCAGCCCAGCGGGCGCAGCCAATTTTTGATCAGCCACGCCACTTCCGCCACCCGGGTCCGGTTGGCGCCGTCGGCGCGCGCATGCATCAAATACAGGGCTTGCACCGGCCGCTGGCGCGCGCCGCACTCGCGCGCCAGCCGCTCGAGCGCGCCGGCGTGGGCCAGGCAGTCGGCGTCGATCACCACCAGCACCTGGGGCGGGGCGGCGCGCAGATGGCGCACGCCGAAGTCGAGCGCGTAACCCTTGCCGCGGCGCGCGTCGTGCCGTTCGACCGCTTCGGCGCCGGCCGCGCGCGCCACCGCCGCCGTGGCGTCGCTGCAATTGTCGGCCACCACCAGCAGGCGGTCACCGGGCAGCAACTGGTGGCCGATGCTGTGCAGGGTCGCGCCGATGCCGTCGGCTTCGTCGTGGGCCGGCACCAGCACCGCGAGCGCGGGACGCGGCCCGAGCGGCGCCGGCCGCCGCCGCCAGGGCGCCCGCGCGGCCAACACTTGTAGCGCGAATACGGCCACCGGCACGGCGGTGGCGAAGCTCAGCAGCAAAAACAGGAGCGGGGCGAGGTAGGTCGTCAACATCGTCAATATCGTCGGCAGGGCGGGCGGGGTGCTCATGGGGTTTCCTTCAGCCGTCGTTCAGGGTATGGGCGGCGCGGAAGTGGCGCGCCAGTTTCGCCACTTCGATGACGGCCGAATGGTGTTCGAGCACGCGGCGCCGGCCGTTGCGGCCCATGCGTTCGAGCTGCGCGCTGGAACTGGACAGGAAGGCGAGCAGCGCGTCGGCCAAGGCGTCGGTGTCGCCGGCGGCCACCAGCCAGCCGTTCTCGCCCGGGATCACCAGCTCCGGGATGCCGGCGATCAGGGTGCTCAGCACGGGCCGGCCCAGTGCCATGGCTTCCATCAGCACCACCGGCAAGCCCTCGGCGAAGCTGGCCAGCACCAGGCCGCGCGCGGCCAGGATTTCGGACCGCACTTGGTCGCCGCTGAGCCAGCCGGTGATGCGCACCGCGCGCTGCAAGCCGTGGGCGGCGATGCGCTCTTCGAGCGCGGCGCGCAGCTCGCCGTCGCCGGCCAGCACCAGTTCGATCGCGACCCCGGCGCTGGTGAGGCGGTGCACCGCGTCGAGCAGCAGCAACTGGCCTTTTTCCACGCACAGCCGGCCCACGCAGACCAGGCGCGGCGCCGCCGGCAGCGCCCGCTCGGGCGCCGCGAGGCAGGCCGCGTCGAGCGCGCAATGGACGATGTGCACCTTGTGCCAGTCGGCCTGCGCCATCCAGCGATACAGTTGGCTGCGGCAAAACGAGCTGACCGCCACCACGAAGGCGGCGCGGCGCAGTTTGCGCGGCAAGTGCAGCCGCTCGGCCCGGTCGAATTCTTCCGGGCCGTGCACCGTGAGGCTATACGGCAAACCGCTCAGCGCGGCGGCCAGCATCGCCACCTCGGCCGGGTTGGTGCCGAAGTGGGCGTGCAGATGGCGCGCGCCGTGGCGGCGCAACCAGGGCAGCATGCGGCACGCCTCGGCCAGGTACAGCAGATGGCGCGGCCAGGGTCGGTCGGCGCGGCGTCCCATGGCCAAGGCCAGGGCCAGCGCGCCCGCGAAGCGCCACGGATGCGCGAGCAGGGTGCGCAGCGCGGCGGCCAGCAAGCCGGCCAAGCCGTCTTGCAGCAGATAGGCGGTGCGCTGGCGCTCGGCGAGGTCTTCGGGATCGACCAGGTCGGCGTCCCAGCCGCGCGCGGCGATGCGCAGCACGCTGAAGCCCTGGCGTTCCAGCTCGTCGATTTCGCGCCGGATGAAGCTGTGGCTGACCTTGGGATACTGGTTGATCAGGTAGGCGATCGGAAACGCCTCGGCCGGCGTGGTCCGTATCAGGCTAGCGAGCTGTTCATGGTCGCGCTGCATGGTGCTGCTCCTTGACGGTGAAGGAAGGCGGCGCGCCCGGTTCCGCGAAGGCGAACCGGTCGCACGCGGCGATGTCGGCGCAGGCACAGCCGATAAAGAACCAGAACGACCAGTTGAAGGACAGGTAGTACAGCATGTTGTCGGAATAGCAGACGAGCAGGTAGGCCGCCACCAGGGCCAGCACGATGGTGGCGCCGGCCTTGTCGTGCGCCAAGCCGCGCCACAGCCACCGCAGCAGGCGCCAACCCATCCAGGCCGCGGCCAGTAAACCGGCCACCCCGGTTTCGAAATACAGTTGCACGTAGACGTTGTGCGGGTCCCAGCTGTCGCGCCCCGGCAGGGGGAAAAAGTCGGGTGAATAATATTTGAACGCGTCCAGGCCATACCCGAACAGGACGTGGCTTTGCTGCATCCAGGCCAGCCCGGATTTCCACAGCAGCAGCCGCCAGGCATAGGAATTCAAGCCGCCGCCGGGGCCGGCCTGCTCGCTCGTCATCAGCTCGAGTACGCGTTCGCGCAGGCCCGGCTCCAGCAGCAGCAGGCAGGGCGCGAGCAGCGCGTACAGCAGGAAGCGGCGCTGGAAAAAACCACCGTAGACCACGAAGATGAGCAGGCAACCGCCCCAGGCGCTGCGCGTCTTGGTCGCCAGGAGCAAGACCAGCAGCAAGAGCAGGTACAAGCCCCAGCACCAGCGCGTGCGCGGCGCCAGTACGGCCGCGCGCGATTTTTGCAGGTAGAGCAGCAAGGCGATGTGGAACATCAGGTAAAACGCGAAGATGTTGGCATGGCTGAAGGTGCTTTTCAGGCGGAAGTCCGGATCGCTCAGGGCGCCGGCGCCCAAGGCCAGTTCGGGTAGCGCGACCAGCACCGGCGGGGCCGAGGAATACAGCAGCACGCGCAGGCAGAGGCGCAAGTCGGCGGGCGAGCCGATCAGGTAAAACGGCATGGCGAACACGGCGCAGTAAGACACCTGGACCAGGAACAGGCGCAGCGCGTTCGATAAGTCGGGCGCCAGGGTCGCCGAGAGCAAGGCCGTCAGCAAAAACGCGCCCCACACCGGCATCACCCGGCGCAGGAAGGGGCGCGGACGGCGCAGCACGCACAGCGCGGCCAGCGCGATCACCAGCGCGTTCAGGGCGGCGCCGACGCCCATGCCGCCGCCGTCCTCGGGTTTGAGCATGTCGAGCAGGGGGTCGCAAGCGGCGCGTCCGGCCAGCAGGCACAGGAACAGGCCGGCGCGCCCGCCCAGCAGCAGGTAGGGCAGGGCCATCGCGACGATGGCGCCGAGCAGGGCCAGCAGGGCGGCGCCGCCCGCCTCGTAGCGGGCCGTGGCCAGGCCGGCCGCGCCCAGCAAGCCCAGCATGGCGAGCCAGCCCAGCAAGCCGAACAGGGCCGGAACGCCTCCGGACAGGCGCGCGTTCATGGCCGCCCCGCGCCGCCGGCCATCTCAAGCCAGCCCATGTCCGGCGCGCTGGCAAGCCTTGCCCGGCATGGCGCGCAGCAACCAGGATTTGACGGCGTACCATTCGCCCGTCTCGCCACGGTTGTGGGCGGCGAAGCGGGCGAAGCGGCCCAGCATGCGCGGCACGCTGCGGTTGGCCAGAATGTGGCGAAAATCGAGCTCGCGCCGCAGTTGCGCGCTGTCGCCCAGCGCGCGGCGCAGGCTGGCCGCCATGTCGTGGAAGGCGTGGTCGAAGTCGCGCTCGGCGCCCATGTCGAACACCTTGCCGCCGTGGTTGCAAAACGGCGCCGGGTCGAAGCGCGGCAAGCCGTGCAGGGCGCAGAAGCTGCGCGCCAAAAAACGCGAAATGTCGAGCGAGATCCGCATCTGTTCGTCGAAGCGGGTCACGCTCAGGTTGTTGCCGTGCCAGCGGTAACGGATCAACTGCTGCGGCAGATTGATGCAGCGGCCCAGGATGGCGAGCTGGCCGAACAGCAGGTAATCCTCGGCCAAGCCGCGCACCTGCATGGGCGCGGCCAGCGGCGCGGCGCGCAGGAAATCGATGCCGTAGCGCGCGCCCAGCCGCGCGGCGCCGGCCAGGTCCATCATCAGGGCCGGATGGACGAAGGGATTGCGGAAAAAGCTGGCGGCGCTGACGCGGCCTATGCCGACCGGCAAGCGCAGGCGACCGCCATGGCAGCCGCCGGCGTCGATCACCTCGGCCAGGCCGCCCACCACCAGCACGTCCGGATGGCGCGCGAAGGCGTCGAGCGAGGCGCGCATGCGGTAGGGCAGGCAGACGTCGTCGGCGTCGTGCCGCATCACGTAGCGGGCGTCGCAGCGCGCCAAGCCCCGGTTGAGCAGGCCGGACAGGCCGTCGGCGTCGGGAAAGCAGTGTACTTCGATGCGGCGGTCGGTTTCGGCGTAGCGGCGCGCCAGCGCCAGGCTGCCGTCGCAGGAGCCGTGGTCGAGCACCAGCAGGCGCCAGTCGCGGTAGCTCTGGCGGCAGACGCTGTCGAGCGAGGCGGCCAGGTAGGGCAAGCCGTCTTTGACCGGCAGCAAGACGTCGATGGTTGCCATGCCGGGCCTCATTCGTGCGAGAGCAAATCGTGGGGGCCGGGCGCGCAGCGGGGCGGACGGCGCGGGTCGCCGCACAGCAAGCGCAGGGTTTTTTTACTCACGTGTAACAGGAAGCGGGCGGCGTTGGCCGGCGTGCGCTGGTGTAGCAAGCCGCGCCGGTAATTGGCGAAGGCCGGGCCGGTGGCGCCGCTTTCGAACAGCAGGTTGGCCATCACGTAACGGGTGTGGGCCAGGGCGGCCCGGATGGCGCGCCGGCGCGCGGGGGGCGCGTCGCGCCGGCCTTGCAGGGCCAGCAGCACCTGTTCGTGGCAGGCATAGGTT
>JAYVUV010000219.1:0-18983 GCA_043787615.1 Janthinobacterium sp. | reverse complement strand
CCGGCCGCCGCGCCGGCTCCTGCCGCTGCCGCACCCGCCGCAGCCGCTACCGCCGCAGCCGCTACCGCCCCTGCGGCGCCGGTCGCCGCCGTGGCCTCGGCCGCCGCGCCGGCCGCCAGCGGCAAACTGGCGCACGCTTCGCCATCGATCCGCAAGTTCGCCCGCGAACTCGGGGTCGATCTGACCCGTGTCGCCGGTTCCGGTCCGAAGGGTCGCGTCACGCAGGAAGACGTGCAAAACTTCGTCAAGGGCGTCATGTCCGGCGCGCTCGCCTCGCCGGGCGCGGCGCCGGCCGCCGCCGCCGGCAAAGGTGGTGGCGCCGGTCTCGATCTGCTGCCATGGCCGTCGCTCGACTTCAGCAAGTTCGGTCCGACCGAACTCAAACCGCTGTCGCGCATCCAGAAATTGAGCGGGCCTAACCTGCTGCGCAACTGGGTGATGATCCCGCACGTGACGCAGTATGAAGACGCCGACGTCACCGACCTGGAAGCGTTCCGCGTCGATTCGAACGCGGCCAACGCCAAGAACAAGGAGGCGGTCAAACTGACCATGCTGGCCTTCGTCATCAAGGCCAGTGTCGCGGCGCTGAAAAAGTACCCGACCTTCAATTCCTCGCTCGACGCGGCCGGCGAAAACCTGATCCTCAAGCAGTTCTACAACATCGGCTTCGCCGCCGAAACGCCGAACGGTCTGATGGTCCCGGTGGTGAAGGACTGCGACAAGAAGAGCATCTCGCAAATCGCGCGCGACATGGGCGAGCTGTCGCTGCAAGCGCGCGAAGGCAAGCTGAAAGTGGCGGACATGCAGGGCGCCACCTTCACCGTGTCTTCGCTGGGCGGTATCGGCGGGACCCACTTCACGCCGATCATCAACGCGCCGGAAGTGGCCATCCTCGGCCTGTCGAAATCGGTGTTCAAGCCGGTCTGGGACGGCAAGGCCTTCCAGCCGCGCCTGACCATGACCTTGTCGCTGTCCTACGATCACCGCGTGATCGATGGCGCGATGGGCGCGCGCTTTGCAGTCTACCTGGCAGAAGTGCTGGGCGACATGCGCAAAGTCCTGTTGTGATAGCGAGGGATAAACAATGAGTACGATCGAAGTGAAAGTGCCGAACATCGGCGACTTCAAGGAAGTGGAAGTAATCGAAGTGATGGTCAAGGTGGGCGATACCATCAAGGTCGACCAATCGCTGATCACGGTCGAATCGGACAAGGCCAGCATGGAGATCCCGTCGAGCCATGCCGGCGTGGTCAAGGAATTGAAGGTCAAGGTCGGCGACAAGGTGGCCGAAGGCGGCTTCCTGCTGGTGCTGGAAGAGGGCGCGGCCGCCGCCTCAGCTGCCGTCGCGCCGGCTCCGGCCGCCGCCGCGCCAGCGCCGGTGGCGACAGCCGCGCCAGCGCCTGCCGCCGCGCCGGCGCCGGTCGCCGGCGGTTACGCCGGCAAGGTCGATATCGAGTGCGACATGATGGTGTTGGGCGGTGGTCCCGGCGGTTATTCGGCGGCCTTCCGCGCCGCCGATCTGGGTCTCAACACCGTGATCGTCGAGCGTTACGCCACGCTGGGCGGCGTGTGTTTGAACGTCGGTTGCATTCCGTCGAAAGCGCTGCTGCACGTGGCATCGGTGATCGACGAGGCGGCCGTCATGTCCAAGCACGGCGTCACCTTCGCCGCGCCGAAGATCGACATCGACGAAGTGCGCGCCTACAAGGAGCGCGTGATCGGCAAAATGACCGGCGGCCTGTCCGGCATGGCCAAGGGCCGCAAGGTCAACGTGGTGCAGGGCGTCGGCCAGTTCGTCGGGCCGCACCATATCGAAGTGACCGCCGGCGACGGCAGCAAAAAAGTGATCGGCTTTAAACAAGCCGTCATCGCGGCCGGTTCCTCGGTCGTCAAGCTGCCGTTCGTGCCGGAAGATCCACGCATCGTCGATTCAACCGGCGCGCTCGAGTTGCGCGCCATTCCGAAGCGGATGCTGGTCATCGGCGGCGGCATCATCGGCCTGGAAATGGCCACCGTGTATTCGACCTTCGGCGCGCGCATCGACGTGGTCGAAATGATGGATGGCTTGATGCAGGGCGCCGACCGCGACATGGTCAAGGTCTGGCAGAAATTCAACGAGAAGCGCTTCGACAACGTCATGACCAAGACCAAAACGGTCGCCGTCGAAGCGCTGCCCGAAGGCATCAAGGTAACCTTCGAGGCGGCCGAGGCGGGCGCCGTGGCGCCGGCGCCGCAGGTGTACGACATGGTGCTGGTGGCGGTCGGGCGCAGCCCGAACGGCAAGAAGATCGCCGCCGACAAGGCCGGCGTGAGCGTCACCGATCGCGGCTTCATCAACGTCGATGGGCAAATGCGCACCAACGTGCCGCATATTTACGCCATCGGCGATGTGGTCGGTCAGCCCATGCTGGCGCACAAGGCGGTGCATGAGGGCCATGTGGCGGCGGAGGCGGCGGCCGGCCATAAATCCTACTTCGACGTGAAAGTGATCCCCTCGGTCGCCTACACCGATCCGGAAGTGGCATGGGCCGGCGTCACCGAAGACGAAGCCAAGGCCAAGGGCATCAAGATCGAGAAGGGCGTGTTCCCGTGGGCGGCCAGCGCGCGCGCGGTGGCCAACGGCCGCGATGAAGGCTTCACCAAGCTGCTGTTCGACGCCGAGACCCACCGCATCATCGGCGGCGCGATCGTCGGCACCCACGCCGGCGACATGATCGGCGAGATCGCCCTGGCCATCGAAATGGGCTCGGACGGCACCGACATCGGCAAGACGATCCATCCGCATCCGACCCTGGGCGAATCGATCGGCTTGGCGGCCGAAGTGTACGAGGGGGTGTGCACCGATATGCCGCCGCCGCGCAAGCGCTAGGTCGTTCGATCAAACCGGCCGCCGCGCCAACCGTTCCCGATGAATCGGACGGCGCGCGCATGGGACGGTCAAGGGCCGGGTCTGTTTCGCACAGCCCGGCCTTTTTTATTTCCGCCATCTCAAATCAGGCGCCCTTGACCAGGCATCGGCTTGTCCGAAAACGCATCGCCGCCATCGCTGCGGGCCGCGCTCCGCGGGCGCCTGCGTAAGGGCCGAAAATCTTTTGAACCTTTTAGCTTGTCGCGAGGCTCTTTACCATTACCGACAATGAAAAAGGACATCGATGTTTTATTTTAAGCGCAATTTACCCACCTTCGAACGCCTCGCCCGCTTAACGCTCGCGGCGTGTTCCATGGTCCTCGCCCACATGTTCTTAGCTGCGGGTTGGATACCGATCGTCATCGATGTCGCCGCCGTGCTGCTTGCGGCTACGGCGCTTTTTGGATATTGTCCCGCTGCTGCGGCGTGCGGGCGCAAATCGATCGTGTCGGAGCCTTGATGCACGCGCCACGAGCGCTGATCGAGGCAGCGTGCGCGGGAAACGAAGCTGCCGTCGCGCAGTTGCTGGCTGTATGTCAACCCGATCTACGCCGCTTCGCCCGTCGAACATGTTCCACTAGCGAGGACGCGGAAGACGCGGTGCAAGTCGCTCTCTGGCAGCTGCACCGAAGAATCAACGCGCTCAAGGTGGTGGAAGCTTACGCGGTGTGGCTTTTTCGTATCGTGGAGCGCGCCTGCCATCGCTTATTCAGACAGCGCAAATCCGACGCCTTGATGGTCAGCGGCGCCGAATTGGACGCTATCCCGGCGCCATCCAGCCACATCGACCTCAGAATCGACTTGATCGCCGCCATCAATGCCTTGCCTGCGCCATACCGGACCGTGCTTGTTTTGCGCGACATCGATGAGCTGACCGCCCCGGAAACCGCAGACTATCTGGGCATCACGAGCGACGCCGTAAAAAGCCGCTTGCATCGGGCCAGGGCAATGGTGCGAAAACGGTTGGCGCATCATGGCTATTTGGATCGGAATCACGCCGAGCGCGATGTAGAAGATTGAACATGGACGGCGAAGCGCCAAAAAACGAACACTGAAAGAGCACATCAATATGAGTCAATACCAGTCACCCGAGGACTTCGAGTACATCCAGTCCCTGCTATCGCTGGCGCCCGAGGAAGGGAAGGCATTCATGGCGTTCGACCATATCGCCAAGCGCGATGACGGTGCGATTCCGGCGAAAGTGCGTGAATTCATCGCGCTCGCCGTTGCATTGACCACGCAATGTGGTTATTGCCTGGATGTGCATACGCGCGCCGCTAAACGACATGGCGCTTCGGCACAGGAAATCGCCGAAGTGGTCGCCATCGCCGCGGCGGTACGTGCCGGCGCCACGATGGGCCATGGACTGCTGGCGCTACGGTTGTTTGAAGCGGCATGAACCAACGACCCCGGGCGCATCGGTCGGCCTGGTCTACGAGAGGGCGCCGCTAGACCGCCGCCGCGCACACCGCTCCCGATGAATCGGTCCGCGCCAGCACGTGGGCGGTCAAGGGCCGGTTGCTGTCTCGCACAGCCTGAGGCGGGCGTATGCTCCCGGCTCAGTCAAGTTTGGCGGCGGCGCTATCGGCCGTTTCATGCGCCCGCAAGGCGTCGACCCGCTCAAGCCAGCGCAAGACCGCCGCGGTCACGGCGGCCGGTTGTTCGATCGTGGTCATGTGTCCGGACCGTTCCACGGTGACCAGTTCAGCATTTGGCAATAGCGACGCCATTTCCTCGCTCAAGGCCAAGGGCGTGATCTGGTCTTCACGGCCGCACAGCACCAGCGCCGGCACCCGCAGACCCGTGAGCAGGTCGCGGCTGTCGGGGCGATTCATCGCGGCCTGCTGCTGTTTCGCGAAGCCGTCGCTGCCCACCGTGGACGCCATGTCGGCCAGCAGCGCGAGTAGTTCCTTGTCTTCCAGGCGGGCCGGGTGCACCACCCGGGCCGCGAAGCTCACGGCGATATTGTCCAAGGTCGCGGCGCCGTCGCGGATCGCTTGCACCAGTCGCATCCGGGTCCGCTTCGCATCGTCGTCGTCCGCGCGCGCGCCGGTGTCGAGCAAGCCGAGGCCGGCGATGCGCTCCGGCGCCAGGCGGCAAATAGCAAGGGCCATGTAGCCGCCCAATGAAAATCCGGCCAGCGCGAAGCGGCCCGCCGGCATGGCGGCGATCGCTTCGCGCGCCATCTCCTCGACGCTGGACGATTTGTGGGTCGGCGCGATGTGGACGTGGCGCCCGGCCGGTAAGGCGGCCACGATGGCGCGCCAGACCCGCTCATCGTTCATCAGGCCGGGTAGCAGAAGTAATGCGGTCGCTTGTGTCATAAAAACGCTTTCGAGGGAGTTGAAAATGCGCGACGGTGCAGCATGCCGGGCGAGTGCTTATAATAACTATGGAGTCAACTGCATAGTCAATACCCTGGGAGAGCTTGATGTGGATCGCGGAATTTTCACGGCGCGCCGGTTTGAGGGTCACCACTGTTCGGCATTATGTGCGCGAGGGATTGCTCGCTCCCGGCAGTGGCCGCGCGGGCGGCTCCCGACCCTACCTGGAGTTCACCGAGGCCGACTTGCGACTGGTGGCGGCGATTCGGGCCGGACAGTCCCTGGGGCTGTCGCTTGAGGAAATCGGCCAACTCGTCGCGCGGCGGCGCTCGGGACGTGGCGATGCGGGGTTGTTGAAGGCGATGCTGCGTCAGCGCCACAAGCTCAGGTTGCGCGCGGACGAATTGGAGTCGATGCTGTCTTTCCTGGATCGGAAAATCGCCTGGCTCGAAGCGGGAGCGGTCGGACCGCCGCCCGCGCATGGCCGATAGCGTGGCGCACGCGATCGTCGCGCATGTCGGTCTCGTCGTCGCCGACATGCGCTTGTCGACGGCCCCGGGCGGCCGATGACATGAGCGCCACCCTGGCCCGCTCGACCGTCAGCGCCGATCGGGCTGGCGCAGGCAAGCCCTGAAAAACAAGTCCAGCCCCAGCTCCACCTTGGCCCGCAATTCGGCCTCGGTGAGCGGGGCGGGCGAGTCGAACAGCAGGCGGTTGGTCTGGTCGCCCATCAGGCAATTCTTGAAGTGAATAATGAGCGTCTCCACGCTCAATTGCTCTCGGAACAGGGGCCGTATATCGGGCCGGGAAAAGTAGCGCGACAGGGCCACGCGCGACTGACCGATGCTGGCCGCGTAAAAGCTTTCAGCCAGGCTGGGATTGGTGGACGCTTCCGCGATCACCATCCGGTGCATGCGCACCGCGTTGGACGTGCTCACCAGTTCGAGGAGGCGCTGGCCGTAATCGGTCAGGATCTGTTCGATCGGACGCTGGTCGGTGTCCATGTCGGCCATGGTGGAAAAGTAGCGCGAGCGGACCGACGACACGGCCGCGTTCAATAGTCCCGCCTTGCCGCCGAATTTCACATAGATGGTGCGCACCGCCACATGGGCCTCGCGCGCGATGGTTTCCAGGCTGACGTTGCTAAACCCCTTCTCCAGAAAAAGGCGGGTGGCATGCGCCAGCAAATTGTCCAGCCGCGCCTCCATGTCGGCCGTGCGCGGCCGGCCGGCGGCCTTGCCGCAGGGGCTGAACGTTAAGCCATGAGGCAACAGCTCGTCCGGCGAGTCGGGGCAAGGCTCGTTGTCGGCATTATTGTCAGTCTCAGTCATGATCGGGTCGGGGCCAGTGGTATCAGCCCGCACTGTAGTCCAAAATAAAATGAAATGCAATCGTTTCATTTCTTGACTTGCCGATTGCTTTGCCTAATAATGAAAGCAAGTCATTTCATTATCGGAGTCTTACCATGTCCAGCCAGCACGCCCAATCAGAACAAAAAGTGCTCAGCACCGTGCCGCCCGCGGCCGCGCCGGCGGCCCCGGCCGCGCCCGCCAAAACGCCGCCCAATCGGCGCGTGCTGATCGTGGCCGGCTTGATCGCGCTGGCCGCGCTGGGCGCCGGCGGACGCATGTGGTATCGCAGCCATAACTTCGTCGAAACCGAAAACGCCTACGTGTCCGGCCATGTGCATCCGGTCTCGGCCCGCATCGCCGGGGTGGTGACCAAGGTGCTGGTCGACGACAACCAGGTGGTCAAGGAGGGCGACGTGATCGCCGAACTCGATCCGGCCGACCAGCGCGTGAAGGTCGAGCAAATCCAGGCCCAAATCGAGGCCGCCGAGCAGCAGGTGCTGCAAGCGGACGCACAGATCGCCCAGACCCACGCCCAGGCCAGCGCCGCCGCCGCCCAGGTGACCCAGTCCGAAGCCGAGCTGCTGCGCGCCAAGCAGGACGCCGAGCGCTTCGGTCAATTGTTCACCAGTCAGATGAAAGCCGTGTCCAAGGCCGAGGTGGACGCCGCCAACGCCAGCCGCAGCGGCGCCACCGCCGATCTGGCCGCGCGGCGCGACAGCGCCAAGGCGGCCACCGCGCAAATTTCCGCCAGCACGGCGGCGCGCGAGGTGCTCAAGGCCCAGGTGAAGGTGTTGCGCGCCCAGCTCAAGGACGCCGAGCAGCAGCTGGCTTATAACCGCATCGTGGCCCCGGTCGCCGGCCGCATCGGCAAGCGCTCGCTGGAAGTGGGGATGCGGGTGCAGGCCGGCCAGCAGTTGACGGCCATCGTGCAAGAGAACGTCTGGATCACCGCCAATTTCAAGGAAACCCAGCTGGCCGACTTGAAGCCCGGCCAAAGCGTGGACGTGACCATCGACGCGATTCCGGGCAAGCACCTGGTGGGCACGGTGGACAGCTTCTCGCCCGCCTCCGGCGCCCAGTTCGCGCTGCTGCCGTCCGATAACGCGACCGGCAACTTCACCAAGATCGTGCAGCGGGTGCCGGTCAAGATCACGCTGCGCGCCGAGGACATCAAGGCCTTGAATGGCCGACTGGCGCCGGGCATGTCGGCCCTGACCGAGATCGAGATTCATCAGTCCGAACCAGCCAAGTCGGTCGCCGCGCGCTAGGAACCGCCATGACCAGCACCACTCACACGATGCCGCCGGGCGGCACAGCGCCAGCCTCGCCATCGTCCCCCACCACGGCGCCGCCGGCGCCGTCCGAACGCGTCTCGACGCGCACCTGGGTCGCCGTGGCGGCCGGCATGATGGGCGCCTTCATGGCGGTGCTCGACATCCAGATCACCAACTCCTCGCTCAAGGATATCCTGGGCGCGCTCTCGGCCACCCAGGAAGAGGGTTCGTGGATTTCGACCGCCTATCTGGTGGCCGAAATCATCGTGATCCCGCTCACCGCCTTGCTGGCGCGCGTGTTCGGCGTGCGTAACTACATGCTCGGCACCACCTCGCTGTTCCTGCTGTTTTCCACCCTGTGCGGCACGGCCTGGAATTTGCAGAGCATGATTTTTTTCCGCATGCTGCAAGGCTTCACCGGCGGTGCCCTGATCCCGATGGCCTTCACCCTGGTGCTGACCAAGTTGCCCGCCTCGAAACGCTCGATCGGCATGGCCATTTTCGGCCTCACCGCCACCCTGGCGCCGGCCATGGGACCGACCCTGGGCGGCTACTTGAGCGAACTGTATGGCTGGCCCTCGATTTTTTATATCAACTGGGTGCCGGGTGTGCTACTCATCATCGGCATGATCTATGGCCTGGACCGCGACCGCGCCCAATTGGGCCTGCTGCTCAAGGCCGACTGGCTCGGCATCGGCTTGATGGCTCTGGGCCTGGGCAGCCTGACCGTGTTCCTGGAAGAGGGTAATTCGAAGGATTGGTTCGATTCGATTTTCATCATCACCTTCGCCGCGCTGGCCATCATCGGTTTGCTGGGCTGGGTCATCACCAGCACCATGCGCGCCGAGCCTTTCGTGAACCTGGCCCTGTACGGCCAGCGCAACTTCATGGTGGCGACCCTGCTGTCGGCCGTCACCGGCATGGGCTTGTACGGCTCGGCCTTTTTGCTGCCCCTGTTTCTGGGCCAGATCGCCGGCTATTCGCCGATGCAGATCGGCGAGGTGATCATGTGGGTCGGGCTGCCGCAATTGTTCATCATGCCCTTCGTGGCCAGGCTCTCGTCCAAGGTCGACAACCGCATCCTGTGCTCCATCGGGCTGACCCTGTTCGGCATCTCTTGCTTGATGAATTCCTACATGGACGCCAGCACCGGCTACGACCAATTGCTGCTGTCGCAAATCGTGCGCGCGCTCGGTCAACCGTTCGTGATGCTGACCCTGTCGAACTTCGCCATGCAGGGCATCGCGCCGAAGGACATGGCGTCCGCCTCCAGCCTGTTCAACATGACGCGCAATCTGGGCGGCTCGATCGGCATCGCCTTGCTGGCGACTTCGCTGAGCCAGCGCGAGCATTTTCATTCGGCCCGCCTGGGCGAGTCGGTCAACCTGTTCGCCGCGGCCACCCAGGCCCGCCTCGACCAATTGACGCAAACCTTCATCGGACGCGGTTTCGACGCCGCCACCGCCGCCAACCAAGCCTTGACGGCGGTGGACGGCTTGGTGCGGCGCGAGGCCTATGTGATGGCCTATAACGACGGCTTCTTCATCGTCGGCGCCATTCTGCTCGGCTGCATCGTGCCGCTCTGGTTCGCCGACAAGGTCATCGTCGTCTCGGGCGGCGGCGGCGGGCACTAAGCCGCGCCATTTCAAGAAAAATAGATAGAGGTCCACCATGCTTACAGGTTTCCAACGCATCAGCATCGCCGCCGCCGTCGCCCTGGCACTGAGCGCTTGCACCACGGTCGGCAGCGATTTCAGCGCGCCGAAAAACATCGACGGCGTCGCCTACCGCCATCAAGGCGCGGCGGCGCCGGCCCAGGCCAGTTTGCCGCAGCAGTGGTGGACCGTGTTCGGCGACACCGGGTTGAACCAGCTGGAAGAGGGCGCGCTGCGCGACAATCCGAGCGTGCGCGCCGCCGCCCAGCGCCTGATTCAAGCCGAGGCCCAATTGCGCACCGCGCGCGCCGACGAACGGCCTTCGCTCAGCGTGAACGCCAACGTGGCCAATTCGCGCACCTCGGCCAATACCTCGCAAGGCTTGGCGCTGGGCGGACGCGCGATCAGCGGTAACCAGTTCGGGGTGGGCGCGGCGCTGTCCTACGAAGTCGATTTGCTGGGCCGGGTGCGGCGCCTGGTGGAGGCGGCCGACGCCGAGACCCTGGTGGCGCAGGCCGACCGCGACGGCGTGCTGTTGATGCTCTCGACCCAGGTGGCCAGCAGCTATTGGCAGTTGCGCGGGCTGGACGTCGAAATGACGATCTTGAACGGCGCCCTGGCCACCCGCGGCGAAACGCTGGAACTGGTCCAGGCGCGCTTCACGGCCGGCTTGACCAACGAGTTGGACCTGGCGCGCGCCAAGGTCGAACGCTCGAACGCCCAGGCCGACTTGCACGAGGTGCGGCGCCAGCGCAATTTGCTGGAGCACAGCCTGGCCGTCTTGACGGGCCGCTCGCCTTCCAGCGCGCTGCTGCCGGCGGCGGCCGACGCGGGCGCGCTGCCCGAACCGCCGGCGATCCCGGTCGGCTTGCCGGCCAGCCTGCTGGCCCAGCGGCCCGACCTGGCCGGCAGCGTGGCCGGCCTGCGCGCCGCCAACGCCGAAGTGGGCGTGGCCGAGGGCGCGTTTTATCCAACGCTGCAATTGACCGGCAATTTCGGTTTCGCGTCGGAGCGCCTGCGCGACTTGGCCAAGGGCGGTTCGCGCCAGTTCAGCGCCGGTCCGCTCAGCCTGTCGCTGCCGATCTTCGACGGCGGGCGCAATCGGGCCAACCTGGACGCGGCGAAAGCCCGCTACGACGAGGCGCTGGCCAACCATGAAGGCAAGCTGCTGACCGCCCTGCGCGAGGTGGAAGACGCGCTGTCGGATCTGGAGCAGCGCCAGTTGCAGGGCCAGGCCCAGGCCCAGTCGCAAGAGGCGGCCGCGCGCGCCTACCTGGTGGCGCGCGCCCGCTACGAGCGCGGCATCTCCAACTACCTCGACGTCACCGATGCCCAGCGCAGTTCGCTCACGGCCGACCGCGCGGCGGCGCAAATCACCACCCAGCGCTTGCTGGCGACGGTGGCGGTGGCGCGCGCCCTGGGCGCCGGTTGGCAGGGCTCGCCGGCGCTGGCCGCCGTGGCCGGCGCCAACCCGGTCCGCTAAGATCGGCCGGCGCGGGCGATCCCCCGCCGGCGCGTCCGCCGCGGCGCGCTCGCGCCGGATGCGCGCTTCGGATTACAATACACGCCGACGACAACGCAGCGGAGCCGACCAGGCCCGCTGTTTTGCTATGTGAAAACGACGCGTGATCCATTCGAAAGCTGCCATGAAAACTCTCTTGTTCCCCTTGATGCTGGCGCTGGCCGGCCCGGTCGCCGCCGCGCCGGCCGGCGTGGCCGATTTGCAGGCCATGGGCCGGCGTTACGCGCCGGTCGAGCTCACCGCCGACAGCGCCGGGCTGTCGGCCGGCGACCGGGCCGCCATCGTCAAACTGATCGAGGCGGCCAAGATCGTCGACCTGCTGCAATTGCGCCAGCGCTGGTCGGGCAACGAGGCCTTGCTGGCCGCGCTGCAAAAAGACGACACGCCGCTGGGCAAGGCGCGGCTGGACTATTTTTGGTTGAACAAGGGGCCGTGGTCGATCCTGGACGATCACGCCTCCTTCCTGCCGGCCGAGGTGGACGGCATCGCGATCCCGGCCAAAAAGCCCGAGGCCGGCAATTTCTACCCGGCCGGCGCCAACAAGGCGGCGCTGGAGGCATGGATGAACGGCTTGCCGGCGCCCGACAAGGAACAAGCCCAGTGGTTTTTCACCGTCATCCGCGGCGACGCCGAGGGCGGCTTCAAGACGGTCAAGTACGCCGACGAATACCGCGCCGAGCTCACGCGCCTGTCCGCCCTGCTGAAGGAGGCGGCGGCGGCCACCGACAACGCTTCGCTGAAAAAATTTCTGGACTTGCGCGCGGACGCCTTCCTGTCCAACGATTACCTGGCCTCGGACTTCGCCTGGATGGACCTCGATTCGCCGGTCGACGTCACCATCGGGCCGTACGAGACCTATAACGATGAACTGTTCGGCTACAAGGCCGCGTTCGAGGCTTACGTGAATATCCGCGATCAAAAGGAAAGCGCCAAGCTGGACTTCTTCGCGCGCCATATGCAGGAGCTGGAAGACAATCTGCCGCTGGCCGCGCGCTACCGCAATCCGAAGGTGGGCGCGCTGGCGCCGATGGTGGTGGTCAACCAAGTGTACGGCGCCGGCGACGGCAACATGGGGGTGCAGACGGCGGCCTACAATCTGCCCAACGACGAGCGCATCATCTCCGCGCGCGGCTCCAAGCGGGTCATGCTCAAGAATGTGCAGCAAGCCAAATTCAAGTCCACCCTGACCCCGATCTCCAAGCTGGTGCTGCGCCCGCGCGAGCAAAAGGAAGTCGATTTCGACTCCTTCTTCACCCATATTCTGGCGCACGAGATCACCCATGGCCTGGGGCCGCACCACACCACGGTGGACGGCAAGGCATCGACCCCGCGCCAGGATTTGAAGGAAACCTATTCCACCATCGAGGAAGCCAAGGCCGACATCACCGGCCTGTTCGCGCTGCGCCACATGATGGACAAAGGGCAGTTGCAAGGGACCCTGGGCCGCGGGCCGGCGGCCGAGCGCAAGCTGTACGTCACCTTTCTGGCGTCGGCCTTCCGTACCCTGCATTTCGGCTTGACCGACTCGCACGCGCGCGGCATGGCGATCCAGATGAATTATCTGCTGGACCGGGGCGGCTTCATATCGTACGGCGACGGCACTTTCGCGGTCGATTTGAAGCGCATCAAGGAAGCGGTGAGCGCCTTGGACCGCGCGTTCCTGACCATCGAGGCCACCGGCGACTACGCCGGCGCCAAGGACATGATCGCCAAATACGTGGTGATACGGCCAGATGTGCAAAAGGCGCTCGACAAGATGAAAACGGTGCCGAACGATATACGGCCCGCTTTCGTGACGGCGGCGGCGCTGGCGCCCTGAGCGGGGTCGGCGGCCGGCCGGCCGGGCAAGTCGATGTAGCCGTGCAGCAACAGTAGCAAAACATGGCGAAAACACCAGCCTCGGCGCGGGCCGTCGCCGCCTCATAGGGAAAGCCGGGTGGCGGCCCGGCGACCTTGTTTTTTTACTCAGTGGCAACAAAATAAGCTTGCACGGCCGGGCCGAGCTTTTCCGATATTTCTTTACGGAATCGATTTAAAAATTTCCGTTGGGCATGTATAGTTTCCTTAAAAGGAGCCTAGCCATGTCCAAATCGATCCTCTTCGCCGTCCTCTGCATCGTGTCCGCCTTCGCCGCCGCCGCCCAGCCGGAGTTGACCGAACAGGAACAACGCTGGCTCAAGGCCGCCGCCCCCTTGCTGGCCTACGCCAAGCAGATCCGCTTGCCGGTCGATATCGTGGTGCAGCCGCAAGCGTCGGCCGACGACGTGCCGCTGGCCATGGGTTTCGATGGCAGCCGCTGCAAGCTGGTGTTCTCGCTGCGCGGCAACGCTCAGGCCGAGGAAGTGTTGAACACGGTGCCGCTCGAGCAGCGCGCCCTGTTGATCGAAACCATGGCCGCCCATGAAATGGGGCATTGCTGGCGTTACGCCCAGGGCGATTGGCATGTATTGCCGACCGGCTTCGTCGAAGTGGGCGACGAACCGGCCGCCAATCCGGCCCTGCGCGGCGAAAGCCGGGCCATGCGCCAGGCGCGTCGCGAGGAAGGCTTTTCCGATCTGGTGGCGCTGGCCTGGGTGCAACTACGCCATCCGGCCCAGTATGCCCAGGTGTACGCCTGGCTCGATCAAGTGCGGGCGCAACCGTCCGCCGGCGGCTCGCACGACACCTTGGCCTGGATACGGCTGGCCAAGAGCGGCGCCGATTTCCAGCCCGGCGCCGCGCCCTTCGAGCAGGCGCGCCGCCTGTGGAGCCGGGGCTTGAGCGCGATTGACTGATGCGCCGCCAAATCCCGTTCAGCGTACGCTGGCGCACAGAAAACGCGGCCGCGACTGGTTAAGCTTGGGTCTTAACCATCCAGAAAGGGATCGATCATGAACAAGATTACGATGCTTGCATTGGCCGGCGCCATGAGCGCCGCCTTCAGCGCGGGTTCGGCCTTCGCGTCCGGTGAAGATACCTCCTACCAGTCCCTGTCCGACAAGGCCAGCGCCGACTATAAAAGCGCGGCGGCCCAATGCGCTAACGCCAAAGGCAACCCCAAACAAGTGTGCTTGCACGAAGCGAAAGTGGCGCGCGCGCGCACCCACGCCGACGCGGTTGCGCAATACAAAAACACCCCCGCCGATCTGGGCAAGGCGCGTAGCGAGCTGGCCAACGCCGAATATGACTTGGCCAAGACCAAGTGCGGCGACTTGAGCGCCAGCGCCAAGGCCGACTGCCTGCGCGACGCCAAGAGCGCGCAAAGCGCGGCCCTGGTCGACGCCAAGGCCGGCACCCAAACCGCCTCGCTGGAGGAAACCAAGATCGGCACCCAGGGTAGCCAAAACGCCGGCATCCAACCCGCCGTCCCGGCCTCCGACATGACGGGCGCCACCGCCACGGCCGGCTCCACCCCGGCCGGCAGCACGGCCGACGAAGCGCGCGGCACCGCCGGCGCTGCCAAAAACGTGGTGGCCGACACCGTCATCACCACCAAGTTGAAAGCCGACCTGGTGCGCGATCCCGATCTGAAGGCGATGGATGTACATGTCGAAACCGTCAGGGGCGTGGTCATGCTGAGCGGTTTCGTGCCATCGAAGGAACAAGCCGACAAGGCCGAACAACTGGCGCGCGGCATCGATGGTGTGAGCGACGTCAAGAGCGCCTTGAAAGTGGCGCCGAGCAAGGAATAACACCTGGCAAGTATCAAAAAACGGGCTGCGGCCCGTTTTTTTTCGCCCGCGTCCGCGCCGAGGGATTTATGACGATCGACATATATTGATATTATGACGATCATCATTTATGATGGCGAATCGACCGTCACCCTGCGAGGATCTATGTTGGCCTTACCCCTTTCCACCTGGCTGGCACGCCGCGGCATCCATTACGGCTGGGTCATCGTGATCGTCACCTTCCTGACCGCGCTCACCTCGTCGGCGGCGCTGGGCCTGCCGGGCGCCTTGCTTCAACCGCTCAGTCATGAATTCGGCTGGAACGTGGAACAAATTTCCTCCGCCCTGGCGGTGCGCTTCGCCCTGTTCGGATTGATGGGGCCGTTCGCGGCCATCTTCATGGAGCGTTTCGGCTTGCGCAAGGTGGTGTGCACGGCGCTCACCCTGGTCGGCGCCGGCCTGTTGCTGGCCACCCGCATGACCCAGTTTTGGCACTTGGTGGTGTTGTGGGGAATCATGCTCGGCATCGGCTCCGGCATGACGGCCCTGGTGCTCAGCGCCGTGGTGTCGAACCGCTGGTTCGACCGCCATCGCGGCTTGGTGATCGGCGTGCTCACGGCCAGCTCGGCCACCGGCCAGCTGGTGTTCCTGCCGTTCGCCGCTTGGCTGATCGAACGCTTCGGCTGGCGCTACGCGGTGCTGCCGGTGTTCGCCAGCTCCGCCTTGGTGACCGTGCTGGCCTGGTTGTTCATGCGCAGCCGTCCCAACGAACTGGGCTTGCGCCCCTTCGGCGCCGACCCGGCCGCCGCCCTGGCGCCGCCGGCGGGTCCGCCGGCGCCCTTGTCGCTGGGCGCGCCGTTCGCGATTTTGCGCGCCGTCTCGGGCAACCGTACTTTTTGGCTCTTGTTCGGCACCTTTTTCATTTGCGGCTTGAGCACCAACGGCTTGATCCAGACCCACTTTATTTCCCTGTGCGGCGACGCCGGCCTGGCCGCCGTGCCGGCCGCCTCGGTGCTGGCCATGATGGGCGCCTTCGATCTGGTCGGCACCATCAGCTCGGGCTGGTTATCGGACCGCTACGACAACCGCAAGCTGCTGTTCTGGTACTACGGCTTGCGCGGCCTGTCGCTGTTCTGGCTGCCGTATTCCGAGTTCACCCTGTACGGCTTGTCCCTGTTCGCCATGTTTTACGGCCTGGACTGGATCGCCACCGTGCCGCCCACCGTGAAACTGGTGGGCGCCGCCTTCGGCAAGGAAAAGGCCGGCATGGTGTTCGGCTGGGTGTTCGCCGGCCATCAATTGGGCGCGGCGGTGGCGGTCTACGGCGCGGGCCGGGTGCGCACCTTGCTGATGACGTATAACCCGGCGCTGTTCGCCGCCGGCGCCGCTTGCCTGGCGGCGGCCTTGATGGTACTGGCGGTCAAGCGCCAGGGCGCGGCCGCGCCGCTGGTGAAGGCGCCGGCCTAGGGGGCCGGACCGGGATTTCCGCGCGCGGCGCGCGGCGTTCGTCCGGGCCGCGCCCGGCCGGGCGGCGCTTCTGTAATGAGGCGGTCATGTTGGAGTGGCAAGATAAGCCCGCCATTCCCCACCCACCTCGCCGGGCGCCGCAGCGCGCCCGGCCCATGGAGCCGATGCATGCCCCCACACTTTTTTCCGCCGTCGCCGCGCGGCCGCCGGGTCGCCGCGCCACTGAACCTCCTCCTGGCCCTGTGCCTGGGCGCTTGCGGCGGCGACCATGCCGCCGCGCCCGTCGCCTCTCCCGGCGCGGACGCGCCGGCGCTCATGCCCGGCGTGGCCTTCATGACCGACGTCCATTTCGAGGATATCTACGGCGACTTCAAGAGCGCGCAATTTGGCGGCATTCCAACCAAGGATGGAAAAAACGCCAGCATCCGCACCATGTACGCGCAGCTGACCTCGACCCGCCTATTCAACGAAAACTACTTCGCGTTTCGCGCCGCGCTGGACGACGCCTACGCCAAGGGCATCCGGCTGGTGGCGCTGCCGGGCGATTATTCGGACGACGCCCAGCCGATCAATATCGACGGCATCGCCGCCATCCTGCACGCGTATCAAGCCAAGGGCATGCGCTTCTTTATCGCGCCCGGCAACCACGACCCGAACGAACCCTTCGACAACGACGAGGCCGGCAAGAGCGACTTCCTCACGCGCGAAGGGCGCGAGCAAAAGGTGTTCGCCACCGGTAACGCGGCCTGCAAGGCCAAGGACCCGGGCGTGGCTTGCACCGACCAGTTGAAGGAGCTCGGCTACGCCGGTTTGCTGGCCAAACTGGGTGACTTCGGCTACCAGCCCAATCCGGCCGACCTGCATTGGGAAACCCCGTTCAGCGCCGGCGCCGACTACGATTTTCAGCAGGCGCTGCGCGACGGTGACCCGGGCCGGCGCCAGTTCGAACTGTGCGCCGAAGGGGAGGGCGGCCGTTACAAGGCGGCCGGCGAACTGGCGCTCGGCAAGCCCTACACCAAGTGCGCCCAAGCGTTCGACGCCAGTTATCTGGTCGAGCCGGTCAAGGGCCTGTGGCTGCTGTCGATCGACGCCAACGTCTACCTGCCCAACGCCAATTTCGATCCGGCCAAGCCGGCCAGCTTCAAGGGCTACGACGGCGCCGGCAGCGCCGGCTGGAACAAGGTCTTGACCCACAAGCGGCACCAGCTCGACTGGATCGCCTCGGTGGTCGCGCGCGCCAAGGCGCAGGGCAAGCGGCTGATGGCGTTTTCCCACTATCCGACCATGGACTTCTACGCCAACCAGACCGGCGCCATCAAGTCGTTGTTCAAGCCGGGCGCGTTTCAGACCGCGCGCGTGCCCGACCAGGCCACCACGGCCGCGCTGGCCGCCACCGGCTTGCGGCTGCACATCGGCGGCCATATGCACTTCAACGGCACCAACGATTACCGCGATGCGGATGGCCATTACCTGGTCAACGTGCAATCGCCGTCGCTGGCCGTGTATGGCGCGGCCTACAAGATCGTCACCTACCAAAGCCAGGACCTGGCCGAGGTGCGAACGGTGGCGCTGAACGCGGTGCCGCGCTTCGACGAACTGTTCCCCTACTACCAAACCGAATACGATTATTTGCAGGGCAGCGCGGCCGCCGCCGACGTCAAGAAGCGCTGGAATCACGCCATCCTGGACAGCGCTTCCTACGGCGCCTTCACGCATTTTTATTTCGGCGAATTGTCGCGCCTGCGCTTCATGGATGAATACTGGCCATGCGAGATGAAGGAGGCGGCGATGGCGCTCGACGCGCGTCAGATGCTGATCCTGTCGCAGTTGCGCACCCGGGTCACGCTGGCGCAACTGGCCGACGCACCCGGTGTGCTGCCGCTCACGGCCGCCTGCGCGGCCAAGGGCGCGCCCGGCGCCGGCGCGGCCCCGGACCCGGTCCCGGTCCCGGATCCGGCCACGCGACTGGCGGCCGACTGGGCCGAAGCGAGCGTCAAGGCCGACGCCCTGGCCGCCGGCGCCGGATTGAAGCTGGACGACTTCGCCCTCATCAGCCCCTACACCTTCTATGGCGATTTCCACCGCACCGTGTACGCGGGCGAGCTGGCGCTGCGCGACATGGGCGCCCTGCGTGTGCGTCAGTACAAGCTGCTGATGGCGGCCTTCCCGGCCGACCCGGCCGCCATCGTCAAGCTGGGCGAGCAGCTTTCGGACCAAAATCCGGTCTCGGCCGCCTTCCAATCCCAGTTCAAGCACCTGTTCGCCATCTTCAAAGGGCTGGGTTCGGCCAAGCCCAGCGATCATTTCGTGATCGATTTCAAGCAGCAAAAGCTCAGCAACGCGGACGGCGCGGCGCTCAGTTTCAATTAAGCAACGGCGGGGCGGCGGCATCGGGCGGGGCGCGACTTTTTTTGAAAGTCGGCCCCGCTTTTTCTTTATACTTCGACCTGGATATATTTCAATTTAGAAACAGGTTCCCCGCCATGACACGCTCCTTCGCCGCCGGTTTGCTGATCTCGCTGTCCCCCTTGTTCGCCACGCCGGCCCTGGCCGCCTCCACCATCGTCCCCAGCGGCGCGCCCTATCCGAACACCAGCGCCATGGGCTGGGACGTGTCGAGCGCCGAGCAGTGGTATCAGCAATGCGTGGGCGTGCAAGACAGCGCGCCGCCGCCGCAGGACCTGCCGCCGGCGAAATCGGGCGCGGCGCTGAGCCGCTGCGTGGCGCCCGATCTGTATTACGACGCCCTGGGCGCGAACGGCGGCGCGCGCGCCGACTGGGAAACCGTGCGCCACTGCGCCTTCGCCCAGCGCGACAACGGGGTGTTGATG
>JAYVUV010000218.1:0-4357 GCA_043787615.1 Janthinobacterium sp. | reverse complement strand
GGCCGCATTATAGGTAATGTGCACTACAAGCGCCTCGAAATGCACAGCGGCGCCACGGTTGCCGGTACGCTCACCCACCAGGAGTCGGGCGAACCTGAATTCCACCTCGCCATGTCCCCACCGAGTATCTTCAAGGTATCCGAAGCGTGAGGGACGCCAACGGTCTATAATGACTTAAATCGTTCCCAGTAGGAGTATCACATGAATGCAGTTGCCGAAGCACCAGACGTAATGCCAGCCCCGATCATCTTCACCGACAGTGCAGCCCAAAAAGTTGCCCAGCTGATCGAGGAAGAGGGTAATCCTGACTTGAAATTGCGCGTGTTCGTGCAGGGCGGCGGCTGTTCCGGCTTCCAGTACGGCTTTACCTTCGATGAAATCGTCAACGAAGATGACACCACCATGGTCAAGAACGGCGTGCAATTGCTGATCGATTCGATGAGCTACCAGTATTTGGTGGGCGCCGAAATCGATTACAAGGACGACCTGGAAGGCGCCCAATTCGTGATCAAGAACCCGACCGCCACCTCCACCTGCGGCTGCGGTTCCTCGTTCTCGGTGTAAGCGGGACGGCGCGGCCGAACTTTCACCGGGTCGCGCATCGACCGGGTCGCGAATCGACCGGATCGCGCATCGACCGGGTCGCGAATCGACCGGGTCGCGCGTCGACCGGGTCGCGTATCGCTGGAAAGCGGACTTTTTGAGTCCGCTTTTTGCGTTACGGGCGTTCAGCGCGGATACAGCGCGCCCAGCACGCGGGGGCCACGGGCGCCCGTCACCCCGGCCAGATTGCCCGCCTCGCGCTCGTTGAAACGTTGCGCCAACCAGGCGAACGCCAGCGCCTCCACCTGGTTGGGCGGCACACCCAAGGCCTCGGTCGAGGCCACGTCGGCGCGGCCGGCCAACTCCTCGCTCAACAGCGTCATCAAGGTGGCGTTGGCGGCCCCGCCGCCGCACACGTAGACCGCGTCGGCTCGCGGCGCGGCGAGTGCGATCGCTTGCGCCAGGCTGCGCGCCGTCAAGGCGGTCAGCGTGGCTTGCACGTCTTCCGGCGCGGCCGGCGCGCAAGCCGCCAGATGGGGCGCCAGCCAGTCGAGATGGAATAGGTCGCGTCCCGTGCTTTTGGGTGCCGGCAAGGCGAAAAACGGTTCGCGCAACATGCTGCGCAGCAGCTCGGGCACGGCCCGCCCGGTGGCGGCCCAGGCGCCGTTCGCGTCGTAATCGCGGCCGCGATGGCGGCCGATCCAGGCGTCCATCAAAACGTTGCCCGGACCGGTATCGAAGCCGCTCGCGCCGCCGTCGCCGCCCAGCACGCTGATATTGGCGAAACCGCCGATATTGGCCAGCACCCGGGTCCGGCCCGGCTTGCCGAACCGCGCTTGATGAAAGGCCGGCACCAGGGGCGCGCCCTGGCCGCCGGCCGCGATGTCGCGGCTACGGAAATCCGCGATCACATCGATGCCGCACAATTCCGCCAGCAGGGCCGGGTTGTTGGTCTGGCGCGTGAAACCCCGTTCCGGGCGGTGGCGGATAGTTTGGCCATGCACGCCGACGGCGCGCACAGCGGCCGCCGCCACGTCCGCGTCCGCCAATAGCGTCGCCACGCAGGCGGCGTAGCGCTCCACCAGCACATTGGCGGCCAGCGCCTCGCGTTCGATTTCGTTGTCGCCCGCGCTTTGCAAGGCCATCAAGTCGGCGCGCAGCTCGGCCGAGAATGGCACATAGGCCGCGCTCAGGGTGCGCAAGGCGTCGCCCGAAAAATCGACCAGGGCGCCATCGACCCCGTCCAGGCTGGTGCCGGACATTAATCCGATATACAAACTCACGGCTGCTTTCAAAAACGGTGTGGCTTCAGCATAGCGCTTTCGGCCGCGCGCGGCCATGAAAAAAGCGGCCCATCGGCCACTTTCCTTGTGCTCGCCTCGCGCCGGGAATCAGCGTTTGGCCAGCGCCGTGTCGGTCGGGCGCAGCAGGGTGAAACGGTGCATCATGTCGGACGACACCATGCGGAACCGGCTCAGCTCCGACGCGGTGAGCGGCTCTTGCGCCTCCACCTTGATCGACATCGGGTCTTTCGCTTCGTTCGCCACGCGGAATTCGTAATGCAAATGGGCGCCTGTGGACCAGCCGGTGGTGCCCACGTAACCGATCACGTCGCCCTGATGCACTTTGCTACCCTTGCTCAAGCCCGGCGCGAAACGGCTCATGTGGGCATACGCGGTCGAGTAGTTGGCCCAATGCTTGAGCACCACCAGATTGCCGTAGCCGCCGGACATGCCGACCGATTCCACCACGCCGTCGCCCGAGGCGCGGATCGGCGTGCCGACGGCGGCCGCGAAATCGACCCCCTTGTGCTGTTTCCAGTTGCCGGAGATGGGGTGCACGCGCATCGAAAAACCGGACGAGATACGGGAAAACTCCAGCGGCGACTTGAGGAAGGCTTTCTTGAGGGACTTGCCGTCGAAGCTGTAGTAACCGCCGCCCTGTTTGTTGAGCGGGTCTTCGAACCACACCGACTGGTAAGTGTTGCCGCGGTTGGTGAATTCGCCGGCCAGGATGCGCCCGGCCCGCACGAATTCGCCGTCTTGCCAAAATGTTTCGTAGACCACGTTGAAATGGTCGCCCCGTTTCAAGTCGGAGCGGAAGTCTATATTGGTGGAAAACATTTCGACGATCTGGGCCGAGATCGAGTCCGGCAGGCGGGTGCCGTCCGGGCTGGAATCGGTGGCCGCGAACAGGGTGGAGGTAATGTCGCGCGCATGCATTTCGACCCGCCGTTCCAGTTCGGCCGCCTGCTGGGTGGCGACGAAGGCTTCGCCCTTGCGCGACACCATGATGTTTTTGACCGGGTTGTCCTTGCCGTCGACCACCGTGGCGCGCAGCCATTGCAATTGGCCGTCTTCGGCCGTTTGCGCCTGCACCCGCTTGCCCGATTTGAGCTGCATCACGCCGCGCGCGACCTTGTCGGATTTGATGAAGTTGGCGGCGGCCTCGTCGTCCACGCCCAGCCGGGTCAGCAGGGCGGCCAGGGTGTCGCCGGAGCGCACTTTTTCTTCATGGATGAAAGTCTGCTCGTTGTGTTCGAGCGCGGCGATCTGCGCGCTCAAATTCGGCAGGGCCAGGTCTTGCTCGACCGACTTGACGGGCAGGTCGGCCGCGTCGGGCGCCATCGGCGCGACGCCGGCGGCGCCAAAGGCACACACTGCCAACAGCAAGGCGGAGGCGCTCATGATGCGCGACTTACGCGTTGAACCGAGCAGCGTATAGACGCGCGAGCGGGTGAATTTGTTTATAGGGTTCATGCAATCAGTTAAAATTTGCCGCTTGAACGATCCGTGCACTATTGCTTTTTTTTCTTGTTATTTTGGTTCGTTTTCATTCGGCAAGATTGATGTAATCGGGCATTATAGCAAACTCCAGAATTCATTCATCAACTAAAAAATTAAGTTCCATTATGGCTAACAATTTTCCATCGGGCCAGAAGACGGAACCCGTTTCCGCCGCGCCGAGCTTGTCCGACAGCGTACAAGAAGCCCTTGCGATCGCCAAGCGCGGGGTCGATGAACTCTTGATCGAAAGCGAGTTCGCGCAAAAATTGGCGCGTTCCGAACGTAGCGGCGTGCCCTTGCGCATCAAACTGGGCCTGGACCCGACCGCGCCGGACTTGCATCTGGGCCATACCGTGGTGCTCAACAAATTACGTCAACTGCAAAACCTGGGCCATCAGGTGATCTTTTTGATCGGCGACTTCACCTCGATGATCGGCGACCCCTCCGGCCGCAATATTACCCGACCGCCCCTGACGCGCGAACAAATCGAAGCGAACGCGACCACCTACTTCGCCCAGGCTTCCCTGGTGCTGGACGCGGCGCGCACGGAAATTCGCTACAACTCCGAATGGTGCGATCCGCTGGGTGCGCGCGGCATGATTCAATTGTCGTCGCGCTACACGGTGGCGCGCATGATGGAGCGCGATGACTTCACCAAACGGTATAAAAGTGGGACACCGATCTCGATCCACGAGTTCCTTTACCCGCTGATGCAAGGTTACGATTCGGTGGCCTTGAAGGCCGACCTGGAGCTGGGCGGCACCGACCAGAAATTCAATTTGTTAGTGGGTCGTCACTTGCAGCAAGAGTATGGCCAGGAGCCGCAGTGCATCTTGACCATGCCCTTGCTGGAAGGTCTGGACGGCGTGGAGAAGATGTCCAAAAGCAAGAATAACTACATTGGGATCTCAGAGGACGCCAACACCATGTTTGCCAAAGTGCTCAGCATTTCAGACGTTCTGATGTGGCGCTGGTACACCTTGTTGAGCTTCCAGTCTGAAAGCGCCATTGCAGCGTTGAAGGCCGAA
>JAYVUV010000217.1:0-20517 GCA_043787615.1 Janthinobacterium sp. | reverse complement strand
GTCGTCCGCGCCGGCGTGGCGCTAGAGGAAGACGATGGGTAGTAGCCGCTAGAAACCTGGGGCACTGTGGCGTATTGATATGGCTGAACTGGCATGACGATTAACCTCAAAAATGTTTGTGTTGATCAAGTATTTCGGTTTGCATACAAGATATGTGACCAAGTAAACATCGAAGTTCCGTGCAGGCGCTTATTATTTTCTTTAAAGCTACATATATTATAGGAAAGTAAAGATTACTTAAATACCAGCCGCGCACGACGGCGCAAGGCGCCCGCCACGCGCCGCGTCGTCTCCGTCCCGCTCAGACTTGCATACCAAAACCACCAGTGGCTTGATGACGGTCGATGGCGCCGACGCCACGCTGAAATGGATGCGGTTTTCAACCGGTACCACAGAAGAAGACATCAATGAGGATGGGGATGGGGATGGGATGAAAAGAAAACGTCCGGTATCGGGTTTCGCCGGCAAGACAAGAGCACCCCGGACGACCTCCATCCGCCCTCTCAACGGGGCGGCAAGTCTTCATGCCGATCAGCGAGGATTTACATTTTCGGGGGCACTCAGGCCGGGGGATGCGAGATGCGGTTGGACGGCCATACCGGGGTGGCGCCACAAGGCGCCAAGCCGGCCATGTCGGCGGCCGTCCGGCGGGGCCCGGTGGCTGCGCCCTATTTCGCGGACACCGGCTTGACCGGCGTGAAGGACAGGTCGGCGAAGTCGAAGCTGAAATCGGTCTCCTCCGACAGCGGCGCCATTTTCATGTGTTCGATGCTACCGTCCGGATTGAGCGCGAACGTCACATAGGCGTCGGCGTTGAAATTGCGCTCCTTCCAGCGCACGATGAAGGTGTCGTGCTGAAAATGCTCCAGCGTGCCGTTCAAGTCCGGCGAACGACCGAAGCGCAGCACTTGCCGCCGCCCCTCCCGGGCGATACGCACGTCGCCGTACCACGGATCTTGATATCGGCCCTCGTAGGCCGCCAGCGGCAGCGACGGCGGCGAGGTGGCCGCGCGCGCCGCCGCGGCCTTGGCGACCCGGCTCAACGCGGCGCGGTGCGCGTCCCGCTCGACCCCGGCGTAAGCGCCGATCCAGTCGCTCGGCGCCAGGTTCAAATAATGGTCCAGCAGGCGCCACTGCAAAGCCGAGATCGCGGCGTTGTTTTCCGCGTTGGTCAAGATGGCGATGCCCAGCTTGGCCTCCGGCACCATCACCACGCGCGAATAAAATCCCTGCAAGGCGCCGCCGTGCAGCACCAACTTGCGGCCCTGGTAATCGCGCAGATTGAAGCCGAGTCCATAGGCGCTGAAATCGGGCCGTGTCGCGGCCAGCGCCGGTTTCGGCTCGACGATCTTGATCGGCGTGTGCGCGCGCCACATTTCACGGCTTTGGGTTTCGCTAAACAGGCGCGCGGGCCGGCCGTCCGCACCGGGCGCGGCCCCGGCGATCGCGCCGCCGTCAAGCAACACGGTCATCCAGCGCGCGATATCCTCGGCGCTGGTGTTGATGCCGACCGCCCCGGCCGCGTTGGCCACCGGCATCGGCTTGACGACCACGGTGCGCTCGTCGATCTTGCTGTGCGGGCTGGCCAGGTTGGACTTGCCGACGTTCTCGGCCAGGCTGGTGGTGCTGGCGTCCATGCCGAGCGGGTGCAGGATGCGCGCGCGGATCGCCGCGCCCCACGGCATGCCGGCTTGTTGCGCGACGATCTTGCCGGCCACGATATAGAGCAAATTGTCGTAGGCGTAGCCGCTGCGGAAGCTGGTGGCGGGACGGATGTAACGTAGCTTTTCGATGATCTCGTCGGCGCTGAAGGTACTGGTGGGCCACCACAACAGATCGCCCGCGCCCAGGCCCAGGCCGCTGCGGTGGGTCAGCAAATCGCGCACCGTCATGGCGCCGGTGACGTACGGGTCGTACATCTGAAAATCGGGCAGGTGCTTGGTGACCGGATCGTCCCAGTTCAATTTACCCTCGTCGACCAGCATCGCCAGCGCCGCCGCCGTGAAGGCCTTGGAATTGGACGCCACCTCGAACAAGGTCTGGCCGTCCACCGGCGCCGGCCGGCCCAATTGGCGCACGCCAAAACCTTTGGCCGCGAGCACCACGCCGTCCTTGACGATGGCGATCGCCATGCCCGGCACATCGAAGCTGGCCATGGCGCGCGCGACGTCGGCGTCCAGATCGAAGGCGCTCGCCACAGCGCCGACGCCGGCCGGCGCCGTGGCGGGCGCGGCGGCCGGTTGCGGCGCGGCCGGCGACGGCAGGCAGAAGGCGGCGCCGGCCAGCAAGGCGCAAGCGTTGAGGCGCATGCGCGCACGATTGATTGTCAACATTGTCGATCTCCCTGCGCACCGATGCGCACTCCATGAACCGGGCGCGCCGCTTACTGGCCGGCCAACTGCTTCTCGATTTTCGCCAACTGTTTGTCGACGCTGGCCTGGGTGGCCGGGTGGTAGCGCTCGCGCGCCTTGCCGTACAGCTCCAGCGCCCAGGCCCGGTCGGAGGGCGACTCCAGCAGCGCCGTGTAGAGCGGCACCACGAATTTCTGCCGCCCCACGCTCATCAGAAACGCTTGCAGGGGGCCGCGCACCGGATAAGCGGCCTTGATCGCCGCGAGATAGAAGCGGAAAGCGATTTCATTGTTGCCGCTCTTGGCCAGGGCGAAGGCTTGATCGAGCCCCCGGAGTTGTTCCGCACTGACCTTGCCATCTATATCGTTCAGAAAATGCATCCATTCGGTGGCGTTCCAGTCGGCGCCGCCCAAGCCGGCCTCGGGCAGTTCGCCCTTCAGCCAGGCGATGCGTTTGGCGTCCAGCCGCGCCAGGCCGGGCGAGACGGCGCGCACGGCGCCGGCCGGCACGCCGACCCCGTACAGCCACGCGTCGAGTTCGGCCTCGCCCATCACCTCGGGGTGGTCGCGCAGCAGGTTCTGGCGCAGATAGGCCACGAATTGCTCGGTGCGCGCGCTCTGGAAGGCGTGCCGGTCGAACCAGCCGCGCAGGAAGGGGTCGAACAACGCGCGCCCGGCGCGCTGCTCCAGGGTGCGCAAGAACCACGCGCCTTTCGGATAGGCCAGTTCCTCGTCGGTGTTGGTGGCGGCCGGATCGGTGTCGGCCTGCTTGGTGAGCAAGGCTTGTTTGGCCGGCGCGATCGATGCGAGCGAAGCGAACAACTCCTCCTGCTCCAGCTGCAACTTCATCTGCGCCAAGTCGGTGCCATACAAGGCTTCCACGATGCGGGTCGTGACGTAAGTGGTGAAGCCCTCGTTGAGCCACCAATGCTTCCAGGTCGCGTTGGTGACCAGATTGCCGGACCAGGAGTGGGCCAGCTCGTGCGCCACCAGATCGACCAGGCTGCGGTCGCCGGCGATCATGGTGGGCGTCAAAAAGGTCAGGCGTGGATTTTCCATGCCGCCGATGGGGAAGGACGGGGGCAGCACCAGCATGTCGTAGCGCCCCCAGCGGTACGGGCCGTACAAGGCTTCGGCGGCGGCGATCATTTTCTCGGTGTCGGCCAACTCGTAGGCGGCCGCGTCGATGCGGGCCGGTTCCGCGTACACCGCCGAACGCGGGCCGATCTGGCGCACCGCGAGCTCGCCGATGGCGATGGCCAGTAGATACGAAGGAATCGGCTGCGCCATCTTGAAGCGCCAGCCGCCCTTGCCGGTCGCGCTCGGATCGTTTTCCGCGCTCATGACCACCCGCATGCCGGCCGGCGCGGCGATGCGCGCCTGGTAGGTGAAGCGCACCGCTGGCGTGTCTTGCGACGGCACCCAGGAACGGGCGTCGATGGTTTCGGACTGGCTGAACATGAACGGCAGCTTGCCCGACAGGGTCTGGCGCGGCGTCATCCACTGCAAGGCGGTGGCGCCGGGCGCGGTGTGGTAGTAGATCCGCACGCGCTCGGGTTGCGACGTCAGGGCGATGCGCAAGGCCTGGCCCTTGGCCGGATCGGGCGCGTCGAGCCGGAACGGGACTCCGCTCCAGCCGCCGCGCTTGCCGCGCAGCTCGATCTTGGCGATGCTCAAGTCGCGCGTGTCGAGCGCCAGTTCGCGCGCCGCCGGATCGCTCCAGGCGAGCGACAATTCGGCCCAGCCGCTCAGGGTCTTGTCGGCGAAATCGGCCTTCAGGTCGAGCCGCACATGGCGCACGCGCACTTGGTCGAAACGCGCGTAACTATAGGGATCGAGCTGGCTATGGGGATCGAGCTGGCTATGGGGATCGAGCTGGCGCGCCGCCGCGACGTCCGGCGCCAGCGCCGCTTCGCCGGGCGCGGTCGGCGCGTCTTGCGCGCCGGCCGGCGTGGCCAGCTGGCAAATCAATGCGCATGCCAGCACGCGCGCGATACGGTATAGTTTCATGGTTTCTTTTCGATAAGCGAGCGCGGCCCGATCAGCGGGCGCCGTGCAGAATAGCATTTCCCGCCGGCGCCGGAAAGCGCACCGCGTACGCGCCGCGCACGCGAGCGCGTCCGTGCGCGGCCCGGTTCTGCTATCATGCGGCTGGAACATTGGGGAGTAGTCGTCTTCCGCCAGGCGGAAGAACCTGCATCAACATCATCGGCCCGCAGGCCGTGGTGCAGGTGGTTGAAAAACTTGACGAGACCATTGATCAGGGGCGGCCGCATGGGCCGGAGTCGCTCCTGCATCATTGGTTAATCGTCCGGCCCGCGTACCTCTCTCTCATCATGGAAGCTTTTCTCGTCTCCACCGGCATCGTCGCCCTCGCCGAAATCGGCGACAAAACCCAATTGCTGGCCTTTTGCCTGGCCGCTAAATTTCGCCGTCCTCTGCCGATCGTGCTGGCCATTTTGGTGGCCACCGTTGCCAACCACACTTTCGCGGCCGCGCTGGGGGCCTGGATCACCGCGCTGATGGGGCCGGACCTGCTGCGCTGGGTGCTGGGCGGCTCCTTCCTGGCGATGGCCGGCTGGACCCTGATTCCGGACAAGATCGACGAAGCGCAATCGAGCTTCGGCCGCTACGGCGTGTTTTTGACCACCCTGATCGCCTTCTTCCTGGCCGAAATGGGCGACAAGACCCAGATCGCCACCGTCGCGCTGGCCGCCCGTTACCACGCCATCGCGGCCGTGGTGGCCGGCACCACGCTGGGCATGATGCTGGCCAACGTGCCGGCCGTGTACCTGGGCGAAAAGGCGGCCACCGCCGTTCCCCTGCCCCTGGTGCGCGCGGTCGCCGCCGCCGTGTTCGCCGCGCTTGGGGTGGCCACCCTGTTGGGGGCCGGCGCCCGCTTCGGTTTTTGAATCGCTTGCGACGGGCCGGCGCAAGCCGGATTCCCCTACGGCTCCGTTAGTTGCCGCACAGAGCGGTAAATAGTATTCGTTTAGTATTTGCCGCGTCGCGCCGATTCGCCTCCATCCATCCCGCGCGCGACCCTTATAAAGCGTATTTCGACCACATCATGCACATTCTCGGAAAACTGGCGACGGCGCTGCTCTTCGCCGTGGCGACCCAACAAGTCCAGGCCGTTCCCGTCATTTCCTTGAGCGCCGCCGCGATCGCCTTGCACGGCAGCGCCAGCCTCGATACCGCCTATCCGGACGCGGCGCCAGGCGAGGACTTGGCCGCCACCGCCCCGGCCGAGCCCGTGGCGCGCCACGGCATGGCGAGCGACCCCGCGCCGCCGGCGTGGCCGAACGCCTATTCGCTGCTGTTGCTGGGCGCGGCCTTGCTGCCGCTGGCCGGGCGCCGCTCAGGCGAACCGTGGACCGACGGCCGGGCGCGTTGAATCCAGGCCCGGACGTTGTTCATTAACAACTGATTAGCGTCTATTTCGGCCGGCGCGGGGCGCGCGCCTTGGCGCCGCGCGCGCGCTGTGTTGCGACGGGGATATATCGTTTATGATTTAGATAGCGTGGCATTCCCGGCCACCGTTCACGCCGCATCCGTCCGACCCAAAGCGAGCCATGACCCCAGACCCTGCCTGTTCCCACTGCGCGGCCCTGCGCGCGCAACTGGCCGAGAAGGATGCGCGCATCGCCGCGCTGACGGCCGAGAACGCGACGCTGTCGCGCCACGACCCCTTGACCGGCGTGCTCAATCACCGAGGCTTGAGCGAATTGCTCGCGTTCGAATTGCAGCGCGCCTACCGCACCGGCCACCCGTTCTGCTTCGCCATCATCGACTTGGACCACTTCACCCAGGTCAACCAGCAATATGGCCAGGAAATCGGCGACCGGGTGCTGCAAATCGCCTCGGAAGCCTCGGTCACCCTGCTGCGCGTGCTGGACCGCTACGGCCGGCTGGGCGGCGAGGAATTCGGCATCATCTTGCCGGCCACCTGGCTGGACCAGGGCGTGATCGCCATGGACCGGCTGAAAAAAGCCTGGGCCGCCTGCGACTGGGAAAGCATCATCCCGGGCCGCACCGTCACCTTTTCCGGCGGCTTGACCACCAACGCGCCCAACGACACGGCCGACTCGATGATCAAGCGCGCTGAAAAAGCGCTGCAACAAGCCAAGGACGGCGGGCGCGACCGCGTGGTCATGATCGAGGAAGCCTTGCCCGACGGCGAAATCGACGCGCCCTTCACCTTGTAGGGCGCGCGGCCCGGTCCCCGCCCGCCGTGGCGCAACGCAGCTTTGACACGGCCCGCAGGCGCGCGTCACCGGGTCCGGCGCACAACGGCGCGGCGGGCCGCCGAGCGCGCCGCCCATGGCATGCTCACGCTCAAGCTCGGGCCGGCATCGATGCGGTCGGTCCGCACCGCTCCCCGGCCCGTTCAGCCCACTGTCGCCGTCCGGCGACCGATACAGCATGGGTGCGCGGCGCCGCTCTTGTGCCTTGTACCGGCCGCGCCGCGCTTCTAGACTGGCGCCATCTCAGCTCGCGAACGGTCCGCCATGCTCGACCTCCTCCCCTTGATCAGCTACTGCCTGGTCATGTCGGCCACACCCGGGCCGAACAACGTCATGCTGGCCACCACCGGCGCCAACTTCGGTGGTCGCGGCGCGCTGCCGGCCATTCTAGGCATCCAGGCCGGCCTGTTCGCGCAAACCATGCTCATGTGCGTGGGCTTGGGCGGCGTCTTGATCGCCTACCCCTGGGCGCAACCGGCGCTACGTGTCGGCGGCGCCATGTACCTGCTATTTTTGGCGTGGAAACTGGGCACGGCCTCGGTCGACGCGGCCCGGGCGTCGAAGGCGGTGTCGTTCGCCCAGGCGGCGGCGTTTCAAGCGCTCAACCCGAAAAGCTGGCTGAAGGCCGTCACCGTGGCGTCGGTGTTCATGCCGGCGGGGCCGGACACGGTCCGGGTGCGCTGCTGGTGGCGGGCATCGGCGTGGTGGTGGGAACCCCGTGCAATCTCATGTGGGCCTGGTTCGGGGTGGCGATCCGCCGTCTGCTGCGCGATCCGCGCAAGCGGCGCGCGTTCAATCTGGGCATGGGCGCCATCTTGCTGGTGTTGGCCCTGCTGCTTTTACGTTAGACTCGCGCCATGTTCTCCATCGACCGCTCCTCCCCCGTCGCCCTGTCCAAGCAAATCGAGAGCGGCGTGCGCCACCTGGTCGATGGCGGCGCCTTGACCGGCGGCGCCAAGCTGCCATCGATCCGCCAACTGGCCACCCAGTTGGCCGTGAGCACCAATACCGTCGTGCTCGCGTATGACAGACTGGTCGCGGCCGGGGTGATCGATTCGCATGGCACGAGCGGATTTTTCGTGCGCGCGGCCCAGCAGGCCGGCCCTTCGATTCCCGACGAGGTCGCGCTCGAGGCCGGCGAGGAACAAGAACCGGTCTGGCTGGCGCAGCAAGCCAACGACCAGCGCGCCGGGGTCTTGCAAGCGAGCAGCGGGGCCTTGCCGCCCACCTGGTTGCAAGACGCGGTGCCGGGCGCCGCCGTGCAAAGAGCCTTGGCGCGCAGCGCGGCCGGCATGGCTTCGCGCTGTCCGCCCCAAGGCTTGCCGGAGTTACGCGAACACATCGCGCTGCTGTTGCGCGGCATCGGCGCCGCCGTCGACGCCAGCCATATCCTCACCACCTTCGGCGGCACCCACGCGATCGACTTGATTTGCCGTAGCTTTTTGCAAGCCGGCGACACCGTGCTGGTGGAAGACCCCGGCTATTTCCTGATGTTCGGCAGGTTGCGTCAAGATGGCATCCGCTTGGTGTCCATCGCGCGCCACCCCGACGGCCTCGACCTGGACGCCTTGGAGGCCGCCTGCCGCGAACACCGGCCCCGCCTGCTGTTCATGCAAACCGCCTTGCACAACCCCACCGGCTGGAGCAGCGCCGCCGCCAATTTGCACAAGGTCTTGATGCTGGCCCAGCAACATGGCTGTTTGATCGCCGAAGACGACGTGCACGGCCATTTTCAGCAAGGCCACAGCACCCGGCTGGCGGCGCTGTCCGGCCTCGACGGCGTGATTTATTATTCCAGCTTTTGCAAGGCGCTCAGTCCGGCCTTGCGCATGGGTTATCTGGCGGCCGCGCCCGCCTTGCTCAAAGTGCTGATGCGAACCAAAATCCATTCCATCATGACCATGCCGGCCCTGAATGAATATGTGCTGCTGGAAGTGCTGCGGGCCGGCACCCTGCGCAAACATCTGGACCGCCTGCAACGCAAGATCATGGCGGCGCGCAACGCCAGCGCGCGCCAATTGCGCGCGGCGGGGGTGCTGTTCGAGCGGCCCGGCGACGCCGGCATTTTCTTGTGGGGCACGATGCCGGAGGGGCTCGATGTCGACTTGCTGGTGCAAGACGCCTACCGCAACAAGATCTTGCTCATGCGCGGCGCCGCTTTCTCGGCGTACGACACGCCCGACCGGCACATCCGTTTCAACGTCGCGTTCAGCCAGCATCCACGCCTGAGCCACTATTTGCAAGAGCGCCTGCGAGCGGTGGCCGGCGTGCGCGCCAGCCTGGCGCGCGTCGGCCGCGCGGCCGGTTCGGATGACAAGCGCTGACGGCGGCGGCGCGCTTAGCCCGGTCGGCTCTTTTTCCAAGCATAAAAAAGGCGGCCACCCGGCCGCCCTTTTTTTGTCGCGCCCGTGCCGCCGGCTTAGCCCGGCAAGCGCAGCGCCACCGCGTGCTCGCGCCCATCGTCGACCAAGCCGATGGTGTGGCCTTCCTGCGCCACCCCGTCCACCGTCAAGCCGGCGGTGCCCTGCGCGACGTCGATCACGTAAGTGCTGGCGCCGTAGCGGTAGCGCAAGGTGAAGCCCTTCCACTCGGCCGGCATGCGCGGCGCCAATATCAGCTTGCCGTCGGCCAGCGTCACGCCCAGCAGCGACTCGACGATCAGGCGATACATCCAGCCGGAGGAACCGGTGTACCAGCTCCAGCCGCCGCGCCCCACGTGCGGCGAGACCGCGTACACGTCGGCCGTGACCACATAGGGCTCGACCTTGTAGGTGGCCACCCCGGCCGCCGTGCTGCCGTGCTGCACCGGGTTGATCATGCGCAGCAATTCCCAGGCCCGTTCGGTGTCGCCCATTTTGGCGAAGGCCATCGCGGTCCAGATCGCGGCATGGGTATATTGGCCGCCGTTTTCGCGCACGCCCGGCACGTAGCCACGGATATAGCCGGGGTTGAGCGTGCCCTTGTCGAACGGCGGATCGAGCAATTGGATCAGCCCGAACTCGCGCCGCACCAGGCGCGCGTCGACTTGCTGCATGGCGCCGCGCACCCGTTCCGGATCGGCCGCGCCGGACAGGATGCCCCAGCTTTGCGAAATCGAATCGATCTGGCATTCGTCGTTCTCGTGCGAGCCGAGCGGGGTGCCGTCGTCGAAGTAGGCGCGCCGGTACCATTGGCCGTCCCAGGCGTGGGCCTCGACATTGGCGGCCAGCTTGACCGCCTCGTCGCGGCACAACTGGGCGAACGCCGGATCCCGGTGCAGCTCGGCCACTTCGGCGAAGCGTTGCAGCACTTCATACAGGAAGAAGGCCAGCCAGACGCTCTCGCCCTTGCCGTGCTCGCCCACCTTGTCCATGCCGTCGTTCCAGTCGCAGGAACCGATCAGCGGCAGGCCGTGCTCGCCGAAACGCAAGCCGTGCCGGATGGCCCGCACGCAATGCTCGTACAGGTCGCCGCTCTGGCTCGATCTGGCCGGCATGTCGTAGTACGAATCCTCCTCCGGCTTGACCAGGCGCCCCTCCAGGAATGGCGCCGGTTCGGTCAGCACGCTCAAGTCGCCGGTGCCGGCCACGTAGCGGTGGGTGGCCAGCGGCAGCCACAGATAGTCGTCCGAGCAGTGCGTGCGCACGCCGCGGTCCGAAGGCGGATGCCACCAATGCTGCACGTCGCCCTCGATGAATTGATGGCCGGCGCACAGGATCAAATGCTCGCGCAGCAGGCGCGGCTCGGTGTGGATCATGGCCATCACGTCTTGCAGCTGGTCGCGGAAACCGAACGCGCCGCCGGACTGGTAGTAGCCGCTGCGCGCCCACAGGCGGCAGGCGATGGTTTGGTACATCAGCCAACCGTTGGCGATCACGTCGAGCGCCGGGTCCGGGGTTTCGATCTGCACCGCGCCCAGGGTTTTGTCCCAGTGGTCGAACACCCGGCGCAGCTCTTCCTGCGCGCTGGCGGCGCCCTGGAAGCGCTGCACCAGGCTGCTGGCGTCGGCGTTGCGCCGTCCGCCCACGCCCAGCATGAACACGATCTCGCGCTCTTGCCCGGGCAGCAGGTCGAACGGCACCTGGATCGCGCCGCACGGATCGAGGCCGGTGCCGGCCTTGCCGGACAGGCGCGCGCGGCGCATCGCCGCCGGACTGGCCAGGCTGCCGTTGCGGCCGATGAATTCGTTGCGGTCGCAAGTCACCGAGCGGCTGCTGGCGTCGACCGTGAAGAAGCCGACCCGGCCCGAAAACTCGGTGTTGTAGGCGTTCTTGGCGAACAGCGCGCCGCTGATCGCGTCAACCTCGGTGGCGATGTGCATGGTGGACTTGGCGCGCATGTCGCCCAGCACCCATTCCACATAGCCGGTGGCCGACAGGCGGCGCGTCACGGCCGAATCGTTGCGCACTTTGATCACGCTGTATTTGATGGCCGCGTCCAGCGCCACATAGGTGCACAACTCGGAGTGGATGCCGGCCTCGGTGTGCTCGAACACGCTGTAACCGAAGCCGTGCCGGGTCACATAGTCGCCGGTGCCGCGCGCCGGCAAGGCGCTCGGCGACCAGAATTGGCCGCTTTGCTCGTCGCGCAGATAGAAGGCCTCGCCGCTGGCGTCGGAGACCGGATCGTTATGCCACGGCGTGAGGCGGAATTCGTGCGCGTTTTCATTCCAGGTGTAGGCTTGGCCGCTCTCCGACACCACGGTGCCGAATTGGGCGTTGGCCAGCACGTTGGACCATGGCGCCGGCGTGCTCGCGCCCTCGCCCAGGGTGATCACGTATTCGCGTCCATCCGGGGTGAAGCCGCCCAGGCCGTTTTCCAGTATCAGCTCGCGCCGCGGCGCGCGGCGCACGGCGAGCGCCGCGCCACCCAGGTATTCGCTGCGGCTGTCCGGCACCAGAGCCGGCATGCGCAGCACGGCGGGGCCGGGCCGCTTGATTTGCTCGGCCAGCGTGCCGCGGCTGTCGCTGAGGATGGCGCGCGCCACCGATTGCAGCAGGATGCGGTCCTCGTTGGCGATCTGGTCGGCCATGCGCACGAAGATGCCGCCCGGCCGGTCGATCGACTGGGCGTCGATGCCCGAGGCGATCAAGCCCATGATTTGTTCGTGCAGCAGTTGGCGATAACCGGACAAATCCTCGTACCAGATCACCAGGTCGACCACCAAGCCTTTCAGGCGCCAGTAAGCGTGCGCCTGCACCATCTGGCGCACCAGTTCGATGTTGGCCGGGTCCTTGATCTGCAACAGCACGATCGGCAGGTCGCCCGAGATGGCGTAGGCCCACAAGCCGGACTGGCCGCGCTGATTTTTGATCAAGATGCTGGCGTCGGCGCGCAAAGCCGCGTTCGGGTAGATCACGGTGTTGGCCAGGCGCGCGTACAACTGGGCGTCGGCCTCGCTGGCGTTCAATTGGCGCAGCACCACCTGGCTATGGGTCCAGGCCAACTCGAACACGCGGTCGGCCAGATGACGGTCCTGATATTTGTCGATCAGGTGCACCGCCGCCTCGCGCGTGTCGGTCATGCCGGTGGCGATGTCGACCACCACCACCTGGTCCGGCTCCAGCGTGATCTGGTAGCGGATCGCCACCACCGGATCGAGCACCGAGCCTTCGCCGCCCGACAGGGGCGCGCCGCCGCTCAAGGCCAGCGGCGCCAGGGCGGTACGCCCGCGCCCGATGAATTTCGCGCGGTCGGTCTCGAAGGAAACGTCGCCCACCGTCGCGTCGTGCACCATCATCAGGTGCAGCATCCACGGCATTTGCTCATCCTTGGCGCGCGGCCGACGGGTGCACAGGATGGCGTTCTCGTGACGCAGGATCTCGGTCTGCACGAACAGTTTGCTGAAGGCCGGATGGGCCGCGTCGGCGGCGGCCGGCGCCATCACCACTTCGGCGAAGCTGGTGATCTCGATGGTGCGGCGGCGCTCCGATTTGTTGGTGATGCGGGTGCGCCGCATTTCGATGTCGTCCTCCGGCGAGACCACGATCTCGGTGTACAAATCGATGCCCTGGTCGGAGCGGCGGAACTCGGCCCGCCCTTCGGAGAAGATGACTTCGTATTTGCGCGGCTCGACCAGGGTAGGCTGGTAGGTGGTGGACCAGAAATCGCCATCCTCCAGGTCGCGGATGTAGCAGAAATTACCCCAGTTGTCGCGCGTGCTGTCTTCGCGCCAGCGGGTCACGGACAAGTCTTTCCAGCGGCTGTAGCTGCCGCCGGCGCTGGTCACCATCACGTGGTAACGGCCGTTCGAGAGCAACTGGGTTTCCGGCATCGCGCTGTTGGTTTGGGTCAGGATACGCATCGGCATGGCTTGATCCGGCGTGGTGGTGCGCAGCGCCGCCAGCTCGGTGGTGTTGGAGTAGAAGGCGCCCGCTTGCGGACTGCGTTCCTGCAGTACCAGCAGGGTCGATTGTAGCAGCGGATCGGACTCGAAACGGCGCTGCATCGGCCGGTCGTGCAGCAGATAGCTGAGCGCCAGGAAGCCCATGCCCTGGTGATGCACCATGAAGGAACGGATCACGGCGCAATTCTGGCCGCGTGGCAGGCGCGACGGGGTGTAATCGACCGCCTCGTAGAAGCCGTAGCGACCCATGAAGCCGGCCGACTGCATGCGCTGCATGTTCAGGCAAGACGCTTCCGGATTGACCATCAAGCCCATCATGCTCGCGTAGGGCGCGATCACCAGATCGTCGGCCAAGCCCCGTTTCAAGCCCAGGCCCGGCACGCCGAAGGCGCGGTATTGGTAATTGAGGCTGGCGTCGACCGTGTTGTAGCCCGATTCGGATATCCCCCACGGCACGTTGCGCTGCTTGCCGTAGTCGATCTGGGCCTCGATCACCGAGCGGTAGGTTTGGTCGAGCAGGGTGCTCGGATAGTTCGGCATCACCAGCAGTGGCATCAGGTACTCGAACATCGAGCCGCTCCAGGACAGCAGCACCGGCTGGCCGGCGACGATGCACAGCTGGCGGCCAAGCGCGAACCAGTGCTCTTGCGGCAGCTGGCCCTGGGCGATGGCGACGAAGCTGGCCAGCCGCACTTCCGAGGCCAGCAAATCGTAGTAGCTGGCGTCCAGACGGCGCTCGCTGACGTTGTAGCCGATCGCCAGCAGCTTGGTGGCGGGGTTGTACAGGAAGCCGTATTCGATCTGGGCGAACTCGCGCGCTTGGTCGGCCAGGCGCGCCACGCTGGCCATGCGGGCCGCGGCCACGGCGCTGCCTTGGGCCACCAGCTGGCCCAGGGTGTTCTGGCGTTCGCGTTCGGCCGGCGCCAGGTCGGACGGGGCGCTGGCGGCCGGCGCGAAGTTGGCCAGTTCGCGCAAGGTCGGCATGCGCGTCAAATGGGCGTCGAACACGGCGTCGGCGGCGCTGGCCACCCAGGGCGCCAGCGCGTTCAAGTCGGCCAGGGCGGCGCCGATTTGCCGGCCCAGTGCTTCGGCCCACATCAGCACGGCCGGGTCGTCGCCGGCCTTGGCCAGCGGCAGCAAGGTGGCGGCGCCGGCCTCGGCGCGGCTCAGGTAGCGGTGCCAGTCGGTCAGGCTGGAGCCGGCGTCGGTGCGCAGCGGTGCCAGCTCGGCGCGCAAGCCGTCCAGGACCGGCAGCAGCGTGGCGCCGCCGGCGGCCGGGGTGGCCGAGGCTGCGACGGCCAGCGCCGCCGCCTCGTGCAGCACGTCGAGGGTGGCGTCGATGCCGGACACCAGTTGCGGACCCAGGATGGGTTGATCGAACAGGGCCACCAGGCCGGGCTGCAAGGTGAGCAGATGGCCGGCCAGATTGCCGCTGTCGACGGTGGAGATGTAGACCGGATGGAGCGGCTTCAAACTCTGGATGTCGTACCAGTTGTAGAAGTGGCCCAGATGGCGTTCCAGCCGGCTCATGGCGTGCAGGGTGTGCTCGGTGCGGCGCAGCAGTTCGCCGCCGCCGATGTAGCCGAAGTCGTGCGCCGTCAGGTTGGCCAGCAGCGCCAGCCCCATGTTGGTGGGCGAGGTGCGGTAGGCAACCACGGTGACCGGATGCTCCTGCATGTTATCGGGCGGCAGCCAGTTGCCTTCCGGGCCGACGAAGGTGTCGAAGAAGGCCCAGGTTTTGCGCGCCACGGTGTGCAGGAAATGGGTTTGTTCGGCACTCAGTTCGGCCACGTCGCGTTCGATCGGGCGGCTGATCCACCATGCCACCAGGGGCGCGACCGCCCAGAACAGCAGCAGCGCGGCGGCCAGCGGGAACGCCTCGCGCCGCCACGCGAACAAGGCGGCGCCGCTGAACACGGCCAGCGCGACCGAGAACCACATGGTGCGCCAGCTGCCGGCCAGGCCGGCGCCGGAACGGGCCAGCCCGGAGGCGCGCCATTCCAGCAGATGCTTGCGCGACACCAGCACGCGCCACAGCGTGCGCACGATGGCGTCGGCGCTGAAATACGCTTCGTAGGGCAGGAACACCAGGGTCAGGATGGCGTGCGAAAAATGCAGGCCGCTGCGGCGCTGCCAGGCGGCCATGTGCTGCGCCCACAAGGTGTCGCGCGGTTTGCGCACCAGGTCGTACAGCGCCACCACCAGCGGCGGCAGGAAGATCACGCCGAACACCACGCAAGTCCAAAACACCACTTCGGGCAGCACGGCCCACACCAGCAGCAGGGACAGGGTCAGCACCGGCGAGACCAGGCTGCGACGCAGATTGTCGAGCAGCTTCCAGCGCGACAGCGCCGTCAGCGGATTCGGTTCGCGCTTGCCGCCGTAACCGGGCACGCGCCCGAACAGCCAGCCGATCAATTGCCAGTCGCCGCGTATCCAGCGCTGGCGGCGGTTGACGTCGTCGCTGTATTTGGCCGGGTATTCCTCGTACAGTTGGGAGTCGCTCAGCAAGCCGGCGCGCAGATAGCAGCCTTCCAGCAAATCGTGGCTGAGGATCTGGTTGTCGGGCAGGCGTCCGCCCAGCACTTCCTCGAAGGCGTCGACATCGTAGATGCCCTTGCCGATGAAGGAGCCTTCGTAAAACACGTCCTGATACAGGTCGGACACGGTGCGGGTGTAAGGGTCGATGCCCGGTTCGCCGCCGCACAGTTGTTCGTAGCGCGAGGCGTTTTCGCTGGGCAGGCTGACGGCCACGCGCGGCTGCAAAATGCCGTAGCCGGCGACCACGCGGCGACCCGACGGATCGAGCTGCGGCCGGTTCAGCGGATGCATCATGGTGGCGATGAATTGACGCGCCGAATCGCGCGGCAGCTGGGTGTCGGTGTCGAGCGTGATCACATATTTGATGCTGGCCAGGCCCTCGGTGCTGCCGACCACCAGCGAGAATTTCTCGCGCGCGCCGCCGCGCAGGAAGCGGTTCAAATCGGACAGCTTGCCGCGCTTGCGCTCCTCGCCCATCCAGGCTTTTTCGTGCGGGTTCCAGCTGCGCGGACGGTGCAGCAGCAGGAAGGGCCCGCCGCTGTCGTCCTCGCTGCTCTCGCCGCGGTATTTGTGATTGAGGCGGCCGATCTCCTGCGCCACTTGCTCGAGCAGCGCGGCGTCGCCCGGCATCGTCTCGGCCTGGGCGTCGGCGAAATCGGTCAGCAGGCAAAAGCGCAGATTGTCGTCGCGGTTGGCCAGGTAACGCACCTCGATCGCCTCGCACAGATCGGCCACGTTGTCACGGCTGTAAATAAGAGTGGGCACCACCACCATGGCCCGGCCATCGGCCGGGATGCCGCTCTTGAAATCCATGCGCGGCAGCGGATGCGGGGTGGTGATCAAGGTCGCCACCCAGTTCACCAGCGACACCGCCAACTGGCTGGTGCCGATCGCGGCCAAGAGCGCGAGCGCGCCCAATTGCCAGCCGTGCACGCCCTCGCGCATGGCCCGTTCCAGCAGCAGCGCGGTGACCACCAGGGTCAACAAGGCGATCGCGCCCAGATACACGGCCAGCGGCGCGGCGCGCGCCGTTTGCTCAAGCGCCTGGACCGGCGGCATGCGCACCCCGGCCTGTTTTTCCAGCGCCAGCACGCCGCGCCCGATCAGGTAAAAGCCGACGTGGCCGTTGCGCGCGGCCGGATCGTGGGCGCGCGCCAGTTGCAGCACCAGTTCGGCCACTTCCAGTTCCGGGCGCTCGCTCTGCTTGGCGACGCGCTCGATCACATGGCGGTATTGGTCGCGGGTGGAAAACTCCATCTTGCCGTAGATGCCGGCCGGGTCGAGCCGCAGGGTGTGCTCGACCACGCTCATGGTTTCGACGAATTCCTGCCAATCCATGGTGCCCAGGAAGCGCAGGCTGCCGATGCTGTTGGCGATCGAGACTTGTTCGGTGGCTTGCTGCTGGATCTCGGCCTGGATTTGCTGCTCGATGGTCAAGCCCGATTCGGCCAGGCGGTGGGTGACCCAGGACAGGGCCAGGGTCAGGGCCGGGCTTTGGCCCTGCAGGCGGCGCGCCAGCTCGGCCACGAAGGCGCTGGTGACGGGCGGGTTGGAACGGGCCATATCGGCCACCAGCAGGATCAAGCCGCTCGGATTGCTGTCGGCGATCTCGGTCATCTGGTCGGCCCAGGTGTTGGCCAGGTCGCGCTGCATGCGGTTTTCCGCCACCCGCACCGCCACCCGGCGCAGGTTTTCGATCAGCGCCAGGCGCAGCATGATGGGGATCGCCCACAGCTCGCCCAGTCGCAGGGTGGCCACCTCTTGATAGGCTTCCACGAAGCGGCACAGGCTTTCCGGGTCGACCCGGCCATCGCCGTGCGAAATGATTTCCAGCGCGATTTTATACACGCGCGGACAACCCTCGGCCGGTCCCTTGCCCAGGCGCGGCAATTGCTTGCTGTAATTCTTGGGTAAATGCCGCTTGGCGGTGCGGATCTGTTCTTCGATCAGATAAAAATTATCGAGCAGCCATTCGGAGGCGGGCGTGATCTGGCGGCCGTTCTTGACCGCCGTGGTCAAATCGTTGACGGTGGTGGTGATCACGCTGCCGTTGTCGGCCAGGCGCGCCAGCAGGCGGTCGGCGCCGCCGCGCGTGCCAAGCTGGTGGGAGGCGGCCAGGGTCTTGCCGTGGGCCGCCATCTGCATCGCGCTGAACAACTCGGCGCGCAGCGGCAAGTCATCGGCCATTTCCTGATCGACGGCCAAGCCGCCCGATAACGCATCTTTCCAGTCGAAAAACCGGTGCGCCACGAATTTTGAATACGCTTTCAACATAGGACCTCGCTTGTACGCGTGCCAGGACGCGGCAGTTCGCCGTCACGCGCCGAGGAAGCGAGATGCAACGAATCTTAGAATGGAAAATTGGTTCTTGGAGGAATCGTAATGCGGCGTCGCGGCAAAGACTGTGCGCTAACGAACACTGGAGTAAATCGCGGTCACTTTATCGAAGAAATAAAGCCCGGATAGGGAATGATTGGCGGAAGTGAAACGACAGTTGCCGCACTATAAGAAACACATGGAGCGGACGTAAGTGATGGTAGCGATCCGGCCGCCGCCGGCGAGGCGCGGCGGCCGGATCAAGCGTCAGGCGGGGGACAAGTCGGTCGGATTCAGGTCGCACAGCGCCAGACCGCCGGCAACATGGAAAGCGTCGCGGTATCCCAGGCGGCGCAAACAGGCGGCCGCCTTGCCGCTGCGGTTGCCGCTGCGGCAAAAAAACACCAGCGGCACGCGCTCCTCGCGCAACCAGCGTCCCAGCCGCGAGGCCAGGCGCCCCAGCGGCACGCTGACGGCCGGCCGGCCGCCCGGTCCCAGGCCGCCGCCGGCCGCGTGCTCATAGGCTTCGCGCACGTCGACCAGCACGGCGTCGGGATGGGCGGCGAAAAAGGCGGCGATGCCGGCCCGCTCCAATTCAGCCTCGGGCGCGGCCGGGGCCGCCGGCGCGACCCGCTCGGCGCGCAAGCTGGTGCAGATCAGCCCCAGCGGATCGCGCCGGGCGCACAACACGGTGTCGTCGCCCAGCAAGCCGGGCGCCAGCTCGGCCGGCGCCAACTCGCCGATGAAGGCCAGTTGCGCCACCAGCGTGCCGCGCGCGGCGTCGCCCAGCAGATAGGCGGCGCGGCCGTCGGCGCGCGCGACGCGCGCCAGCGTCAGCCCGCCCAGGGCCAGCGCGCGCGCTTCGCCGCCATCACCCAGGGTCACCGGGTCCGAGCGGCGCGGCCAGCCCAGTTCGTCACCGGCGGCGCCGTCCACGCACTGCTCGCTCAAGATCTGGGCCAGGGCGCGGCGGGCGGCGCCGCCATCCTCGTCCAGGCTGGTATATAGCAAAGCCAGCACCTGGTAGCCGTGACCGCGCACATGCTCGGCCAGGCGGCCCGCCAGCGCCGGCAGCGGATCGATGATGACGCAGGTGGCGCCGGCCGCGTCGCCGATCAGCCAGCTCGAGGCGTCGCCGGCGCCGAAGCGCAGCGCGCCGTCGCGGCGGGCGGCCGGGGTGGCCGAGGCGAGCGGGCCGCCGGCGGCCAGGGCCGCGCCGCAGCGCTCGATGCGCACGCAAGCGTCCTCGATCGCGGCCGCGCCGGTCAAGGCGCCGAAGGACAGGCGGATCGCCGCGCCGCTGCGCCAGAGCGGCAAGCCCATCGCGTCCAACACGGGGCTGGGCACCGATTTGGCCGCCGAGCAGGCGCTGCCGCCGCTGAGCCGGACGCCGGCCGCGTCGAACAAATCGAGCAGTTCGCGTCCGGTCAAGCCGGGCACGGAAAAATTGAGCGTGGTCGGTAACGACAGGGCGAACGGCGCGTTGAACACGATGCCCGGCAACGCGCGCCGCAAGCTGGCCGCCAATTGCACCCGCCAGTGCGCCATGGTGGCGTGCGAGGCGAAGGTGGCGCCCTCCTCCAGCGCCGCCAACACCGCGCCCAGGGCGGCCACGCCGGCCATGTTTTCGGTGCCGGAGCGCAGCCCGCCCTCTTGGCCGCCGCCCATCATCAAGGGCGTGAACGGGGCGCCGGCCCGCACGTACAACATGCCGACGCCCTTGGGCGCGTACAGCTTGTGGCCCGAGAAGGGCGCGTAATCGATGCGGGTCGCGCCCAGGTCGAGCGGCATCTTGCCCAGCGCTTGCACGCAGTCGACCAGCCAGTAGGCGGCGCTGCCGCTGTCTTGCAAGACGCGTTCGATGCCGGCCAGGTCGGACAGCACGCCGGTTTCGTTGTTGGCGGCCATGGTGCACAGCAAGGCGGTTTGGCCGGCCAGCGCGCGCAGCACGCCCAAGTCGTGGCGGCCGTCCTGGTCGACCGGCAGCGCGCGCACTTCCAGCCCCAGCCCCAGCAGGCGGTTCCAATGCGCCAGACTCTCGGGGACGGCCTTGTGTTCGGTGGCCCCGTACAGCAGCAAGCCGCCGATCCGTGCGCCGCTGGACTGGCGTTCGCGCAACGCGCACAATGCCGACAACACGGCCGTTTGTATCCCCTCGGTGGCGCCGCTGTTGAACATCAGCTGGCCGCCGCCCGCCCCCAGCAGCCGCTGCGCGCGCTCGCGCGTGGCGGTGATCATGGCGCGCGCGCGCAAGCCGGCCGCGTGCGTGCTGCTGGGATTGCCGTAGCCCTGGGTCATGGCGTGCATGGCGGCGGCGGCGGCGGCGGGCAGCACGCGCGTGGTGGCGTTGCTGTCGAGGTAGATTTCAGTAGGCATGGCGGTGTCGGTGGTGAGGATGGCAACTAAGATGGCACCCAGTCTAGCCCGTTCAGCCCGCTAAGTTATTCCAAAGATATACGCTTCTGGGCTAAAATAGAGAACGATTGTCCTACCAAACCATAGAAATTGCATATGAACCCACTCGACAAGTTCGATTGCGCCATTCTGGCCGCGCTTCAGATCGACGGCACCCTGTCGATCGCCGGCCTGAGCGAGAAGGTCGGCCTGTCCAGCACCCCGTGCTGGAAGCGCGTCAAACGTCTGGAAGAAGAAGGCTACATCCTGAGCCGGGTAGCCATCGTCAACCGGCAAAAGGTGGGCTTACCGGTAACGGTATTCGTTAGCATACGCACCAGTCA
>JAYVUV010000216.1:0-7071 GCA_043787615.1 Janthinobacterium sp. | reverse complement strand
CAATTTGCCCTACAATATTTCCAGCCCGCTGCTATTTCACCTCACCGACTTTGCAAGCATTATCGAAGATCAGCACTTTATGCTGCAAAAGGAAGTGGTGGAACGCATGGTGGCCGAACCGGGCACGAAGGCGTATGGGCGCCTGTCCGTGATGCTGCAATGGCGCTACGCCATGTCGCTATTGTTCGTGGTGCCGCCCACCGCCTTCGATCCGCCGCCAAAGGTGGAGTCCGCCATCGTGCGCATGATACCGCTGGCCGAGCCGCTGCCTTGCGACCAGGCCACCCTGGAGGCGGTGGTGATGAAGGCTTTCTCGCAACGCCGCAAGGTGATCCGCAATTGTCTGGCCGGCATGTTCACCGAGGCCCAGATCGTCCAGGCCGGGATCGACCCCGGCCTGCGGCCCGAAACCGTGGGCTTGGCGCAATACGTGGCGCTGGCCAATTTGCTGTCCGACCCGATCTAGTGTAGTGTTGCAATCTTGTCGGGGCAGACAAATGTGTTTCCGCGCGTCACGCTTCTTGCCTTTTCGTGATCGCGCGCGCATGCTTATCCACTCCACCCAGGGCGCCACGCCACATTAGAACAGGGATGCCGCGATCATGAGCGACAAGGTTCACGCCAGCCTCCGCGCCACGCCGCGCATCTTGCCGCGTGTGGCGCTCGATTGCGCGGTCACGCTGACGGTGGCCGGCCAATCGAAGTTGAACTGCCACAGCATCGACCTGTCGCCCGGCGGCATCAGCCTGCTCACCGTCAATCAACTGCGTTTGGCGCAATACTGCGCGCTCAGCTTCGAGCTCGCGTTGCCGGATGGTCCCCGTCTGGTGGAAGCCATGGGGCAGGTGATCTATTGTGAACGCGCGCCCGAACGCGGTTTCCGCAGCGGCGTGCAATTTCTTCACATCGAGCCATCCAGCATGGCCGCCATCAGCGCCTTGCTGACCGGCGCCGGCTGAGCTGAGCCCGGCTTGGCCGGTGCTATTTGGCGAATGGCGCGCGTGCCTGACGCAGGCGGCGCAGGCGCGGCGCCAGTTGCGCCAGTTGCTGGGCGGCCCGGGCGGCCAGGGCGCCGCGCGCGAAACCGGCGCTGCCGGCCAAGTCCGGCTTGCGCCTGGCCAGGTCGCGCAATAATTCCTGGGCCACGGCGGCGTCGTTCAATTCCCCCAGCGTTTGCTGCAAGCGCGCCACTTCCTTGGCGAAGCGCCGCACCTTGCGCGGCGCATACAAACTAGTGAAAAACTCGACCGCGTAACGCAGGCGCTTGGCGGCGATGCGGATGCGGTGGCGCTGGCCGGCGTTGGCGGTGTGTTCGCTGCGCCGGTTGAGCGCGCTCAAGGCGTGCCGCAGCGACTTGTCGGCGAATTGCCGCAAGTCGTGTTCGGCGGCTTGCGCGGCTTGCTCGCGCAAGTGTTCGCCCCAGCCGTGCAGCGCCTGGATCAAGCTCGCGAAGCGCGGCAAGGCCAGCGCCCTGGTCACCTCGTGGCGTTGCCGGCGCGCGATCTTGCCGGTGGCCGCGCGCAAGGTGAGCAGCCCGGTCTCGCCCGGACACTGTCGCGTCAGACCGCTCACGGTGTCGCCGGACAACACGTCCCAGTCGCGCGCCTGGCCCAGGGTGGCCGCCAGCCAGTCCAGCTCGTCGGGCAACGCCGGCGGCACCGGCAGCCGGGCGCCGAACAGGCGCAGCGCCGACTTGAGGCGGCGCAAGCCGACCCGCATTTGGTGGATGTATTCGGGATCGTCGCCGTGGGCGGCGCCGCTCGCGTTGCCGCGCAATTGCGCCAGGCAATCGGCCAGAATGGCGCCGAAGGCGGCAAGCACGCCGTCGCGCGCGCCCAGTTGGATCGAAGTGGCCTTGACCGGGCCGGAGACGCTGCTGAGAGAAGTGGGCTTCATGGCGGGCGCGTGGTGGTCGGCGCCGCGAAGGCCGCGCCTGGACGTCTCGAGTATAGCCCGGCGCGGGCCGTGGTGGTCGGCGTTAGATCAGCCAAACCCGACTCTGAGGCGCTTGCTCGGCTCATGAAATATGTGGCTCGGCTCGCCGGCCGCGAGGGCTTCGCGCGCCGTTTGCGTGAGGTGTGCCGAGCTCAATTATGTGCCTGTCGGATTGCGCGAGGCGTCAGCGCCGATGGTTGTTGGCTCCAAGGCGCCTGAAGCCGCCGCCCGAAATGGACGAAGCTTGATTCAACACTGCGCCAGTGAAGTTAGGCCGATTCGAGGCGCCGCAAAAGAGGGCATAAATTTTTCGAATGTCACGATCGGCGCCTGATGCGCTTTAAAACGCTGCGGACAAAAAAAAGCCCGCTGGTGAAAGCGGGCTGAATCCAATTCTTGGAAGAGTTGGAGGAGACAGACGCAGTATGCTGCGTTGCCACATATAACGCCAATTTATCTTTGTAATACCAATCATTGATTTGAGTGATATCTGACTCGGCGTTACGCGTCGCGCGTTCAGGTGGCCGGCACGCAGGCGACGGCGACATTGTTCACGGCCGCGTCGCCCATCACGGCGGTGCCGCCCGTCACGCCGCACACCAGCCCGGCCGGGTTGGTGAGCACGCTCACGCCATAGGTGGTGCCGACCGGGACCGCGTTCGCGAAAACGAAGGTGGTGGCGTTGGCGGCCAGCGTGACCGGGGTCGCCACGCTACCGTTGGTCAATACCAAGCCATCGACCGTCAAGCCGCTGACGGTGCCGCCCAGGGTATAGCTATTCTGGGCGCAACTGACGCTGGCGCGGATTTCGGTGGTATGGCCGGCCGAACCGCTGGCGTTGCTGATCAGGCAAGTCATGTGGTCGGGCTGGTGCTGGAAGGTGATGTTGTAGCTGGTGCCGTAGTCGATCGAGTTGGGGAAGGTGAACGAGGTGGCGCCGGACGCTGGCGCAACGGTGCTGTCGCCGTTGGCCAGCACCAGGCCCGGATTGTTCAAGCCGCTGATGCTGCCGGACACGTCGAACGAGGCTTTGCCGCCGCACGCCGTCAGGCCCAGGGCCAATATGAGCGACAGCGCCGCGACCGAACCCCGATGGGATGACTTCATATATTTCTCCAAAAGATAGTTTGCCGGCCGCTCAGCGGCAGGCCACCGCGACCGTGTTGACGTCGGCTGAACCGAGGGTGCCGCCGCCGTTGCTCACGGCGCAGATGAGGCCGGTCGGCTGGCTGAGGATGGTCACGCCGTAGGGCGCCCCATCGCCGACCGTGCCGCCGAAGGTGAAGCTGGTGGCACCGGCGGCCACGGCGAGCGTGTCGCCGCCGTTGACGAGCTGCAAGCCCGCGGTGCTCAGGCCGCTGACGCTGCCGCCCAGCTTGTATTGATTGGTCAAGCAGGATACTTGCACCGTGGTCACGTTGAGCGAGGAAGCCTTGCCGCTCTCGGTGCCGCTAACCACTTGGCATACGGCGCCCGTGGGTTGGGTTTGGATCGTGATATGGTAGTTGGCGTCGCTGGCGATCAAGCCGGGAAAGGCGAAGCTGCCCACGTTGGCCGCCACCGCCAGGGTGGTGGCGCCGTTGGCCAACACCAAGCCGCTTTTGTTCAAGCCGGTCACGCTGCCGCCCAGCACCACATCGCCGCCGCCGCCACCGCCGCAGGCCGCCAAGCCGGCCGCGCAGGCCAAGGCCGAGGCCAAGGCCAGGGCCGAGGCTGGAATGGTAAGCGTCTTCATCTTGTTCATAGGTTCTCCACAATGGGCGCCGCGTGAAAGAGCGGGCTATAGAGTGGCCCATTTTAGTCGATGCCGATGAAAAAAATGCCTATACGCTTGTATCAACAAGTAACAAATTGGAAAGTCCGCAACATGTCGCGCCGCGCTTATTTCCCCCGGGCTGGTTCGGGTCGCCACCGTTTGCCGTTCGGCCGGCTACCGCTGCCGGCCCCGCTCCGATAGAGCGCCAACACTTTCGCCGGCGCCGGCCGGAAGTGCGACAATCGGGGCGGCGCCACCGCGCGCCACCCCGCGCCACCTCGATTATGCAGCTTAACTTTTTATGCCCATGCACCCATCCTCCCCCGTCCGGCCGAAAGCCATCTTGTTCGATCTGGACGATACCCTGTGGCCGATCGGCCCCGTCATCGTGCAGGCCGAGATCGCGCTGCACGATTGGCTGGCCGAGCACGCGCCGGCCGTGGCGCGCCGCTTTTCCATCGACGCGCTGCGCCAGCACCGCATGGCGCTGCTAGCCGCCCAACCCGAGCTGCAAACCGACCTGGGCCAGTTGCGTCGCGCCGGCTTGCGCCAGGCGTTCGAGGCCGCCGGCGAGGATTTGTCCAAGCTCGAGGCCGCCATGGCGTGTTTTTTCGCCGCCCGCAACGCCGTCACCCCCTACGACGATGTGTTGCCCGGCCTGGCGAGCCTGGGCCGGCGCGTCCTGGTCGGTTCCATCTCGAACGGCAACGCCGATCTGGAGGTGATCGGCATGGCGGGCCATTTCAAGGTGTCCTTGTCGGCGGCCCGCTTCGGCCGCGCCAAGCCGGACCCGGCCATTTTCCACGCCGCTTGCGACGCGCTCGCGGTGGCGCCGGCCGAGGCGGTGTATGTGGGCGACGACTTGCTGCTCGACGTGGCCGGCGCCCAGCGCGCCGGGCTGCGCGCGGTGTGGATGAACCGGCACGCCAGCGCCGCCCATCTGGCCGCCGGCATCGCGCCGGACGCGATCTGCGCCACATTTGAGGAACTTCTGGTCTGGCTCGACCAACAGCTGGAAGAATGATGCACGGCCGCCTTGGCAGCGTGCATAATAGGCATTTGATTTCTCTTATTCGAACGACCGCGCCACCGGGAACAGACTTATGCAACTCGATATCCGCGCCCAAACCTTGCTCAAGGCCTTGGTCGAGCGTTACATCGCCGACGGCCAGCCGGTCGGCTCGCGCGCCTTGTCGAAAATTTCCGGTCTCGATCTGTCGCCGGCCACCATCCGCAACATCATGGCCGACCTGGAAGAGATGGGCTATGTGGCCAGCCCGCACACCTCGGCCGGCCGGGTACCCACCCCGCGCGGCTACCGCATCTTCGTCGACACTTTGCTCACGGTGCAGCACATCGACGAGCACGTGGTCGACGCGCGCCTGCGCCTGCAGGCGCCGCAGCCGCAAAAGATGATCGCCAACGCGGCCCAGATGCTGTCGTCGCTGTCGCAGTTCGCCGGCGTGGTGCTCAGCCCGCGACGCGAATCGGTGTTCCAGCAAATCGAATTTTTACGCCTGTCGGAAAAGCGCATCCTGCTGGTGATCGTCGGCCCCACCGGCGACGTGCAAAACCGTTTGCTGCTGACCGAGGCCGACTACACCCCCGCGCAACTGGTGCGCTCGGCCAATTACATCAACCAGAATTACGGCGGCTTGTCCTTCGACGACGTGCGCGCCCGCCTGCAGGGCGAGTTGCGTCAGTTGCGCGACGATATGGGGCGCCTGATGCAGGCGGCGGTGGAGGCGGGCAGCGAGGCGATGGAGGACAGCTCGGACGATATGGTGATCGCCGGCGAACGCAATTTGCTCAGCGTGAGCGACTTGTCCTCGAACATGAGCTCGCTGCGCCAAATGTTCGACATGTTCGAGCAAAAGACTGGCTTGATGCAATTGCTGGACGTGTCGAGCAAGGCCACCGGGGTGCAAATTTTCATCGGCGGCGAATCGCATCTGGTGCCGATGGACGAGATGAGCGTGGTCACCGCGCCGTATGAGGTGAACGGCAAGATCGTCGGCACCTTGGGCGTGATCGGGCCGACCCGCATGGCGTACGAGCGCGTGATTCCGATCGTCGACATCACGGCCAAGTTGCTGTCGAACGCCTTGAGCCACGGCTAGCCGCGACGCCGCTTGACCCGGCTGCTTGATCCTTAAAGCGGGCGGTGCGGGCAGTCGGTCTTGATGCAGTTGCCGTAGATCGCCAGCGCGTGTTCGGCGATGTGGAAGCCGCGCTCCTTGGCCACGGCTTGCTGGCGCAATTCGATTTCGTTGTCGAAAAATTCCTCCACCCGGCCGCAATCCATGCACACCAGATGGTCGTGGTGGGAACCCTCGTTAAGCTCGAAGATCGCCTTGCCTGTTTCGAAATGATTGCGGTTTAACAAGCCGGCCTGCTCGAACTGGGTCAGCACGCGGTAGACGGTGGCCAGGCCGACGTCCATATTGTCGGCCAAGAGGATTTTATACACATCCTCGGCAGTCAGGTGGCGCACCGGACTGTTCTGGAAAATGTCGAGAATCTTCAGGCGCGGGAGGGTGGCTTTAAGGCCGCTGGCCTTGAGATCTGACGGATTGTTACTCATGTTTGTTGGGCGTAGGTGGTGTATGTGCTTTATGATATAGCGTTTTGCCACTTTAGCTCAATCGAATTGAGGTCATTTATGCGCTTCACTCCGGCTTCATCGCCATCTTTCTTGCGCCGTTTACCCGTTCGCGCCCCGCTGCTCGCCGCCATGGCGTGCGCCGCGCTGACCCTGAGCGCCTGCGCCGGCCGCAGCATCCTCGGCGAAAAACCGGCCGCGGCCAAGGAAGGCGGCGTGCCCGTGCTGGCCGCCAGCGGCGCGCAGACCACCACCATCACCCCGTTGCAAAAATTCCTGTGGATTTTTTCCCCTTATCGCCCGGTTATCCAGCAAGGCAACTTCATCTCGGAGGAAATGCTGGCCCAGCTCAAAGTGGGCATGACGCGCGATCAGGTCCGTTTCGCGCTCGGCACGCCGCTGCTCACCGATCTGTTCCACGCCGACCGCTGGGATTATCCTTTCCGTTTGGCCAAGGGCAACGGCGAAGTGACCACCAGTCGGGTGGTGGTGTTTTTCAAGGATGACAAGGTGGCGCGCTTCGAGGGCGGCAATTTGCCGACCGAGAAGGAATACATCGCCCGCATCGCCGGGCCGGCGCCCGTGATCAAGGGCGCGCCGGACAAGGTCGAAGCGGCCAAGACCGACGCCGCGAAAACCGAGCCCGCCAAAACGGAGCCGGTCAAGACCGAACCCGCGGCCGGCCCGGGCGCGGCCCCGGCTGAATCGGCGCCCGCTGCGGCCGCCACGCCGGCCGCCGCCCCGGCCCCGGCCCCGGCCGTCCCGTCGCCGAGCAAAT
>JAYVUV010000215.1:0-23843 GCA_043787615.1 Janthinobacterium sp. | reverse complement strand
CCGTCGCTCTGGACGATGCTGGCCACCCGCTTGCTGGCGCCGTCGTAGGTATAAGTGGTGAGGTAAAACTTGCTGTCGTTAACACTACGGTCGGCCGGGGTCAGGTCGACCGTGACGCCGCTCAAGCGGTTGCTGGTGTCGTAAGCGTAGCGCACCCGGGTGCCGGACAGCGTGCCGTCCGAGCGGGCGGTGCTGATCGACATCAGATTGTTGCCTACATATTCGAGCATGCTCTTTTCGCCCGAGGCATCGGTCACCGAGGTGAGCAAGGAACCGGTGTAGGCATAGGTGGCCAAATTGGTCGGCAAGTTTCTTTCCGCCACGGAGAGCAGCTTGCCCGCGCCGCCGATCCAGTCGTAGTTCTCGGTCAAGCCGCTGTCGCCGTCGATCCATTTCCAGCTGCTGGAGGCGGCGGTGTATTGCAAGGTGTCGAAAGCGCCGGCGCCGTCCTTGTTGACATACAGGCCGCTCGCCGCGTCGTAGGTATAAGTGAGCTCGACGCCGTCGGCATCGGTGCGCAGCACGCTGCTGCCGGCGCTGTTGACGGTGCCGGTCAGTCCGCTCAAGCGTTTATAGAAGCCCAGACGCCAGTTGTCGCCATTGTCGTCGTTGAGCTGGCCCTGGCTGTTGTAGGTGCGCACCGCGCCCAGGTCCGCGCTTTGCGACACCAGCAAGTCGTCCCGGCGCTGCAACATCAAGTTACCGGTGGCGGTGTTGACATACACGCCTTCGCCGGAGCGGCCGACGCCGGCCTGGCCCACCGCGCCCCGCGCGCCCAGCACGCCGAGCGAACTATTGAACAAGCCCAAACCATTACCGCTGACAAATGCAGCCATCGCTCAACCCCTAAATGAATACCCGCCAAAATCGCGTCATGCGCACATGACGGACCCTATTTGACAATGTATCCACGCTTTTCGGAAAAAGTTTAGCGATTTTGAAGAAATATTTTCGCTGGCACCAATTTGAAGCGATATCGGCTAGGGATGGCAATGGCTACCGGTGGTCGAATGCGGCGCCAGGATTCCAACGTGAGCGACGGCCCTGGCATCTCAGCGCCAACATCCGGCGCGGTTCGACGCTTGCGCGGTGGGACGTAAAAAAAGCAGACGACCTTTCAGCCGCCTGCTTTTTACCAACGGGCGAAGCGCCCGTCTCGTACGATTTACAGCTTGCCGCGCACGCCCAGGTAAAAGGTGCGGCCGTTCGAGTAGAACGCCCGTGGCTGATCCTTGTTTTCGGCATACATTTTGATGGTTTCGTTGGTCAAGTTCAAGGCATCGAAGGTCACGGTGAAGTTTTCGTTGATCTTGTAGTTGAGCGAACCGGCCAAGGATTTACTGCCGTCGACGTGCTGGCTGGCGCCGCGGTCGACCCCGGCCTTGTAAGCCGAGCGGTAGTTATAGGCCAGACGGCCGCTGAAGCGGTTGTCCTCGTAAAACGCGGTCAAGTTATAGGTATTGCGCGACGCGTTCAACAACTCGCTGCCATCGTCCAGTTCGCCATCGGCGTAGGTGTAGTTGGCCAGCACGCCGAAGTTACCGAACAGCGGTTGTTGATAACTCAACTCGGCGCCCTTGTTCTTGCCGCTAGTGTTGAATGGCGAGGTGATTTGGTACACGGCCGGCGCGTTGCGCTTGCTGTTGAAGTAAGTGGCCGTCGTGGTGCCTTGCGCCACCACCGATTTCAAGTCCATATAAAACAAGCCCAGCGACACAGCCGAACGGGGCGCGAAGTACCACTCGGCGCTGACCTCGGCGTTATCCGACTTGACCGGTTCCAGATTGACATTGCCGCCAGTGCCGCTGAGCGCATCGTCGTTGAGCGAAACCGAACCGCCCAGAGCGCTATAATCGGGCCGCGAAATGGTGCGGGCGACGGCTGCGCGGACCACCAGATCTGGGCGCACATCGAACTTGATGTTGGCGCTAGGCAGGTAGTCGTTATAGCTGCGTTCGAACTCGGTCTGGGTGTAAGGACCGAAAGCCGAACCGGTGATCGGGCCGCCGGCCTTGTTGACGGTGGTGGTTTGCTTGGTGCGCACCGCGCGCAAGCCGAAGTTGCCGCTCCAGCCATCGCCAGTCAGATTGGCCATGGCGTAGGCGGCGGAGGTTTTTTCCTGGAGCTTGAATTCATCGGTCCAGTTATGACGCACCACGTAGTCGAGCAAGCGGTTGCCCGGCACCGCGCCCCAGGCGCCCAGGGCGGCGCCGTCGTACTTGAAGTAGCTCGACGACAGATTGCCGCCCAAGTCGCTGGCGAAGTCGCTAGGATATTGCTGGCCATTCCAGACCGGACCAGGATTGGTGAAGCCGTTAGGACCCGGACGGGTTTCCAGCGGATGCTCGGCGGTACGCTTGTGATCGGTGGCGCGCACGCCGAACTTGACCGAATCCCAGAGACCCTTACCCAGGTGCAGCTCGGCGTCCGCCTGGGCGTAGTTTTCCTTGTCCACCGATTGCGATTCGCCGCCGCCAGCCCAGGCCGTCGAACCGGGCGAGGTGGTGTTACCGCCCGGATAGGACACGGACGCCGGGCTCAGACCGTTAAGGGCATACGTCATGCCGCCGTTGACATTGTTTTGGTAATACACGTCGTCGCGGTCGTAGCCGACGCCATGGGTGTAACCGGCCTTACCGCTCAAGAACAGGTCCGAGGTGGCGCGGTATTTCACGTTGAAATCGACGTAATACGATTCGCCGCCGGCGCCGGGACGATAGATATTGTCCACCTCGCCGGCATTGGTGGCGAAAGTACCGCCAGTCAAAGTACCGTTGCGTACCGTGTAGCCGGTAGGCACTTGGCCGCCGCCGATCGAGTTGGCCGGTGCCGCCAGCCAGTTGGTGTTTTGATGGGGCGCTTTCAATTCCGAATAGAAACCGTTCACATCCAGGGTCAAGTCTTTGTTCGCTTTCAGTTCGACATCGAAAGCGCCGCCTTCGCGTTTCTTGGTTTGCTCGAACAGGCTGGCGCCGATGAAGGTCGGCACTTTTACGCCGGCCAGCTCGGGGTGGGCCAAGGCCGCCGGGCTGTTGGCAGCGATCGCGCTGTAACCGAGAATTTCCTGGCCATCACGGCGCACGGTGGATTTTTGCGAAAAGCCTTGCAGCATCACACCCAGGGTATTGCTATCGTTTTTCCAGTTGACCAAGCCCGAAAACTGGGGATCGGCCTTGCCCGACAAGTCGTTATAAAACGCTTGCACCGAACCTTCGACGGTGATTTGTTTCTTGAAGTCCAGCGGACGACGGGTGATCACGTCGATCGCGCCGGACACGCCGCCTTCGACCAGATCGGCGGTCGCGCTCTTTTTCACCACCACCGAGCTGACCAGCTCGGAAGGCAACAGGGAGAAGCTGCTGCTGCGGCCGACGCTGCCGCCGACCTGGTTCAACACGAACCAGTCGCCGGTGCTGATGGCGTGGCCGTTGAACAGGGTTTGTTGCAGGCTGGGGCTGGTACCGCGCAAGCTGACCCGGTCGTTTTCACCGAAACCGCCTTCGCCGCCGGCCGACGATTGCGTATTGACACCCGGCAAACGCTGGATGGCATCGGCGACGTTACGGTCGGGCATCTTGCCGATGTCTTCGGCGGTGATCACTTCCACCACCGAGTCGGCGTTGCGTTTTTGCTTGAGTGATTGTTCCAGCGCGCCGCGCACGCCCGAGACCGTGACCACGGTGACGGCATCGGCGGGCGCCGCTTCCTGGGCCGCGGCGGAAAAACTGGCGCCGGTGATCAGCAAGGCCACGGCGAGCGCGATCGGGGTCAGATGGCTCGATTGGCTTGCCTTGCTAGGTGTCAAATTGCGTTTCATGTACTCTCCCTTGATTTGGCTTTTAAGTTGAAAGCCCGTTCATTGCATCATGTAGATCTTTTTCCCGTTCGGTCACCGAGGCGCCCTCCTGCAGATCCTTCTATACAACCACTTACAAAACCAATTCAACTCCAATATACTACTATCCAATACCAGAACACTACCAGTTGATGTAATTTTTTTATATCGTTGTTTAACAAACACAGACCACTTAGTGGCTTCAAGCAATACCTGCGTTCCATGCGCACGGCGTCATAGGCGCGAAAAAGGGCACGATCGCTGGCGTGGCGGTCTTTTTTTGGTATCATCGGAGCACGCATTCCCACCTATAAGGCAGCCGCGCCCGGCACCCGTCCGGCGACGGGCCAACGGAGACCACGACGGTATGACATCCCTGGCAGAACTCATGCACCAACTGGGGCAAAACAGCAGCCAGCCGCTCTATCAGCAATTGCAGCGCGCCTTGCGCGAAGCCATCGACAACCGTTTATTGGGGCCGGACGAGGCGCTGCCGGCCGAGCGCCAGCTGGCCACCGACTTGTCGATTTCGCGCATCACGGTGCGCAAGGCGATCGACGGCCTGGTGGCCGAGGGCTTGCTGGTGCGCCGGCCCGGATCGGGCAATTTCATCAATACCAGAATTGAAAAAAACTTTTCCAAGCTGACATCTTTTTCGGAGGATATGCGGGCGCGCGGGCGTAACCCGCGCAGCGTGTGGCTCAAGCGTTCGGAAGGCACGGTCACGCCGGAGGAAGCCTTGCGGCTACGGCTCAGCCCGGGCGCGGCGGTGTACCGCTTCAACCGCATCCGCTATGCCGACGAGGTGCCGATGTGCCTGGAATACGCCACCATCGTGGCCTCTTGCCTGCCTTCGCTCGAAGCGGTGGACGTGTCGATGTACCAGGCGCTGGAACAGGCCGGCAACCGGCCGACCCGGGCCTTGCAACGCTTGAGCGCCCTGCTGCTCAACGCCGAGCAAGCCAAGCTGCTCGACGCCAGTCAGGGCGACGCCGGCTTGGCGGTGGAGCGGCTGGGGTTTTTACGCGACGGCCGCGCGGTGGAATTTTGCCGCTCCTTTTTTCGCGGCGATATGTACGACTTCGTCGCCGAGCTGACCACCGGCTGATAGGCTAGTCGATCCGGCGGCCGGCGATCCGGCGCGCGGCGACCCGGCGGCCGGCGATCCGGCGGCCGCCAATCCAGCGGCAGGCGGCCCGCCGGCCGCCGGCTTTATTGGCGCGTCTGCTTTTCGTGGGCCACCTGGCCGGAGCTGATGCGCGACAACTCGCCCATTTCCTCGGCCAAAAATTCCAGCAAGTCGTCGACGCTGACGATGCCGCTCAAGCCGCCCAAGCTGTTGACCACAGGCAAGCGGCGGATGCTTTTGAAACGCATGCGCTCGATGGTTTCGTAGACATCCTCGTCCTCCGAGGTGGTCATCAATTCGGCCGTCATGATGTCGCCCACCAAGAGGCTGGCCGGATCCAGGCCCAGCGCGATCACCGACACCACGATGTCGCGGTCGGTGATGATGCCGACCGGCACCTGCTCGCCGTTCGGTTGCTCCACCACCACCAGGTCGCCCACATGGTGGTTGCGCATCAACAGCGCCGCGTCTTGCACGGTCATGTCGCGCTTGCAATGCACGGTTTGTACGGTACAAATATCGCCAATACGCATCACGTTCTCCTTATCCGATACCAGTAGACTAGACGCTACCGCGCCGACCGCGATAGGCATTGACTTGGCTCAAAGGAAAAATGGGAACGACGACGCGCGCCCCTGGCCCGGCGGCCGGGACCGGACCGGCTCAGGCTTTTTTATCGCTCGGGTGCGGCAGCAAACAGGCATCCACCACTTGCAAGTCGTTGTCTTTAGCGAACTCGACGACGAAATGGTAAGCCATCGGTTCCAATTCGCGCAGTTTGGCGTTCACCACCACCGACTTCACGCCGTCGACCACGATCGGCCGCACATACGGAGAAAACAAGAGATGGGAGTTGCGGCCACTGCCTTCAGGATTGAAACACGACATCACCCCGCACAAGCGTTCGGCCCAATCGCTCGGACGAAACTGCTTACCATCGCTGGTGAGGCCGAGGATGAAGAACTCTTCGGCAAGTTCCTGCTGGTTTTGAGCTGACTCGGCCATAGGCTTGTTGGACAAGAATGCGTGGATGATCCCGGCTGGGACCGGGCGGACGGTGGCGACTGAAAGATTCTTAGGTATTATATCTTATAGAAGACTGCAATCCCACTTCTGACATCAAGACCGTTGCCGCGACGCAGCACGACAAGCTCGATTGTAATCCCCTTGCGCCGCCGCGGGCCGCCGATTCCTCCTTTTCACCCCAACCAGACCGCGCCCGACAACAGTAACAACAACATCATCCACAACAGCAACGCGCGCCATACCAGCCCGACCGTGCTTTGCAGGGCGCGCACGCTCGGCTCTTCGCCGGGCAAGCTTTCGCCCTCGATATCGGTGCTGTCGACGGTGGCCGCGTCGGCCGGCAAGACCTTGGACGCGTTTTCCAGCGGCGTGCCCAGGCGCACGCCCATGGCGCCACCCCCGGCCGACAAGATGATGCCGATCGCCTCGTCCTGCCAGCGGTCGGCGAAGTTGCGCCAGGCATAGATCGCGTCCTCGAAATTGCCGACCACGGCGAAGGCCACCGCCGTCAGGCGCACCGGAATCCAGTCGATCCAGTAAAACGCGCGCGCGGCGAAGGCGCCGAAGGCTTCGTTGCGCATATGCTCGGGCTCGTTCCAGGCGCGCGCCAGATATTCGGCCACCCGGTACATCACGGCGCAGGCCGGCCCGAGCGGGATCAAGAACCAGAAAAACACGCCGAACACGTTGCGGTGGGTGGTGATCAGGGAGTTTTCCACCGCGATGCGGGCGATTTCATTGGCGTCCATGCCCACCGTGTCTTGCTTGGTCCACTCGGCCAACAGGCTGCGCGCGGCCGCCTCGTCGCCGCCGCTCAAGGCCAGCTGGATCGAGGTGAAATAATGGCTGTAGTGGCGAAAGCCCAGCGTCAGGTAGACGATCAGCACATTCCAGAGGAAGGCCACCAGCGGCAAATTGTAATGGATCAAAATCCAATAGACGAGGCCGGCCGGCACCATCAAGATCGCCATCATCAAGAACCAGCCCATGCGGCCGTGACGGGCGTGGCCGGCGTTGAACCAGGTTTCCATGCGCATCGCCAGGCTTTTGATTTCGGCGTAAATCGGATTGTCCGCGCGCAGCGGCTTGAGTTGCTCGATCAAGAGCGCGCACAGAATGGAGAGAAATGTCATTGAACGTCCTTTAAATCAGCTATGCCGTCTTGCCCGCTACGATAACGCAGCGCGGAGCGGGAATCAAACTTATTACAAAAACGACTAGAAGGCGGCGGCCCGTCAGGCGCGCAGGAAATGGAACAGATTGCGCAGCATACCAGCCGTGGCGCCCCAGATATAGAAGCGCTCATAAGGCATGGCGTAAAACGAGCGCCGTCCGAGCGGCAACTCGGCGCTCAAGCGCTGGTGGTGCGTGCCGTCCATCAGGAAGGCCAGCGGCACCTCGAAGATCTCGGCCACCTCGCCCGGGTCGGCGCGCAGGGTGAACGGCGGGGCGATCAAGGCCACCACCGGGGTCACCAGGTAGCCGGTGCCGGTGTGGTAGGGCGGCAGCAAGCCGAGCACATCGACATGGCGCCGGTCCAGGCCCACCTCTTCTTCGGTCTCGCGCAGCGCGGTCTCGATCGGCGAGCCGTCGCGCGCCTCGGCGCGCCCGCCCGGAAAGCTGATCTGGCCCGGATGGTGGCTCAAATGCTCGGTGCGCCGGGTCAGCAGCAGGGTCAAGCCGTCCTCGCGCAGCACCAGCGGCAGCAGCACCGAAGCGGCCACGCTGGCGGCGCCGGCCTGGCCCTCGCCCGCCTCGGCCCGCCAATCGGGTGGGGCGGCGAAACGTCGCCGCAACCAGGCCGCGTTCAGGCGCTCGGCCGGCACGGCGGCCTCGCCGGCGATCGCGTCGATCGGCAATAGCCGGGGGTCGAATACCGTTTGCGCCACTACTCACCTCCAGGAACGGCCGCGCGCGGCCTATAAAAAAAGGGCACCCGCGGGCGCCCCTTGTTCCAAACACAGGCGCGAATTACGCGCTTGCTTTCGCCACCACGCGGCGGTTTGGCAATTTTTCTTTGATACGCGCCGATTTGCCCGAACGCTCACGCAGATAGTACAGTTTCGCGCGGCGAACGTCACCGCGGCGTTTCACTTCGATCGAAGCGATCAGCGGCGAATACAGTTGGAAGGTACGCTCGACGCCTTCGCCGGACGAGATCTTACGAACGATGAAGTTCGAGTTCAAGCCACGGTTGCGACGGGAGATGACCACGCCTTCGTAAGCCTGGGCGCGCTTGCGGGTGCCCTCGACCACGTTGACGTTGACGATCACGGTATCGCCGGGGGCGAATTCAGGGATGGTCTTGCCCAGACGGGCGATTTCTTCCTGTTCCAGTTGTTGAATCAGATTCATTTTATTACTCCATTAACCATCATGCTGGCGCATTTGGCCTCGCGGCCGCCCAGTAGAGGATGGGGTTAAACAAGCGGGCCGACGGCCCGCGCGGTACTGCCACTACGCGTGTTTTACCACGCACTGCTCATTCGGGCCGCCCGCTCGGCGACAGCGCGGCCAAAAACTGTTCGTCGCGCCGGGTCAGCAAACCGGCCTCGCGCGCGGCGCGCAGCAAATCCGGACGCTTGCGCGCGGTCGCTTCCAGCATGCGCTGACGGCGCCATTTTTCAATCTCGGCGTGGTTGCCGCCCATCAGAACGGGCGGCACCGCCATGCCTTCGTACGTCTCGGGCCGCGTGTAATGCGGCGAATCGAGCAAGCCGTTGACGAAGCTGTCCTCGACGGCCGAGGCGTCCGTGTTCAGCACGCCCGGCAATTGCCGGATCACGGCGTCCATCAAGGCCATGGCCGGCAATTCGCCGCCGGACAAGACAAAGTCACCCAGGCTGATTTCCTCGTCCACGCAGCGTTCGATCAAACGCTGGTCGACCGCTTCGTAACGCCCGCACAAGATCACCAGACCCGGCTCCGCCCTCAATTCCATCACGCGCGCGTGCGTCAATCGACGTCCTTGCGGCGACATGAACAGCACCCGTGGCGCGGCCAGGCCGGCCTCGACTTGACGGCGCCGGGCGGCGGCGATGCTCGCCTCCAGCGGCTTGGCCAGCATCACCATGCCGGGACCGCCGCCATACGGGCGGTCGTCCACGGTGCGATGATTGTCGGTGGTGAAATCGCGTGGATTCCACAGCGACAAGGCACAGCGTTGCTGCTCGAACGCGCGCCGGGTGATGCCCGACTGCGTCAGGGCGGCGAACATTTCGGGAAACAGGGTGACGACATCAAATTGCATCGCGCCCCCGTTTCCGCCCCTGTTCGCCACCGCTTTTGCGATGGCGCGGCTTAATAATCCAGACCCCAGTCGACCGTGATTGTATTGGCCGCCTTGTCAACCTTGATGACATATTGCTCGACAAATGGAATCAGGCGCTCGGGCGCCGTCTCGGTGGCATCGGCTCCGGCTTCGGCCTCGGTCGCGTCGACGGCGGCGATCCGCAAAATCGATTGCGGACCATTGCTCATCATGTCGCTAACCCGACCGAGCGCTTCACCTTGCAAATTCTTTACTTCCAGCCCGATCAAATCGGACCAGTAAAACTCGTCCTCGGACAAGGACGGGAAACGGCTGCGCGGCACCTGCACGGCGGCGCCCTTGAGCGCTTCCGCGGCGTCGCGTCCGATCACGCCGGCCAGCTGGGCCACGACGTCGCCGCCATGTTCCTTGACCTGCTTGACATCGGCCTCATGCAAGGCCGGCTTGTCGAACCACCAGGTTTTGATGCTTAACAAGGCATCCGCGTCGTCCGAGAAAGGTTTTACCCTGACCCAGCCGGCCACGCCATAGGCACCGGAGACGTAGCCCACCTGCACCAAATCGTCGGGGACGTTGTCGGGGACGTTGTCAGAGACTTTCACCCCGGATGCGGTGTGCAGCGTCAAACCGATCAACCGAAATTAAGCCGACTTGCCGGTCGCGACCAGGCGAGCGACGGTAGGCGACAATTGTGCGCCCACGCCTTGCCAGTAAGCCAGACGGTCTTCCGTGATACGGAACGGCACTTCGCCACCGGACGCCATCGGATTGTAAAAACCGATACGTTCAATGAAGCGACCATCGCGGCGATTGCGCGAATCCGTGGCGACGATGTTGAAAAACGGGCGCTTCTTGGCGCCTCCACGAGCTAAACGAATAACGACCATAATATTTCCAAAAAGTGTGCTGAGGCGGAAAAAGCCGCAAATTATAGCGCGCTTCGCCGCCCAAGGGCAAGCGTTAATGATGCAGGAGTGGTAAGTCGGGCAATCGAACATTATGGACCAGAGCGGCGCCACCGGCAATAGCGTTGTTACTTAAAAAAGCTGGTTCGGCCGCGCCGGATGACCGATACTTGCGCTCTTTCCGCATTTCCTACCCCTATCATGGCCGCTCGCCACAAAAACAAAACCTTCGCCACCCTGCTCGCCACCTTGCTCGGCACCCTGGGCGCCCACCGCTTTTATCTGCGCGGCGCCAAAGACCGCTGGGCCTGGCTGCACGTGGCCAGCTTGCCGGCCGCCCTGCTGGTGACGCTGGCCGCGCCCGGCGCCAACTGGTTCTATCAAATTTTACCGCTGACCGTGTCTGGCTTGATCGGCTTTCTGGAAGCCCTGGTGCTCGGTTTGATGTCGGATGAAAAATGGGACGCCGCCTTCAATCCCGGCTCGGGCCGGCGATCGGCTTCCAATTGGCCGCTGGCGCTGCTGCTGGTGGCGACCCTGATGGTGGGCACCGGCACCCTGATCGCCACCATCGCGCGCCTGTTCGACTTGCTCTATACGGGCGGCGCCTACGGTTAAGCGCCGTGGCGGCAGCGTAACGCGGGAGACTTATCGGCTCGCCGTTCGGCTCGCCGTTCGGCCCGCCGAACGGCCACCGTATTGACCCACGGCTATGGAATAAGACTATACTTGCGTCCAAATGCCGGGGGCCGCAAGCCGGCCACCCAGCCGCCACTACATTTCCATGGAGAATACAATGATGCGTCCAATGCTGTTGACCCTGATCTGCGCCGGCTTGATCGCCGGCCCGGCCCTCGCCGAAACGCGCAACCTGTCGCCGAAGGAACAATATTCGATCGACACCCAGCGCGCCGCCGAACGCTACAGCGAAGACAAGAAGCTGTGCGCCGATGAAGGCAGCTCCAAACTGCGCATGCAATGCACGCGCGACGCCAAGTCGGAATACAACAACGCCCTGGCCACCGCCAAGGCCGCGCTGCGCGCCAACGGCGTGAGCGCGGCGCCGGTGGCGCAATCGCAGCCGCAATCGGCCGCGCCCGCCATCTGCAATGAATGCGGCAAGGTGTTGGCGGTCAATGTGACTGAAAAAGCGGGCGATGGCGGCGCGGTCGGCATGATCACCGGCGGTGTGGCCGGCGCCCTGCTGGGCCACCAGGTCGGCGGCGGCCGCGGCAAGGATATCGCCACCCTGGCCGGCGCCGCCGGCGGCGCCTATGCCGGCAACAAGGTCGAGCAACACATGCGCACCACCACCTTGTGGACCGTCTCGGTGCAATATGAAAACGGCCAAAAGTCGAGCTACAACTTCGACCAAGACCCGGGCTTGAAAGCCGGCGACCACGTGCGCAGCGCCGGCGGCAGCATCGCGCGCCGTTAAGCGAGCTCCCGCGCGCAGGAAAAAAAGCAGCTCCGGCTGCTTTTTTTATGCCGGCACGAAGCCGCGAAGGTGGGCGCCGCGTTCAAAGCGGCGCTTCACGGCTTGGTCCAAAAATCGCCCATATGCAAATTCCTGGGGCCTCCCAGCACGTTCTCCATCCATCCTTTGCTGTCCGGCGCGATGTCGGCGCCGCTCTCATCGATGAGTGTTTTGCCGTCCTGCTTCCACTTGGCCATCTTTTCCGTGAAACGATCTTGATATTCATTCGGGACACACGATATTGGACCATGGATCGCACAACACGATCTCCTTCGGCCATTGGCGCATATCGGCCGGCAACACACCGCCCTTGGGTATCGGTCCCATGTCGATGCGCGGCGGGATTGATCGGCATGAAGTGTTGAACCCACGATGAAAGAGATGGGTGGCGCCGAGCGCCGATCCGGTTCAAAAATACGCGATATATTTATGCCGGCTTCGATTCCACCGGGCGATGGCGGCGCCGCGCGCGAACCGCGTTCAAGCCGGTTGCGGGAGCGGCCCGGCGCCCGGATCGAGGCGCAGCGTGAATTCAGCCCCGCCGCAGGCACCCGCTTCGGGCCGCGTCAGGTTGCGCACCGCGATGCTCCAGCCGTGCACCTGCGCGATTTCATGACAGATCGCCAAGCCCAGGCCCGCGCCCTCGCCCTGACTGGCCGCGCCGCGCCAAAAGCGCTTGAACAACATGGCGTGCTCGCCAGGGGCGATGCCGGGACCGCTGTCGCGCACCCGCAGCCAGGCCGGGTCGAGTTCCAGGCCGACCTCGCCGCCGGCGGGGGTGTGCAGGATCGCGTTTTCCAGCAGGTTGCGCAGCAGGACGAACAAGGCGCCCCGGTCGGCCGCGATGGCCAGCGGCTGGCTAGTCGCCAGCAAGACCATCGACACGCCGCGCCGCTCGGCCAGGCGCGCGATGTGGGCCAGCACGTCCTCGGCCACCAGGCGCGGATCGACCGTTTCGAACACATAATTTTGCCGCTCGCTCACCTCGGCCAGATGCAGCAATTGGTGCACCTGGCGCCCCATGTGGTCGATATCGGCCAGCAGCGTTTTGCGGTCCAGCACGCCGTCCAGTTCGATCTGGCCGCGCATCAAGGCCAGCGGGGTTTTCAATTCATGGGCGGCGGTGGCCAGGAACTCTTGCTGCACCCGGTAGCCATCCTGTAGCCGCTGCAAAGCTTGATTGAAGGCCAGGATCAGGGGCGCCAACTCGGGCGGCATGCCCTCGGTGGGCAAGCGCGCCGTCAGATTGCCGGGATCGATGCGGGCGGCCGCCTCCGAGGCGCGCCGCAGCGGCTTCAAGGTGCGGTAAAACGTGACCCCGACCACGATGCTGAACACGCTCATGGCCACCGCGAAAGCCTTGATGGCGACCGACTGGGCTTTTCTGCCGTCGTTGTCGAGCATGGCCAGGTGAAAGCGCTCGCTGCGCGCCACCTGGACAAAATAATGCCCGCCGCGCAAGTCCAGCGGCATGGTGGTCACATGCAACGCCTGCCCAGCCTGCTGCAACACGAAGTCGCGCAAGCCCGGGTCGAACGCCCGGCGCGGCAGGGCGAAGGCGACGCCGTCTTGATCGGAGGCCAGCAAGACCCGTCCGCCCCGATCCAGAACGCGGTAAATGCTGTCTTGCTTTAACACTTCATACGCCGCTTGCAGGCGGCTCGGCAAGCTCACCGTCAGCGGCCGGCCCAGCGCGTCGAGCACCAGCCCGTCGCCGATTTGACGCGCGTTGGCGTGCAACTCGCGCTGAATGGTGAGGTCGGTATTCCAGTGCACCACGGCGCCCCACAGCACATAGCGGGCGGCCAACATGGCCAGCAAAATCAGGCCGGAAACGAGCAGCATCCGGCTCGACAGGCGCAGCGGCCGCTTGGCCTGTCCTTTACGGCGCATCGCCCTCTTCCTGCAAGGCATAGCCGTGGCCGCGCTGGTTGACGATCTGTAAAGTGGAATCGATCGCGCCCAGCTTCTTGCGCAGGCGGTGCAGCGCCACGTCGAGCGCGTTCGGGGTGACCGCCTCGGCCACGCCCCAGGCCGCCATCTCCAGGGCCGCGCGGCGCACGCTGCGGCCCTCGGCCTTGACCAGGCTGAGCATCAATTGCAATTCAGCCGGCGCCAGCGACACCGATTCCTCGGCCTGGCGCATCACGCCGGCGTCCGGCACGATTTGCAAACCCCGGTAGCTCGGGGTCAAACTTTGCACCAGCGGCGGGCGCCGCATCAGGGCGCGCAGCCGGGCCACCAATTCTTCCATGGAAAACGGCTTGGCCAGATAATCGTCGGCGCCCGCCTCCAGCCCGGCGATGCGGTCGTGCACGGCGTCGCGCGCGGTCAACATCAGGCACGGCGTCACGCAGCCGGCTTGGCGCAGGCGGCACACGAAATCGAGGCCGTCGCCGTCGGGCAAGCCACGGTCGACGATCAGGGCCGCGTACGGCACCCGCAGGAAAGCGCCGGCCGCTTGGCCGATGCTGGCGTAGGGATCGGCCCCGATGCCGGCCTCGGCCAGCGCCTTCAAGATCAGGGCGCTCATGCGCTGATTATCTTCCAGCAGGGCCACACGGTGCATGGGCGCGCCTTCGCGGTGCGGTGATGAAACCGCTTAAAAGTTATACAAATAGCCGAGCCGCAAGGACGGCACCGACTTGCGCTCGACCAAAGGGCTGTCCTTGATGCCGCCGCCCAGGCGTTCATAGCCGGCGTCGATCAAGATGAAACTGGCCGGCGTGAGCCCGTAGTCCACCCGCAAGCCCAGCTCGGCGTTGGTGGTGGCCGCGCCCTGGTAGGCCGCGCGCAGGGGCAAGGCTTCCTCGGCCCGCACGCCATAATAATAGTCGACATATTTCTCGTCCATCCAGGTCAAGCCCAGATGCGGGGTCAGGTTGAAGGCGCCCAGGCGATAACCGTGTTCGATACCGAGGCGCAGGTTCTGGCCCTTGCTGTGGTCGGACACGTCGCCCAGCCATTCCAGCGAGAGCTTGCCCAGCGGCGAGCGCCAATCGGCGGCCGCGCCCAGCATCAAACCACCCTTGCGCTCGGCCATGCCGGTCAAATACGACGAGTCGTCGGCCTCGTAACCGCTGCCCAGCGCGTATTTGGCGCGCAGCGCGAAGTCGAAGGCGCCGCTCGATGGCAATTTCAGGTCGATCACATTGCCCCGCACCCGCACCCAGCTGCCGTCATACAGCACGATCGGAATGGCGGAGTTGCGGTTGCCCACGCCACGGTAAGGGCTGCGCGAAAATTGCGCGCCCACGCCGAGACCCCAGGAGGCGGCGCCGGCCGCAGGCGCCGCCGCGGGGGCGAGCGGATCGGCCGTGGTCTGGCCCTGGGCCTGGGCGGCGAGCAGAACGAGGCAGGCGAACGAGGCGAGGCGGATGCGGGAAAGGGACATGCGAACTCCTGATTGCTGGTTGTAGAGCAAGCATGTTAAGCGAGCTCGACTTACAGCTTACTTACTCCCGCGCAAGTACCCACCCCTGGCTTTGTTTTACGTTTATCGACCGGGTTCGATTTCCGCCGGGCCGCCGCGTGGAATGTGGATCGTAAACGTGGTGCCCTCGCTCTCGCTCGAATTGACCCGTATCCGGCCGCCGTGGGCGCTGACGATTTCGCGCGTGATGTACAGGCCCAGGCCCAGATGGCCGGTGTGTTCGCCGCCGCGCTCGCTCGCCGGGCGCATGGCGAAGCGTTTGGCCGGATCGAACATGGTGCGCAGGCTGGCCGGGTCCAGGATCGCGCCCATGTTTTGGATGGTCAGCGCGATCTCCTCGCCGGCCGCGGAGGCCGATACCCACACGGCCTCGTCCTTGGCGCCGTGATCGAGCGCGTTGGCGATCAGATTCGACAAGGCTTGGTTGATACGGGCGCGGTCCCAGCGCACGTTCAAGTCGCCCTCGGTGTGCAGGGCGATCTTGCGCAACCGATGAAAGGCCCGCATTTCATCGACCACCAGTTTGCATTCGGGCGCGAAATCGAAGCGGGCCGGCGTCACCGGAATGCCGCCGCCCAGGTGGCTGGTGGAAAAATCGAGCAAGTCGGACACGATTTCGTTGGCCCGCTTGGTGCTGCTCAGCATGCGCGTGGCCGTGGCCAGATATTTGGGCGGCAGGGCCGGGTCCAGCATCAGCATTTGCGCGCCCATGCTGATGGCGCCCAGCGGATTGCGCACGTCGTGGCCCAGGATGGCCAAAAACACGCTTTGCGATTCGCGCAGCATTTCCGAGTAACGCGCCACCGACTCGGTCAGCGACTGGTCGACCGCCTCGTTAAAACGCAAAATGTCGCGCACTTGGAAGGCATCGGCCACCTTGACTTTTTTTTGCCACAGACGCAACACGCTGGCGCGCACCGCGCGGTACTCGGCCATCAACTCTTCGATCGCCAGGCCGGACAAGAGCCGGTCGGCGGCGTGGATCTCGGCCGCCGTGTCGCCGGCCGCCTCGGGCGCGTGGCCTTTCGATTTTTCGATCTCGTCCGACTCGCCCTGGTCGGTGTCCAGATCGAGGCAAATCACCTGCAACATTTGCTGGGCGTGATCGCGCAACTTGAGCTTGCCCATCCCGGTCAGCGGGCTGAGCGACAGGGCGAAGTCTTCCCATTCCTGCAAGATGACTTCCATATTCTCGCGAATGAAGGTCGATAGGCGCACGGTTTTTCTTTCGGCTGGTGGACAAGCGGAGCGCTGCGATTTTTATAATATTCTTTTATCACAAAATATTATATCGAACCAACATTTTAATCCCGGCCTCCAGCATACGCCAAGCACCGGCGCCGGGGCGCCTTATTTGCGCGCCGGCGCCAATCGCGGGGTCGCCCTCCGCGCCGTTTAAAACTGGTCCTCGCGCAAGGCCAGCACCCCGGCGGCGCCGCCGACGATGGCGTCGCGCAAACCGGCGGCTTGGGACAGGAAATGATCGGCGAAGAAACGCGCGGTGCCGATCTTGGCCAGATAAAAATCGGCGTCGCCCTGCCCCGCTTCCAGTTTGGCATGCGCCGCCAGGGCCGCGCGCGCCATTTGCCAGCCACCCAGCACGATGCCGGCCAGGCGCAGATACGGCACGCTGCCGGCGAACACCGCCTTGATGTCGCTTTTGGTATGGGCCACAACATAGTCGATCACCGCGTCCAGCTGCGCGCCGGCGGCGCCCAGGCGGGCTTCGATGGCGCGCAAATGGCCACATTGCGCGTCCGCCGGTAACGCGGCCAGCGCGGCCACGGTGGCGCGCAACTCGGCCAGGATGCTTTTCGCCACGGCGCCGCTGTCGCGCACCGTTTTGCGGCCCACCAGATCGTTGGCCTGGATCGCCGTGGTGCCTTCGTAAATGGTGAGGATCTTGGCGTCGCGGTAATGCTGGGCGGCGCCGGTTTCCTCGATGAAGCCCATGCCGCCATGCACTTGCACGCCATCGCGCGCGACATCTTGCGCCATCTCGGTCGACCAGCCCTTGATCACCGGCACCAGGTATTCATACACGGCCAGGCGCTCGGCGCGCACCGCCGGGTCGGCATGGTGGCGCGCCACGTCGCTGATGGCCGCGCCCACATAAGCGAGCGCGCGCGCGGCCTCGGTTTGGGAGCGCATCGCCATCAACATGCGCCGCACATCCGGGTGGGCGATGATGGCCACCGGCCCGCTGGAACCGGCCAGGTCGCGCGACTGCACGCGCTCGCGCGCGAACGCCACCGCTTTTTGATACGCGCGCTCGGCCAAGCCGATGCCTTGCAAGCCGACCCCGAAACGGGCCGCGTTCATCATGATGAACATGTATTCCAGGCCGCGATTTTCTTCCCCGACCAGGGTGCCGATGGCGCCGCCGTGGTCGCCGAATTGCAGCACCGCCGTGGGGCTGGCCTTGATGCCCAGCTTGTGCTCGAGCGAGACGCAGTAGGCGTCGTTGCGCGCGCCCAGGCCGCCGTCCGGATCGACCAGGAACTTGGGCACGATGAACAGCGAAATGCCCTTGACCCCGGGCGGCGCGTCCGGAGTGCGCGCCAGCACCAGGTGGATGATGTTGTCGGCCAGGTCGTGCTCGCCGTAGGTGATGAAAATCTTGGTGCCGAATACTTTGTAGGTGCCGTCGCCCTGCGGCACGGCGCGGGTGCGCACGGCGGCCAGGTCGGAACCGGCTTGCGGCTCGGTCAAGTTCATGGTGCCGGTCCATTTACCGGACACCAGCGGCTCCAGGTAGGTCGCCTTTTGGGCGTCGCTCCCGGCCGTCAGCAAGGCTTCGATGGCGCCATCCGACAGCAAGGCCACCAGGGCGAAAGAAATGCTGGCCGCGTTGAGCATCTCGATACAGGGCGTGCCCAGCAACTTGGGCAAACCCTGGCCGCCGAATGCGACGGGATGCTGCACGCCCTGCCAGCCGGCGGCGGCGAAGGCCTTGAAAGCCGGCTTGAAACCGGCCGAGGTGGTGACCTCGCCGTCGTGCCAAAAACTCGGTTCCTTGTCGCTGCTGGCGTTGAGCGGCGCGACCACCTCGCCGCAAAACTTGGCGTTTTCTTCCAGGATCGCCTCGGCCGTATCGAGGGTGGCGTCCTCGCAGCCGGGCAGCGCTTGCACGCCGGCCAGATCGGCCAGCTCGTTCATGACAAACAACATGTCCTTGACAGGGGCGCGATAGCTCATCTTCATCTCCAAAAATAAAACAAGCCACAACGGCCCGGCGCAGGGGGCGCCGAACCGCGTGGCTCGTCAATAACGGTTCAAGCGATCGATTCGCGCTGGGATGCGATCAGCCCAGCTGTTTCACCAGATCCGGCACCACCTCGAACAAGTCGCCCACGATGCCGTAATCGGCCACCGAAAAGATCGGCGCTTCCGGGTCTTTGTTGATGGCGACAATGGTTTTCGAATCCTTCATGCCGGCCAAATGCTGGATCGCGCCGGAAATGCCGACCGCGATGTACAGGGTGGGCGCGACGATCTTGCCGGTCTGCCCGACTTGCCAATCGTTCGGCACGTAGCCGGCGTCGACCGCGGCGCGCGAGGCGCCCATGGCCGCGCCCAGCTTGTCGGCCAAGGGTTCGAGCACCTTGAAATTGTCGGCCGAACCGAGGCCGCGCCCGCCCGAGACGATGATCTTGGCGGCGGTCAATTCCGGGCGGTCCGACTTGGCCAGCTCGCGTCCGACGAAGGCCGATTTGCCCGAGTCGGCCACGACGGCCACGCTTTCCACGGCGGCCGTGCCGCCGCTGGCGGCGGCCGCGTCGAAACCGGTGCTGCGCACGGTGATGACCTTGACCTTGTCCGACGATTGCACGGTGGCGATCGCGTTGCCGGCGTAGATCGGACGCTCGAAGGTGTCGGGCGCGTCGACCTTGGTGATTTCGGAAATTTGCGCCACGTCCAGCTTGGCGGCCACGCGCGGCAAGATGCTTTTGCCGTAGGCGGTGGCCGGGGCCAGGATGTGGCTATAGCTGGCGGCCAGCGCCAGCACTTGCTCGGCCACGTTTTCGGCCAAGCCGTCGGCGAAGGCGGCGCCGTCGGCCAGCAGCACTTTGGCCACGCCGGCGATCTGGGCGGCCTGCTCGGCGGCGGCACCGGCGTTGGCGCCGGCCACCAGCACGTGCACCTCGCCGCCGCAAGCGATGGCGGCGGTGACGGTGTGGTGGGTGCTTCCTTTCAAAGAAGCGTTGTCGTGTTCAGCAATCACTAATGCGACCATGATGTTTCCTATGTTGTCGGCAGCGCGAGGCGCGCTGCCCGATGCGGTGGAAGGCGGCGGGGCCGCGTCAAATGACTTTCGCTTCGGTGCGCAGCTTGGCCACCAGGGCCGCCGCGTCGGCCACCTTGATGCCGGCCGAGCGTTTCGCCGGCTCGACCACTTTCAAGGTCTTCAGGCGCGGCGCCACGTCCACGCCCAGCTCTTCCGGCTTGACCACGTCGAGCGGCTTTTTCTTGGCCTTCATAATATTGGGCAAAGTCACGTAACGCGGCTCGTTCAAGCGCAAATCGGTGGTGACGATGGCCGGCAAGCGCAAGGCCAGGGTTTCCAGGCCGCCATCGACTTCGCGCGTGACCGTCACCTTGCCGTCTTCCAGCACCACTTTCGAGGCGAAGGTCGCTTGCGGCCAACCCAGCAGCGCGGCCAGCATCTGGCCGGTTTGGTTGCTGTCGTCGTCGATCGCCTGTTTGCCCAGAATGATCAATTGCGGCTGTTCCTTGTCGGCCAGCGCCTTGACCAGCTTGGCCACGGCCAGCGGTTCGATGTCGGCCGCGGTTTCCACCAGGATGGCGCGGTCGGCGCCGATCGCCATGGCGGTGCGCAGCGTTTCCTGGCACTGCGTCACGCCGCAGGAAATGGCCACCACCTCGGTGACCTTGCCCGCTTCCTTGAGACGCATGGCTTCTTCCAAGGCGATCTCGTCGAACGGATTCATCGACATTTTGACGTTGGCGGTATCGACGCCGGAGCCGTCGGTTTTGACGCGCACTTTGACGTTGTAGTCGACCACGCGTTTGACGGGTACCAAGACTTTCATAGCTGTGCCTTTGGGAAATAGGGGAATGACGGACGAAGTGTGGGCTAGATTATAAGAGAAAATCGCGACCGCGACCGAATTTAAGCACGATCGTGCCATTTTTCCGTAGAGGGAGGGCTCTAAACGGCGCGCCGCGCCAGCAGAATCGACATGTGCCTGCTCCAGACAGCTTTCATCCAGACACAAAAAAGCCGCTTGAAAAGGCATCCATTTGGTTGCATAATAAATCCATGTCCGATAACGATGCAGTGTTTAAAGCGATGGGGGATGCGAATCGACGCGACTTGCTCGATTGCCTACGCTTGCGCAACGGCTTGACCCTGAACCAGCTGTGTGAAAATCGGGCGATGACACGTCAAGCCGTCACAAAACATATCGCCATCCTCGAAGCGGCGAACCTGGTCGTCACAGTCAAGAAAGGGCGCGAGAAGTTCCACTACCTTAACCCTGTTCCAATCAGCGAGATCTATCTGCGCTGGATTGGCAGGTTCGAAGCGGGTCGCATGCAAGCCCTGCACGATCTCGCGAACACCTTGAAGGAGCAAAAAAATGCAGATACCTGAGCAAGTGTATCGAATCACCATCGATACCAGCGCCGAAAAACTGTGGCAGGCGATCACCCAGCCCGAGTTCACAAAACAATACTGGTTTGGCAGCGCCAACGTGTCGTCATGGGAACCCGGCGCCGATTGGCGGCATGTCGGCGTCGACAGCGGCACGGTGCATCACGTGGGCAAGGTGGAAGAAATCGATCCGCCGCGCAAGCTGGTCTTGTCATGGCATAACCCTGGCGACACCGAAGACGTGTCGCGCGTCACGTTCGCCATCGCGCAGGTGGAACAGGGGGTGGAACTGATTATTACGCACGGCGATTTCATCGAGGATTCCGCGATGGCCAGACGTGTTTCCGGCGGGTGGCCGAAAGTGATCGCGGGGCTGAAAGAATTTCTTGAATTGGGAAAGGCGGAAGCGCGCCAAGGTTGCGCGTAATATGTGTCACTAGCCGAGTGCGGCGACCGCGCGCTGGTGTGGCGCTCGCCGCGCCGCGCTCTCGTCTACAAACAGGCGTAGGCTTCGACGCTACGCCTGCGATCATGCCCTTCGCTTCTCGCCATCGACATCGCGCGGCGCGATAAAAGCAGCGCGAAGCTGTATCAAAACTACTTGCGCTGCATGAGGAACACGAACTCGCGTCCATTTTGCACATGCGACAGCAAGGCGTTGCCGGTTTGCTTGGCGAACGCTTGAAAATCGCGCACGGAACCGGGATCGGTCGCCATGATGCGCAGCACTTCCCCGCTTTGCAGCTCCGACAGCGCTTTTTTCGCCTTCAAAATCGGTAGTGGACAATTCAAGCCGCGTGCATCGAGTTCCTTGTGGAATTCCATGATCTCGGTTTCAAGTAAGGTGTCGCTCATCAATATCCCGCCTGGTGTTGTTGTACTGATTTTTCACATACTACTCCAAATCAGAGCCCATGACGCGCTGCACCAAAATAGTTCACAGAGTGTTGTGAGGTCACAACGACAATTCTTTGAAGCAACAGTACCGAAACGCTTGCGGAGCGTGCTTTTTTGCCGCATTGGCATGTCAATTGTGCGTTTGTCACAGCGCCCCCGCCAGGGCTCTCACTCTGGCGGCGGGCTTGTTTTGCGATTTTCCGGCTTGTCAAGCGCGTTCTTGGACCCAGGCCGGCACCGCCGCCAGCGCCTGCATCAAATTGCTCGGATCGGTGCCGCCGGCCTGCGCCATATCGGGGCGTCCGCCGCCTTTTCCGCCCACTTGTTGGGCAACGAAGTTGACCAGCTCGCCGGCCTTGACCTTGGACGTGGCGTCGGCGGTGACCCCGGCGATCAGGCTCACCTTGCCGTCCACCACGCTGGCCAGCACGATGGCGGCCGTCTTCAACTTGTCCTTGAGTTTATCCACGGTTTCGCGCAGACCGGCCACATCGGCCCCGTCCAGCAGCGCCGCCAACACCTTGATGCCGTTCACATCGACCGCTTTCGACACCAGCTCGTCACCCTGGCCGGACGCCAATTTCGATTTCAAGGCCGCCAATTCCTTCTCCAGCGACTTGACGTGGTCTTGCATCTGGGCGATGCGCTGAGCCAGCTCGTCCGGATGGGTTTTCAAGCTGCCGGCCGCTTCGGTCAAACGCCGGTTCAGATTTTGCACCAGCGCCAGCGCGCCTTCGCCCGTGACCGCCTCGACGCGGCGGATGCCGGCCGCCACGCCACCTTCGGCGATGATCTTGAACAAGCCGATGTCGCCGGTGCGGCCGACGTGGACGCCGCCGCACAACTCGCGCGAGCTGCCGATGTCGAGCACTCGCACTTCGTCGCCGTACTTTTCGCCGAACAAGGCCATCGCGCCATGCTTGACGGCGTCGTCGAAGGCCATGTGCTGGGCGCGCGTTTCATGATTTTGCAAAATTTCGCGGTTGACGATCACTTCCACCTGGGCGATTTGCTCGGCCGTCAGGGGCGCGTTGTGCGAAAAGTCGAAACGGGTGCGTTCCGGGTCCACCACCGAGCCTTTTTGCGCCACATGGTCGCCCAGCACTTCGCGCAGCGCCTTGTGCATCAAATGGGTGGCCGAGTGGTTGCGGATGGTGCGCGCGCGCACCGCCTCGTCGACCACCGCTTCGACCCGGTCGCCCACTTTCAAACTACCCGACAGCAATTCGCCATGGTGGCCGAACACGTCGGCTTGCACCTTCAGGGTGTCTTCCACCTTGAATTGCGCGCCCGCCGCGCGCAGCACGCCCTGGTCGCCGACCTGGCCGCCCGATTCGGCGTAGAAGGGGGTGGTGTCGAGCACCACCACGCCGCTCTGGCCGAGCGTCAATTCCGGCACCGAGACGCCGTCCGCGTACAAGGCGATCACGCTGCTGTTGTGCACCAGGCTGTCGTAACCGACGAACTTGTTCTTGGCGCCCTTGTATTCGACCCCGGCCGCCATCTTGAACTTGCCGTTCTCGCGCGCGATGCGCTTGTCTTCCTTCATGGCCGCCTCGAAGCCGGCTTCGTCCAGCACCACGTTGCGCTCGCGGCAAATGTCGGCCGTCAAATCGAGCGGGAAACCGTAGGTGCTGTACAGGGTGAAGGCGGTGACGCCGTCGAGCCGCGCGCTATCCTTGGCCAGCTGGGCTTCCAGGATCTTCATGCCGTTTTCCAGCGTCTCGCCGAAACGCTCTTCCTCGGTTTTGAGCATCTGCGCCACGCGCGACTGGGCTTCGGTCAGCTCCGGATAGGCGGCGCCCATCTCAGCCACCAGATCGGCCACCAGCTTGTAGAAAAACGGTTTGGTCTGGCCCAGTTTGTGGCCGTGACGCAGCGCGCGCCGGATGATGCGGCGCAGCACGTAGCCGTGGCCTTCCGGGCCGGGGATGATGCCGTCCACGATCAAGAAGGCGGCGGCGCGGATATGGTCGGCGATCACGCGCAGCGATTTGCTTTCCAGGTCGGTGGCGCCGGTTTCGCGCGCGGCCGCTTGAATCAAGTGCTGGAACAGGTCGATCTCATAATTGCTGTGCACGTGTTGCAACACGGCGGCCAGGCGCTCCAGGCCCATGCCGGTGTCGACGCAGGGCTTGGGCAAGCGCGGCATGTTGCCCTGGTCGTCGCGGTTAAATTGCATGAAGACCAGATTCCAAATTTCGATGAAACGGTCGCCGTCCTCGTCCGGGCTGCCCGGCGGGCCGCCCCAGA
>JAYVUV010000214.1:0-8770 GCA_043787615.1 Janthinobacterium sp. | reverse complement strand
GGCGGGCGCCATTTGCCACAAAAACGACGGCAACCAACAAAGCGACAACGACCGTTCGGGTTCGCAAGGCAAATCGAGCGGCGGTTCCGCCGGCAAGGGTTCGTCCTCGGATGACAGCAGCGGCGGCAAATCCTCCGGCTCCGGCTCTAGCGGTTCGGGCTCGGGCTCGGGTTCGCGTTCCAAATAAATGAAGCCAGGGGCAAGCGCCGCTTGCCCCGATGCCATTGACACAGGAGTCAACATGCCCACCCCATCAAAAAACACCGGCGCCATGCCGAACAAGATCCCGACCGGTAGCGGACCAGCGCAAGACGCGATTTCCTTGCTGACCGAAGATCACGCGAACGTCAAAGCCATGTTCGAGCAATATGAAAGCTTGAGCGACCGTTCGCAAGTATCGAAGAAAAAACTGGCCATGCAAATCTGCCTGGAATTGACCAAGCACGCCACGGCCGAAGAAGAAATTTTCTACCCCGCCGTGCGCGAAGCGGGTAAAGACACGGAAGACTTGGTGGACGAAGCGAATGTCGAACACGCGTCCGCGAAAGATTTGATCGCACAAATCATTTCCATGGACCCGGGCGACGACTTGTACGACGCGAAAATCAAGGTCTTGTCCGAGCAAATCGAGCACCACGTGGGCGAAGAAGAAGGCGAAATGTTCCCGAAAGCGAAAAAAGCCAAGCTCGACCTGGTGGCGCTCGGCGAAGCCATCGCGGCGCGCAAGGCGGAAATCGAGTTGCCGCTGCCCCAGTAATGCAGCATCGGATCGGCGGTCGGGGCGAAGGCTTGCCCCGACGCGTACGCATGTGCGCGCGACATCGCCTCGCGCCTCTTCCACCTCGCCCCTCCTCCACCTGCGTGGTTCCCGATTCCGCGATGTGTTACCGTTGCTCAGACCTGCTTTTTTGCGGCTGCACTGCGGCGTAATGTATGCGAGCGTACAGACCGAAGGCGAGTCTGACCCTATCATCGGAACAGTTACCGATGGCACCGCGCCTTCCCTCACATTCGATTCCACGCCATGACCCATTTGAAACCCATCAAGATCCTGTTATGGATACTCGCCACCTTACTGCTGGCGCTCGTCGCCGTGGCCATTTTCATCGCCAGCTTCGACTGGAATCGCGCCCGCCCCTACATCAATCGACGCGTCTCGGACAGCACCGGACGCGAGTTCGCCATCCAGGGTGACCTCAAGGTGCAATTCAAGCAAGACGGGAATGCAGGCGAGTCCGGCTGGCGCCGCTTCGTGCCGCAACTGGACATCGCCGCCAACGACGTGCGCATCAGTAATCCCGGCTGGAGCACCGTCGGCCCGCAAATGGCCGCCGCGCGCCGCGTCGCCGTGGCGCTGCGGCCGCTGCCCCTGCTGTCCAAACACGTGGTACTGACCAGTCTATCCCTGGATGCGCCAGCGATCGCGCTGGAACGGCGCGAGGACGGCAGCAACAGCTGGACCATGAAAGACAACGGCCCGTCCGCTTGGGACGTCGACATCGGCCGCCTGGCCTTCGACGCGGGCAAGCTGCGCTATCTCGACCAGGGCATCGACCTCGACCTGGGCGCCACGGCTTCGTCGATCGCCGGCGCCCCCGCCAGCGGCGGCGCGCCCGCGCCGGCGGCCAGCGGCACCCAGTCCGGCGAACAACAATACGGCATCGAATTCGCGCTGAGCGGTACCTACAACAAAGCGCCGGTGACGGGCGGCGGCAAGGCTGGCGCCGTGCTGTCGCTGCAAGACGATCACCTCAGCTATCCGGTGCGGGCGCACGCCCAAATCGGCAAAAACAAGATCGGCATCGACGGCACCTTGACCGACCCGCGTTCGCTCTCCGGCATGGCGCTCAATTTGACGCTGGGCGGCGCCAGCATGGCCGACCTGTACCCGCTGACCGGGGTGTTGCTGCCCGAAACACCGGCCTACGCCACCCATGGCCTGTTGGTCGGCAAAAAAACCGGCGATAGCTGGTCCTGGGCCTATCAAAAATTCACCGGCACGGTTGGCGGCAGCGATGTGGCCGGCACCCTGGAATACCTGCCGCGCCAGTCCCGACCCTTGCTGCGCGGGTCCGTCAGCTCGCAACAATTGCGCCTGGAAGACTTGGGACCCTTGATCGGTGCCGATAACAAGGACGCGCCCGATCAAGCGCGCCACCCGGCGCCGCCCGCCGGCAAAGCCTTGCCGGTGGCGCAATTCAACACCGCCAAATGGAAGGCGCTGGACGCCGACGTCAAGTTCAGCGGCAAGCGTCTGGTGCGCACCCACGATATTCCGCTGGAAAACATCGTGACCGAGATCCATATGAAGGACCAAGTGTTGAGCCTCACGCCCTTGAACTTCGGCATGGCCGGCGGCGCCATCACCTCCAACCTCTCGCTCGACGGCAGAAAAACGGCGATCGACGCCCAGATCAAGTTGGCGGCGCGCCATTTGAAGATACGCGAACTCTTCCCCAAATTGCAGTCGATGCAAGCCAGCTTTGGCGAAGTCAATGGCGACGCGGCGCTGACCGGCCACGGCAATTCCATTTCGAGCATGCTGGCCAGTTCAAACGGCGAACTGGGCGCGGTGGTCAGCGACGGCTCGATCAGCAAATTCATCCTCGAGGCGGCCGGCTTGAATATCGCCAACGCCGTCTTCGTCAAAGTGTTTGGCGACAAACAAATCCATCTCAATTGCCTGGCCAGCGACTGGGGCGTGAAAAACGGCTTGGCCGAAGTGCGCCGTTTCGTGATCGACACGGACGACGCGGTGATCGACGTCACCGGCAACGTCAACTTGGCGCAAGAAACCTTGAACCTCGACGTGCGTCCGCAAACCAAGGGCGCGCGCGTGTTTTCGCTGCGCTCGCCCCTGTATGCCAAAGGCACCTTCAGCGACCCCGACATTGGACCGTACAAAGGTCCGCTGGCCTTGAAAGCGGGCGCCGCCGTGGCGCTGGCCGCCGTGGCCCCGGTGGCCGCCTTGCTGCCGCTGGTCAATGTGGGTAACGTGCCCGATACCGATTGCGCCGCGGCGCTGGCCAAGGCCACCGAAACGCGCCGCGCGCCCAAGTCGGAAGCGACCGCCGCGCCGGCCGCGCCCATTTCGGAAAAACAGGCGAAGAAAGCCCAGCAAGAGAAAAGCAAATAACGTGGATGGCGCGCGCCGACGGCCGGACCGCCGGCGCGCCCGCCATGAAAGCTAGAGCCAGCCCTCGCGCTTCAAGCGCCGATGCAGCCACCAGCAGCCGATGGCGATAACCACCAGCACCATCGGATAGCCTCCCTTCCACTTCAACTCCGGCATCACCTCGAAATTCATACCGTACAGACTAAAAATCATGGTCGGCACCGCCAAAATCGCGCCCCATCCGGCCAAGCGTTTCACGACATCGTTTTGCCGTATCGTCACCTGCGCCAACGACACTTGCATGGCCGCGTTGATCATTTCGCGCATGCGGTCGGCGGCCTGGGTGACGCGCGCCACATGGTCCAGGATATCCCGGTAATAAATGCGGTTTTCCTTCGGGATGATATCGCTGTGAAAACGCAGCAATTGGGTGCAAATTTCCACCAGCGGTAAGGCCGCCGCTTGCAAGGTCATCAACTCGTTTTTCAGCTTGTAAAAATCCTCCAGATTATCGGCTTGCGCGTTCGGCTTGAACAGCTGCCGCTCGAAGGATTGAAAACGCTGCTGTAATTTATCGATGCACGGCTGGTATTGATCGACCACGAAATCGATGATCGAATAGAGCACATAACCGGGTCCATGCGCTAAGCGGTCGGGCATCGACTCGGTGCGCTCGCGCACCTTTTCATAGCCGTGCGACGGCCCGTGGCGCACCGTGACGACAAAACGCGGCCCGACGAAAATATGGGTCTCGCCATAATGGACGGTTTCGCCGTCCAGCGTGGCCGTGTGCAGCACCACGAACAGGGTATCGCCGTATTCCTCCAGCTTGGGACGCTGGTGGACGCCGCCCTGCGCGTCCTCCACCGCCAGCTCATGCAGGCCGAATTGCTCTTGCACGCGCTGCATCAACGCCTCGCCCGGCTCGAACAGGCCGACCCAGACGAAAGAATCGGCCTCGGACAAGATGGCGCCGATGTCATCGACCGTGATGTCGCCCTGTTTTTTACCGGCCAAATAAGATGAGCAATTGATCACCGCCTGTTTTTCGTTCATAAACCCCGACCTTCGTGTTGGTTGCGCCGGCCAAAATCGGCCGCACCGCAGTCTACTACGGGCCGGGTCGCGCACAACATCCGACGCGCTCGCCTACGCCATTTCATTGCCTAGCGCCAGCCCTCCTCAACCACGGCAAGGATCTTGTACCTCGAGTTTGTCTCGGCCCAGGGAGCGCCCGCCTTGGCCGCCCGGGTTTTTCTTGATTCCACAGTCCGCCCGTGGTTCACTGTGTACTTCCTTGCAACAGAGGAAATACCGTGTCAGAGTGGAGCTTGCTTAAGGTGCTGTTGGTGTCGGCAATGGTACGTCGGTTGGTCTCTATTTTTCGTCCATTTCTGGAGCTTATATTGGCTAACCATTCCTATCCCATCGATGTGTGACTTAGCAAACGATGGAGCGCTTATGCGTTGACGGCTTGCGCAATGGCGCTGTTATTCGCTTGCGGTGAAGGTGATACCGGCAGTTCCGGTCCGCCAGCGCAAGTGAAATCGGCGCTCAGTCAAAAGCTCGGCGGTCTCGGCGCGGCCAACCCCGTCGCTACCAATTATTCGCCGGTATCGCGCACCGTCCAACCGGTGGCCATTTTTGCCACCTCGGGTGCGGTGACCGATCCGCAAAAAGTGCTGTCAAGTGCGCCGACCCGCCTCTCAGGAAAAAATGCCTATATCGTTCTCGACTTTGGCAAGGAAGTGGGCGGCATTGCTACCTTACATTTCGCAGCCGCCAGCACAAGAGACCAGTCGGTGGGGTTGGCATTTTCAGAATCCTCGCTATATGTGGGATTGAACAGCGATGCCAGCAACGGCGGCTCGGGAGCGGATGGAGCGCTCATCGGCGCGGCTGTGGGCGGCTCGTCGTACACCATGCCAACTGATAAACTGCGGGGCGGCTTTCGTTACCTGACGGTTTTTATGCATACCGACGGTTGGGTTGATCTGGACAAGGTCTCCCTGGAAATTACTTTTGCGCCGGACAAGGCCGACCTCAGCGACTACGCCAACTACTTCTCTTCGAACGACGCCCTGCTCAACCAGATCTGGTATGCCGGCGCCTACACCGTGCAATCCAATACCATCGCTCCGACCCAAGGCCGGGTCTGGGGGCCACCGGGGTCGGGTTGGAACAACAGCGCCATGATCGGCGTGGGCATCAGCATATTGGCCGATGGTGCCAAGCGTGACCGCACGGTCTGGCCCGGCGACATGGGTATTTCGGTGCCGACGGCCTTCGTGTCAACCAATGATCTGGTGTCGACCAAGAATTCGCTGAGCACCATGTTTAACGCGCAACAAACCAGCGGTGAACTACCGTTTGCCGGTCCGGCTGTAAACTTTTTTGGCTCGGACACTTACCACATGTGGTCACTGTTGGGCACTTCGACGTACTACACCTACTCTGGCGATCTGGCTTACATCAAATCGATCTGGCCGAAGTACAAATTGGCCATGAGCTTTATCACCAACAAGATCGACGCAAACGGCTTGCTCAACGTCACTGGCCGCGCCGACTGGGCTCGCAGCGCGCAAGATGGCGAGAACATTGCAGCCAATTCCATCTTGTATGCCGTGTTATTGGGGGGCGCCAATATGGCCGGTGCCGTGGGCGATCCCGCCTTGGCTCAGACTTACAACGTCAAGGCGGCAATATTAAAAACCGCTGCAAACACCTCGATGTGGGTCGCTTCGCAGGGCCTCTACAAGGACAACCCGAGTAGTAACTTGTATCCGCAAGACGGCAACTCGCTGGCAGTCTGGTACGGGCTGACCGATAGTGCCGCCAAGTCGATCACGCTGACGCAAAAATTGGCCACCCGCTGGAATGCGTTTGGCGCGACGACACCTGAATGGGGCAACAACATCGGCACCTTCCCCGGATCGATGGAGGTCAATGCGCACTTTGCAGCAAACGACGACCAGAATGGCCTGACCCTCATCCGCAGACAGTGGGGCTATATGCTCAACAGCGCGATCGGCACCAAAAGCACATTCTGGGAAGGTTTCAATGCGGACGGCAGCTTCGCGTATGGCGGCCCCTACATGAGCTTATCGCACGGCTGGGCCACCGGGCCGACTTCCGCGTTGACCTTCTACGTCTTGGGCCTGGCCCCCGAAACCCAGCTGACCCAATACCGCTTCATTCCGCATCCTGGCGATTTGACCAACGTGGAAGGGCGCTTGACGCTGCCGCAGGGCGCTGTCGAGGCCTCGTGGTCGCACCCGGATGCCAACACCTTCTCTTCGCATCTCGAAAGCCCGGCTGGTACGACGGCCAAAGTGGGTGTTCCCACGCGCGGCATGAGCGACGTCACCGTCACCGCCAATGGCACCACGGTGTACGCTCATGGCGCATCAACGGGAAGCGTGACGGGTTTGAGCTATGCGGGCAGCGACTTGAACTATGTGTACTTCACGGTTCAAGCAGGCACCTGGGACTTCAAAGAGCTCGGCGCAGCCTTGCCAACGGCCTGGAACAGTTGCGGGGCGGAAGGGGCCGTCTGTTCTTTCAGCGGCATCCGGACCGTGCGCTACGGCGCCAATGGGGCGTACTTTTACCAAAACGCCACGGCTAGCGTCACCTGCACCACCCCGTCTTTTGGTGGCGATCCGGCCTATGGCGTCGTCAAATCCTGCGACTACGGTGCCACAACCGACACCTGGGCGTCGTGCGCCGACGAGAACGGAACCTGCTCCGTCAGCGGCCCGTCTGTTGTGCGCTACGGAGCGGAGACGTCGTATCGCTATCGCGCGGTGACAGACAACATTGCTTGCAATAGCAACGCTTTTGGAGGCGATCCGATCTTTGGTGTTCTCAAGCGGTGCGACGCATCCCCGCAACCACCAGAGCACGGCTGGACACTGTGCGCGGGCGAGAACAACACCTGCTCGTTTAGCGGAGTCAAAGCAGTGGCGTTCGGCGCCCGGCGCGTTCCACTACCAGACCGCCACCACCAGTATTGCATGCAACACCACGGTTTTGGCGACCCCATCCTGAACACCGTTAAGTCCTGCTACTACAAATAGCATAGGTTGCGGATAGGACTCCGGGCCGCTATCGCAGCCCGGAGTGTACAGGTGGGCAATGAAAGACGGCTATGCGCTGGCACCGACCCACCCTACCGATTCACCTGGGACTCAATGAAGGGGCTCTAGTGTCGAAGTTCGTGAAATCAGGTACCTATCCGTAGCTGGCCGCTGTTCAAATTCAGGCGCGTTTTGCACACGCCGCTCATCGACGATAAGCATCTGGCCGAGCGCCATGGATTCAGCTCACGGCCGCAATGACTTCTGGTCGAACACGGCACGGGCCGCCTCTATATCCGTTCTGCGTAACATCGCCCAAGTCGCCAGCGCCGCCACCGGCTCCAGCGCTTCACGCCCCAGGGGCGTCAACTCGTAATCGACGCGCGGCGGAATGTTGGGCGTGACGGTGCGGGTCAGATACCCATCGCGTTCCAAACCCCTCAAAGTCGTCGTTAAAACCTTTTGGGAAATCGAGCCGAGGCTGCGTTTGAGTTCGCTAAATCGCATGGCCCGCCCCGTGAGCATATAAATCACCAGCAGGGACCACTTATCGCCGACGCGCGCGAGCACATCCCCCACGGATTGACAGATATCGACGGGCAAACCGGATAGCGCGGGCGCCGCCTGCGCGCAGGCCTTGGTGAGTCGGGGGTGACTTGGTTTCATTAAAGTGCCGTCTTGTGGATGGAAGTGGTTACTCATAGTATTCGAGTATGCAATGGAAACCGACTCGTATCAAGCTCGATGCGGAAAACTTAACAATGTGGAGAAAAATATGAGCGATGCCGCTGGAATGGGTCAAACCGTATTGGTGACGGGAGGGTCCGGCTTTGTGGGCTCTTGGACGATCATCGAACTGTTAAAAAAAGGCTATACGGTGAGGACCACCATCCGCAATCTGGCGCGCGAGCCGGAGGTGCGGGCCATGATCGCCGGCGAGACGATCGCCGGCGACCGTCTCTCCTTCTTCGCCGCAGACCTGCTGCATGACGCGGGATGGGAACGCGCCGCCGATGGCGCGCAATTCGTTCTGCATGTCGCCTCGCCGATGCCGATCGGCGAGTACCGCGGTCAAGATGTGATCACGCCGGCTCGCCAGGGCATGGCTAGAGTCTTGAAGGCGGCCACCAAGGTGGCGGTAAAACGCACCGTGATCACCTCGTCGACGACGGCGGCGATGCGGCAAACGAAGGGGGCCGGCACGCTCGACGAACATCTTTGGACCGACTTGCCCGATAAGCCCATCTATAATTATCCCCGCTCGAAGACGCTGGCCGAACAGGATGCCTGGGCCTTCATACGCGAGACCGGATCGGCGATGGAACTGAGCGCGATCCTGCCTTCGAGCATACAAGGGCCGGTGCTGGGCCGCGACTATTCGGCGTCCATCGATCTCATCGCCTTGATGCTCAAGGGCAAGTTACCGATGGTGCCGTGCATCGGTTTCGGAATCGTCGATATCCGCGATTGGCGGACTTGCATATTCGGGCGATGACGGCACCGGCAGCCGCCGGCGAGCGCTTCATCGCCACCGGTCGGTTTTTATGGTTCAGCGACATCGCGGCCATTCTGCGCG
>JAYVUV010000213.1:0-11403 GCA_043787615.1 Janthinobacterium sp. | reverse complement strand
AACGGGCGGTGTCGCTGGCATGCCGTTCCTTACCCGACAAAAACAAGGTGACGGCGATGGAAGCCACCGCGCCCGCGTTATAGGTGACGAACTTGATCGGCAACTTGCTCAGAAAGTTGTACAGGCAAATGCCGTCGCTGACGTAGCCGCCGTTCGACTGTATCAATACATGGGCCGTGCCGACACGGTCTTCCGTCATGTCGGACACCGCGTCGAACACGCGCCGCACCATGTCGCTATTCACATCGCCAGACAGCGTGTAATAGGCGTGACCGTCAAACTTATCTTGATCGTCGCTCATAGGATTCGCTTGAAAGGAAAGATAGACTTATTCTAGCAAATAGATCCGAATCAAGCTTTGCCCTTGTACACTTTCCGTGCGCGCCTACAACGGCGAGCCGAGCCGTGCGGCTTCCTCGGCACAGTCATGGCGACGCCGGTTGCGCGCGGCGCCAATCGGCCGCGTTGCCGACCGGCTGCCCTTCGCCTCCCCCGCCGATCGGGCCGGCCGGAACCGCCCCGCGCGAACGAGCCGGTCGATTGACAGAACGCCCCCGCTGACATATATTCTGCACTCTTGATCGGGAGAGGGTAGCCATGCGCTGCCGCCGAAGGGGCACCACCCAAAAACTCTCAGGCAAAAGGACCGATCAAGGGGACTGGCGACGCTCGCGCGGCGCCGGCTCAACTCTGGAGAGCGGCCGCGGCACATCGCCGGCGGCCCACCGAAGGGGCGCGCGGGATCATTCCCGTAATCTCTCAGGTACCAAGGACAGAGGGGTCTGCGATCAGATCGGCGGAAAAAGCTGCGACGGCTTTTCCCTGGTATGTTCCGTTAACCCCTTTCACTAGTGCCCGAGGAATTCATGACGCTCAAAGCGACCCCACTCAATCAAGCCCACCGCGCCGCAGGCGCCCGCATGGTCGATTTCGGCGGCTGGGACATGCCGGTCAATTACGGCTCGCAGATCGAGGAGCACCACGCGGTGCGCGGCGACGCCGGCATGTTCGACGTCTCGCACATGTGCGTGGTCGACATCGAGGGCGAACAAGCCCGCCCTTTCCTGCGCGGCCTGCTGGCCAATAACGTCGACAAACTGCAAACGCCCGGCAAGGCGCTGTACTCGTGCATGCTCAATCCCGAAGGCCGCGTGATCGACGACTTGATCGTCTACTTCATGGACGAGCACTGGTTCCGCCTGGTGGTCAACGCCGGCACCGCCGAAAAAGACTTGGCCTGGATCGGCGCGCACAACGTCGCCACCGGCAGCGCGCTGCGCATCACCCAGCGCCGCGACGGCGCCGACCGCAACCTGGCGCTGATCGCCGTCCAGGGGCCGAACGCGCGCGCCAAGGTGTGGCAAGTGCTGCCCGAGACGCAAGCCGCGTCCGAAGGACTGAAACCGTTCAACGCCGCCATCGTGGCCGGCACCGCGTTCGGCGAAGTGATGGTGGCGCGCACCGGCTACACCGGCGAAGACGGCTTCGAGCTGGGATTGCCGGCCGAGCAAGCGGTGGCGCTGTGGGACGCCCTGCTGGCGGCCGGCGTCAAACCGGCCGGCCTGGGCGCGCGCGACACGCTGCGCCTGGAGGCGGGCATGAATCTGTACGGCCAGGACATGGATGAAACGGTCAACCCGCTCGACGCCGGCCTGGCCTGGACCATCGACCTGGTCAGCCCGCGCGACTTCGTCGGCAAGGCCGCGCTCCAGGCGCTGGGCCAGAACGCCCAATTGGTCGGTTTGATCCTGCGCGAAAAAGGCGGCGTGCTGCGCGCCCACCAAAGCGTGGTGATCGGCGCCGACCGGGCCGACGGCGAAATCACCAGCGGCACCTTCAGCCCCACCATGCAGCAGGCGATCGCGCTGGCGCGCGTGCCGAACGGCGTGGCGCCGGGCGACACGGTGCGGGTGGCGATCCGCGACAAGCTGCTGGCCGCCACCGTGGTCAAGCTGCCTTTCGTGCGCAACGGTAAAATCCTGGTTGCCTGACCCGTCACACCGCCATTTCGCCATCCCCCATCACATTGACCACCTTTATCCGGAGCCTCACATGAATATTCCCGCCGACCTGAAATACACCGAATCGCACGAGTGGGTGCGCCTGGAAACCGACGGCACCATCACCGTCGGCATCACCGAATACGCCCAGGACGCGCTGGGCGACATCGTCTTCGTCGAACTGCCGACGGTGGGCAAAACCTACGCTGCGGGCGACGACGCCGCCGTGGTCGAATCGGTCAAGGCGGCCAGCGACATCTACGCGCCGCTGGCCGGCGAAGTGGTGGCCGTCAACGACGCGGTGGCCGGCGCCCCGGAATCGATCAACGCCGACGCCTATGCGGCCTGGCTGTTCAAGCTCCAGCCCAGCGACGCCGGCGCCTTCGACAGTCTGCTCGACGCCACCGCCTACGCCAAGAACACCGACGACTAAGCGCTGGCGTCACCCGGCGGCGCCGCTCCATGCGGGCGGCGCCCCGCCCCGCATCGCCTATCGTTTTTCCGCCGGCGCCGCGCGCCGGCCGCAACCCAGTGTCCAGTTTATAGATCGGCCCCGACCACCATGACCCGCATCAGCCTGACCCAACTCGAAGCGCGCGACGCCTTCATCGCCCGCCATATCGGCCCCTCCGCCCCGGAACAGGAAGCCATGCTGGCGACCCTGGGCTACGCATCGCGCGCGGCCCTGATCGACGCCATCGTGCCGGCCAACATCCGCAACCGCACCGCCCTGGCCCTGGGCCAGTACGCCGAGCCGCTACCGGAACACGCCGCGCTGGCCAAGTTGAAGGCGCTGGCGTCGAAAAACCAGGTGCTCAAGTCGCTGATCGGACAGGGCTACTACAACACCCACACGCCCGGCGTCATCTTGCGCAACATCTTTGAAAACCCGGCCTGGTACACCGCTTACACTCCCTACCAGCCTGAGATTTCGCAGGGCCGCCTGGAAGCGATTCTCAACTTCCAGCAAGTGATCACCGACCTGACCGGCATGGGCATCGCCAACGCCTCCATGCTCGACGAAGGCACCGCCGCGGCCGAAGCCATGACCCTGATCCAGCGCGTCGGCAAATCCAAATCGAATGTGCTGTACGTGGCCGACGACGTGCTGCCGCAAACCCTGGAAGTGGTGCAAACCCGCGCCCGGCCGCTCGGCATCGAGGTGCGCAGCTTCGACCCGGCCGCTATCGGCGAGCTGCGCGACACTTTCGGCGTGCTGCTCCAGTATCCAGGCGTGAACGGCGTGGTGCGCGACTACCGCGACGGCGTGGCCCACCTGCACGCGATCGGCGCGATGGTGATCGTGGCGGCCGACCTGCTGGCCCTGACCATGCTGACCCCGCCCGGCGAATGGGGCGCCGACGTCGTCGTCGGCAACAGCCAGCGCTTCGGCGTGCCGCTCGGCTTCGGCGGCCCGCACGCCGGCTTCCTGTCGACCCGCGACGCATTCAAACGCAGCATGTCGGGCCGCCTGGTGGGCGTCACCATCGACGCCCAGGGCAACAAGGCCTACCGCCTGGCGCTGCAAACCCGCGAACAGCACATCCGGCGCGAAAAAGCCACCTCCAACATCTGCACCGCGCAAGTGCTGCTGGCGGTGATGGCCTCGATGTACGCGGTCTACCACGGCCCGGCCGGACTGCTGCAAATCGCCCGCCGCGTGCACCGCTACACCTGCATCCTGGCGGCCAGCCTGCGCCAGCTCGACCACGACATCGTCAACCCGACCTTCTTCGACACCCTGACCATCCGCACCGACCGCGCGGCCGCGCTGCACGAGGCGGCGGTGGCGGCCGGCGTCAACCTGCGCCGGGTCGACGCCGACCACGTCGGCCTGTCGCTCGACGAAACCACCACCCGCGACGACCTGGCCCTGCTGCTGGGGATCTTCTCGAACGGCGCGGCGGCGCCCGACTTCGACGCGCTCGACGCGGCCGCCGTCAGCGGCCTGCCGCCGGTCCTGGCCCGCACCAGCGCCTACCTGACCCACCCGGTGTTCAACCGCTACCACGCCGAACATGAAATGCTGCGCTACCTGCGCGGCCTGGCCGACAAGGACCTGGCGCTGGACCGCACCATGATTCCGCTCGGCTCGTGCACCATGAAGCTGAACGCCACCAGCGAAATGATCCCGGTGACCTGGCCCGAATTCTCCAACATCCATCCGTTCGCGCCGGACGCGCAAACGGTCGGCTACCGCGAAATGATCGGCCAGCTGGAACAAATGCTGTGCGCGTTGACCGGCTACGCCGCCGTCTCGCTCCAGCCGAACGCCGGCTCGCAAGGCGAATACGCCGGCCTGCTGGTGATCCAGGCCTACCACCAATCGCGCGGCGAAGGCCATCGCAACATCTGCCTGATCCCGTCCTCGGCGCACGGCACCAACCCCGCCTCGGCCAACATGGTCGGCATGCAGGTGGTGGTGACCGCCTGCGACGCCAGCGGCAACGTCGATCTGGCCGACCTGCGAGCGAAGGCCGAACAGCACAGCGCCAACCTGGCTTGCGTGATGGTGACCTATCCATCGACCCACGGCGTGTTCGAGGAAGGCATCCAGCAGCTGTGCGAGATCGTGCACGGCCACGGCGGCCAAGTCTACATCGACGGCGCCAACATGAACGCGCTGGTCGGCGTGGCGGCGCCGGGCAGCTTCGGCGGCGACGTCAGCCACCTGAACCTGCACAAGACCTTTTGCATTCCGCACGGTGGCGGCGGACCCGGCGTGGGACCGATCGGCGTCGGCGCGCATCTGGCCAAGTTCCTGCCGAACCAGCGCTCCAGCGGCTACCAGCGCGACGAAGCCGGCATCGGCGCGGTCAGCGCGGCGCCGTACGGTTCGGCCAGCATCTTGCCGATCTCGTGGATGTACATCGCCATGATGGGCGCCGAGGGCTTGACCGCCGCCACCGAGACCGCCATCCTGGCGGCGAACTACATCGCGCGCCGCCTGGCGCCGCACTATCCGGTGCTGTATTCGGGCCACGACGGCCTGGTGGCGCACGAATGCATACTCGATCTGCGTGGCTTGAGCGAGAGCACAGGCATCAATAACGAAGACGTGGCCAAGCGCCTGATGGACTTCGGTTTCCACGCGCCGACCATGAGCTTCCCGGTGCCGGGCACCCTGATGATCGAGCCGACCGAAAGCGAATCGAAGGCCGAGATCGACCGCTTCATCGAAGCCATGATCACGATCCGGGCTGAAATCGCCAAAGTCGCCAGCGGCGAATTCGACCGCCTGGACAATCCGCTCAAGGGCGCGCCGCACACCGCCGAGGTGCTCACCGCCGACACCTGGGAACACCGCTACAGCCGCGAGGTGGCGGCCTTCCCGGTGGCGTCGCTGCGGCGCCAGAAGTATTGGCCGCCGGTCGGCCGGGCCGACAATGTGTATGGCGACCGTAATCTGTTCTGCGGCTGCGCGCCGATCAGCGACTACGAGTAAGAAGATGGCGCGGGCGCGCCCGCCACCATGCGACGCGGACGGGCCGATGGGCCGTCCGCGTTTTTTTATGCGCGTCAGGCGGGTGGGGAGAGATGGCTCGTCAATTGCAATAAAATATATAATCCGCACCTGATCACACACCGTGTGACGATGCCGGCCAACGCCTGTTCATCACCGGGCCGCGGAGCTTCGGCTCACAGCGAGGTTGGAGAAATTCGTGCCTACTTTTTCGGCGCCCGGGCATTCCGGCCGCACCGATTTTCTTGGGAGCGGATAGGAAGGCGCGGGCGGCATTTGGGATGAGGGCCGCCAGCCTGGCGGCCGTGCTCCTGCGCGCCCGCTCTCATCGGCGCCCGGAAAGAACTTGACCTTCCCACCGTGGCAATCGCTATACTTGTGTGTAAGGATACAGACCGTGGGCCGACTCATGGGATATGAGCGTGCTCGGTCTGCTTCTGCGGAGCTTGCCATTGCGTCCGATCCATCCTACGATAAGAGCGCCATCAACGGCATTACCCATGAAGACATCCCGATCCACGCGCTTTTTGACGGCCCTCGTCGCCATGCTCAGCATGCTATATATGCAGCTGGCCGTGGCCGCGTATGTGTGTCCGGGAATGCCGGCGGGAAGTGGGCATGGCGCGGCGTCGGCCCATGCCGCCATGATCGACATGCCCAATTGCCAGGGTATGGATGCGGCGCAGCCGGCGCTTTGCCATCTCTATGCGCATGACGTGCCGTTCAAACAATCGCTCGACACATCCGCGATGCCCGATGTGCCGCCGTTTTTGCCCGCCGCACTGATATTGAATTTGCAATTTTCCGATGCCGGTTGGCTGCCCGGCGCCCTGCCCCCGCGTCCGATCGCCTTGACGCGCGCGACCGCTCCGCCCCTGCCCATCCGTCACTGCCGTTTCCACATTTAATACCCCGGACCGCCTCGTTCCCCACCGCGCCGCCGAGACCGGCGAGCGCGATGTCGTCCATCGCATTCTGGAGCTACCATGTCATCCCCGTTATTGCTGCGTTTCCCTGCGCGCGCCGGCCGTCTTCGCGTCTTGAAGGCGCTCTGGCCGGCGCTCGCTTTCCTGGCCGCCGCCCCCGTCGCGGCGGCGCCCCGCCCGCTCACGCTGGCCCTGGCCCAACAACAGGCGGTCGCCCGTTCGCGCCAGCTGAGCGCGCAGGATCAAGCCGCCAGCGCCGCGCGCGAAATGGCGGTCGCGGCCGGCCAGCTGCCCGACCCCGTCCTCAAGCTCGGCATCGACAATCTACCCGTCAGCGGCCCGGATCGGCTCAGCCTGGGCAACGACTTCATGACCATGCGCCGCGTCGGCGTGTCGCAGGAATTAACGCGCGCCGATAAACGCCACTGGCGTTCCGCCGTCCTCGAACGTGAGGCGGACAAGGCGCGGGCGCAAAAGGATGTGGCCCTGGCCGCTATCGAGCGCGACACCGCGCTCTCATGGCTGGAAGTGTTTTACACCGAACAAATGGCCGAGCTTTTGACCCGGCAGGCAACCCTGTCGCGCCAGGAGATCGAGGCTGCCGAAGCCGCCTATCGAGGCGGTCGGGGCGGCCAGGCCGACATTCTCGCGGCCCGCGCCGCCGTGCTCATGCTCGACGACCGGGGCAGTGAAATCGGGCGCCGCCTGCGCGTGGCCCAGACCATGCTGGCCCGCTGGACAGGCGGCGATGTCGCCGTGGCCGGAGCGCCCGACATCGACCGCATCGCGCTCGATCCGGCCTCGCTCGACAGCGATCTCGCCCACCATCCGCAGATCGCGGTGCTGAACCGGCAAGAGGAGATGGCGCAAGCGCAAGCCAATCTGGCCGAGGCGGACCGGCGCGCCGACTGGAGCGTGGAGTTCGCGTTCCAACAACGCGGCCCGGCTTATTCGAACATGGTGTCGATCGGCCTGTCGGTGCCCTTGCAGTGGGACAGGAAGAACCGGCAAGACCGCGAACTGGGGGCCAAGCTGGCCCTGGTCGAGCAAGCCAAGGCCGAGCGCGACGAAATGCTGCGCGCCCACGTGGCCGAGATCGGCGCCCTGCTGGTCGAGTGGCAAAGCGGCAAAGAGCGCGTTGCCCGTTATGCGCGCGCGGTGTTGCCGCTGCTGGAAGAACGCAGCCAGGCGGTGTTGGCCGCCTACCGGGGCGGCAAGGCGACGCTCGCCGAGGTACTGGCCGCCAGGCGCAACGAGGCGGAAACCCGGATGCAAGCCTTGCAGCTGACGCTCGATACCGCGCGGTTATGGGCGCAACTGAACTTTCTTTCGCCGCATGGCGACGCGGCGCGGCATGCCGCCATGAACACGGAACGGGTATCCCAATGAACATCAAAAAAATGTCCGCGCTGGCGGCCGCCAGCGTGATCGTCGCCGCCGTCGGCGCTTACGCCGCCTACCGATTCGGCGTGCGCCAAGGTATGCAAGCCATGCCGCCCAGCGGCGCGGCCGCGATGGCCGACGGCGCGGCCGGCAAGCGGCCGCTCTACTGGCATGACCCGATGTTCCCCGGCCAAAAATTCGACCGGCCCGGCAAATCGCCCTTCATGGATATGCAATTGGTGCCGGTCTACGGCGGCGCCGATGGCGACGACAGCAATGTCATCATCAGTGCCCGGGTCCAGCAAAACCTGGGGGTGCGGACCGCGCTTGTCGGCGTCGGGAAACTGGCCTCCGATATCGTCGCGGTCGGCAGCGTGGCCTACAACGAGCGCGAGATGGCGCTGGTGCAGGCCCGCGCCGGCGGCTTTGTCGAGCGCCTGTATGTGCGGGCGGCGCTCGATCCGGTCAAGCGCGGACAGCCGCTGGCCGAGCTGTACGTGCCCGACTGGATCGCGGCGCAGGAAGAGTATTTGGCGGCCCGCCGCATGCGGGGCGGCGACACCGCCACCCTGGTGGACGGCGCCCGCCAGCGCATGCGCCTGGCCGGCATGAGCGACCGGCAGATCGGCCTGGTCGAGGCGAGCGGCAAGGTCGATGCGCGCACCACCGTGGTGGCGCCCGTCGGCGGCGTGGTCGCCGAGCTGGGCGTGCGCGAAGGCATGACGCTGGCGCCGGGCGCGCAGCTGTTCCGCATCAACGGCCTGGCCACCATCTGGGTGAACGCGGAGCTGCCCGAGAACGTGGCGGCCCGGGTGCGCGCGGGCGACGCCGTCGAGGCGCGCGCGGCCGCGCTTCCGGGCAAAGTCTTCCAGGGCAAGGTCGGCGCGCTATTGCCGGAGGTGAACGCCGCGACGCGCACGCTCAAGGCCAGGATCGAGCTGGCGAACGGCGACGGACAACTGGTCCCGGGCATGTTCGCCACCATCCGGTTCGCCTCCGGGCGCGGCGCCGACATGCCGCTGGTGCCGTCCGAGGCGGTGATCCAGACCGGCACGCGCAGCGTCGTGATACTGGCCGAGGACGGCGGCAAATTCCGGCCGGTCGATGTGGAAGTGGGCGGCGAAGGCAATGGCATGACCGCGATCCGCAAGGGCCTGGCGGCCGGACAGAAAATTGTCCTGTCGGGCCAGTTCCTGCTCGATTCCGAGGCCAGCTTGAAAGGGAGCGCGACCCGCATGGGCGACGCCCCCGCGCCTGGCCCGGAACCGGAACCGTCGGCGCCGGCGGCGACGGCGCGCCATCATGGCGAAGGCAAGGTGGAGCGTATCGGCAAGGACGAGGTCACCATTTCGCATGGCCCGATCGCCACGCTGCGATGGGGCGCGATGACGATGGGGTTCAAGCCGCCGCCGGCGGGCTTGCCGCGCAATGTCGCGCCCGGCGACCGGGTCGCGTTCGACTTCGAGCGGCGCCCGGACGGCGCGGTCGCGCTCGTGTCGATATCGCCGCTGGCGGACGCGCCGGCCGCGAGCGACCAGGCCGTGGGCGGCGCGATGCTGCCGAAGCCGGCGGCGGGAGAAATAAAATGATCGCGAAACTGATACGCTGGTCGATCGCCAACCGTTTCCTGGTCTTGTTGGCGACCGCGTTCATCGCCGTCTGGGGCGCCTGGTCGCTGGCGCGCACGCCGCTCGACGCGATTCCGGACTTGTCCGATGTGCAGGTGATCATCCGCACCACCTATCCGGGACAGGCGCCGCAGATCGTCGAAAATCAAGTCACCTATCCGCTCACCAGCACCATGCTGTCGGTGCCGGGGGCGAAGACGGTGCGCGGTTATTCCTTCTTCGGCGATTCCTTCGTGTATATCCTGTTCGAGGACGGCACCGATCCGTATTGGGCCAGGTCGCGCGTGCTCGAATACCTGAACCAGGTGCAATCGCGTCTGCCCGCCCAGGCCAAGGCGGCGCTCGGCCCGGACGCGACCGGGGTCGGCTGGATCTACGAGTACGCCCTGGTCGATCGCGGCGGCAAGCTCGATTTGGCGCAGCTGCGCGCCTTGCAGGATTGGTTTTTGAAGTTCGAACTCAAGACGGTGCCGAACGTGGCCGAGGTGGCCAGCGTCGGCGGCATGGTGCGCCAATACCAGATCGTGCTCGATCCGGACAAGCTGCGCGCCCACGGCATCGCGCACGGCAAGGTGATCGAGGCGGTGCGGCTGGCCAATCAAGAGACCGGCGGCGCCGTGCTGGAATTGGGCGAGGCCGAATACATGGTGCGCGCGTCCGGCTACCTGCACACGCTCGACGATTTCCGCAATATCGCCTTGACCAGCACGGACGCGGGGGTGCCGGTGCGCCTGGGCGACGTGGCGCGGGTGGCGCTGGGGCCGGAGATGCGGCGCGGTATCGCCGAGCTCGACGGCGAAGGCGAAGTGGCGGGCGGCGTGATTATCATGCGCTCCGGGAAGAACGCGCTGGAAACCATCGCGGCCGTCAAGGCCAAGCTGGCCCAGTTGACATCGAGCCTGCCGGCCGGCGTGGAGATCGTGCCGGTGTATGACCGCGCCAATCTGATCAAGCGCGCGGTCGACAATCTGGAGCATAAGCTGATCGAGGAATTCATCGTCGTCGCCGTGGTGTGCGCCCTGTTCCTGTTTCATGTCCGCTCGGCGCTGGTGGCCATCGTTTCGCTGCCGCTGGGTATATTGATCGCCTATATCGTGATGTCCTACCAGGGCGTGAACGCCAATATCATGTCCCTGGGCGGGATCGCGATCGCCATCGGCGCCATGGTCGACGCGGCGGTGGTGATGATCGAAAACGCGCACAAGCACATCGAGGCCTGGCATCGGGCCCATCCCGGCCGCGCACTGGCCGGCGAGGCGCAATGGGGCGTGATCGGCGACGCCGCCGCCGAGGTCGGGCCGGCGCTGTTTTTTTCGCTGCTCATCATCGTGCTGTCCTTCATTCCGGTGTTTACGCTGGAGGCGCAGGAGGGCCGCCTGTTCGCGCCGCTGGCCTTCACCAAGACCTACGCGATGGCGGCGGCGGCCGGCCTGGCGGTGACCTTGATCCCGGTGTTGATGGGCTACCTGATCCGGGGACGCATCCCCGACGAACAAAAAAATCCGCTGAACCGATGGCTGATCGCGCTCTATCGGCCCGTGCTCGAGATCGTGCTGCGCCGGCCCAAGGCGACGCTGGCGGCGGCCGGCCTGATCGCGCTAGCGACGATCTGGCCGATGACGCGCCTGGGCGGCGAATTCATGCCGCCGCTGGACGAGGGCGATTTGCTGTACATGCCATCCGCCCTGCCCGGCATCGGCGCCGGCAAGGTGGCGCAGTTGCTGCAACAGACGGACCGGCTGATCAAGACGGTGCCGGAGGTGCTAACCGTGTTCGGCAAGGCCGGCCGGGCCGAGTCGGCCACCGATCCGGCGCCGCTGGAAATGTTCGAGACCACGATCCAGTTCAAGCCGCGCGACCAGTGGCGCGCCGGCATGACCACCGATAAGCTGATCGCTGAACTCGACCGCATCGTCAAGGTGCCGGGGGTCGCCAACATCTGGGTGCCGCCGATCCGCAACCGCATCGACATGCTGGCCACCGGCATCAAGAGCGCAGTCGGG
>JAYVUV010000212.1:0-6086 GCA_043787615.1 Janthinobacterium sp. | reverse complement strand
GGTACCAAATCCCAAGGTTTGTCAGACTTTTCGCCTCACACGCAGGATATGATTGCCGTTGATAATTTGGTGGGAACCCATACAATACAATACATCATTGATGGGGATATAAAAGAGGCAACAAATAAACTTAAGAAAAATCAATGGACATCTTTCAATACGCATGACTATAAAATTCTTGAAAATTGGTATCAGGAAGCGGGAGGGAAATTGAAATGAGGCAAATGATTTTGACATTTCTCCTATTGCTTTTTTTTTCCATTAACGCGAAAGATTCCATTGTTTTTTCATCGTGGGCGGAAGAGAAAACCAATCGATGGCAACGCATCGACAATGAAATGGCGGTTTTTCTTGTATCTGAAAATAAACAACAAGATAGTATAAAAATCTATATGGATGAAAATGGTTTGGGGGAATCATTTTCAGAGTTGTTTTCTTCTAGAGCGCTGCCTTTGGCAATGTCAAAAGGAGAGAAATATATTTTTATCAGGCCGTCATCAAAATATACTTCCCCGTTATATGGGGCGCATACTTTCCCTTACTGGGTGCTTGATGAAAATAAAAAAATTGTAAGCTCTTCTTCCGTGGATGAATTTCGTGTATTATCTAAAGGTAAATACGGTATGCGTGATTTTGAAGAAATTAATTGCTTTACCAATATATGTCACATAAAACGATTTGAATTCGATGGTTCGAGATATGTTCAGAAATCGTGTCGCATAAGTGGTGTGCCAGAGGGCAATGTAGTCGGTAATTGTTAGATTGCAGGAGAAGTAATGGTCGCGTGCTGGATAAGCCGAGTGTGACGCCGGAGAGCGAGCCTGCGTTTTAACGATTGATGTGCGCGGTCAGGCACTGTCAAACGTAAAATAACGTAAGTATGTAAATAATAATACCCTGTTTGCTTCCGAAGACTGCGTCAAACAGTCCCAAACGTCTTGAATGCGGGTAACTTGGAAGTTACCCGAACAATGTAGTCTCGGGCGCAAGACGATGTAAAAAATTTAAACTTTTTCCCCGACACGGCTCCCAAACTCAAATTGCATGCGCCCGGTTGGGAACCCGGTTTTAGCGTTTGACCTTGGCGTAAGCGTCGTCCTTGTTCCAGGCCGGCATGGCCGGCGTGTTAGCGACGGCGTAACCGAGATTGAGCGTGAACTGGGCTTGCTGGACCATGCCGCTCAAGTCCCAGGCCGGATTGTATTCGTCCGTCACTTGGTGATAGTCCTTCTTAAACGCCAGCATCCTGGCGCTGGACGCGGCCGGGTCTTTCACGAACTCGAAGGCGCCGTCGCCGGAGAACACGGCCGAGCCGACATTGAAGGCGGGCACGCCGGCCTTGGCGAAGTTGAAGTGGTCGGCGCGGAAATAGCTGCCCGACAGATCGGGCACCGTCGGCGCCAGCCGCAAGCCCATCGCCTTGGCCACTTGGCCGGCGCTGGCGTACAGGGTGCTGCGTTCGCTGCCCGCCACGCCGATGTCGCGCGTGGCGCCGATGAAATTCATGCTGTCCAAATTGAGGTCGGCGGCCGTCTTGGCCAGCGGCCAGATCGGGTTGAGCAGGTAAGCCGCGCTGCCGATCAAGCCTTGTTCCTCTGCGCAAGGCCACAGGAAGATCTGGGTGCGGCGGGCCGGCTTGTTGACGGCGGCCTGGGCCATCGCCAGCAGGGCGGCGGCGCCGGAAGCGTTGTCGATCGCGCCATTCCAGATGTGGTCGGTCTTGTCGTTGCGTGGCGCGCCCTCGTCGATGCCTAGATGGTCCCAGTGCGCCGAATAAATCACGGCCTGGTCCTTCAATTTGGGGTCGGTGCCCGGCACCAGGCCGGCCACGTTGAATTGTTCGACTTGGCGGATGGTGCTGTTGAGCTGCACCTGGGCCTTGACGTTGAGCGCCACCGGCTTGAACTCGCGCGACTCGGCTTGCTCGCGCAAGGCGTCCAGGTTCTGGCCGGCGGCGCTGAACAAGGCGCGCGCCGCGTCTTCCTGCAACCAGCCTTCGAGCGGATTGCCGCCGGCCAGTTGGAAGCGCTCGTGGCTGAAGCCGTTCACCGGTACGCTCCACGGGTAGGAGGCGGAAGCGGTGGTGTGGATCAACAGCACGCCGGCCGCGCCGCGCCGCGCCGCCTCTTCGAATTTGTATACCCAACGCCCGTAAAAGGTTTGCGATTTGCCGCCGAAACGGTTCGGTTCAGCGCTGCTCGGTTGCGGGTCGTTCACCATCATCACCAGCAATTTGCCTTTGACATCGACCCCTTTGTAGTCGTCCCACTGTTCTTCCTCGGCGTGGATGCCGTAGCCGACGAACAAGAGCGGCGCCTCGAAGCGCACCTCGGTCTTGCCGTTGGCGGTGCCGAACACGATGTCGCGGCCGAATTCGGTGGTGAAGATCTTGCCGCCCGCATCGAAACGCACATTGCTGGTCGGCAGAACCTTGCTGCCGACGATTTGCACCGATTGCTTGTAGCCGCCATTCACGGCCGGTTTCAAGCCGATCGCCGCCGCCTGCGCGGCCAGGTAGCGTACCGCCAGATCGCCGCCGCGCTGGCCGGTGCCGCGTCCTTCCAGCAAATCGTCGGCCAGAAACGCCAGGTGCGCGCGCAGCGGACCTTCGGCCACCTGTGGCAATTGCTGTGCGGTAACGTTCTGGCTGGCCAAACCAAGGCCGAGGGCGAGGGCGAAGATGGATCGCATTGATGCTCCGAGAAGATATATATGGAAATGCAAGAGACGTGCGCCAGCCGGGTGGCGGCGGCGCCAGGGTCACGATATTACTCCACCGAATTGCGCTTGTGGCCGAAAAACGCGAACCGTGTGCGTCTTATCCGGGCGATCGGGCGCGGGCGGGAGCGGGTCCGCAGCGGGTCCGATCTTCCTTCGGTTCAACAAGAAATGTTGCAGATTGTTAAAATAATTGCTCTTACCTATGTATCAAAATATATTAACGGTTCTAAATCAATATGATAGGAATAATATGCATATCCTTTTTAAAGCACCCGCCGCCCTGTGCGGCGCGTTGTTGCTGTCGGTACTGAGCGCCTGCGGCGGCGGCGGCGGCGGTTCCACCCCGTCCGGTTCCACCCCTACCCCTACCTTGAACGCAGGCAGCACCGACAAGACCGCGCCCACCATTGTCACCTCGGCCACCGTGGGCACGGCGGCGGTGGTGCTGACGGCCACCGTCAGCGATAACGTGGCCGTCACGCAAGTCGATTTCGTGATCGATGGCGGCAGCGGCAAGGCCAGCGCAAGCGACAGCCAGGGCCGCACGGTGTATTCGGTGAGCATACCCGTGGCCCAGTTCACCAAAGGCCGTCACAGTTTCGTGGCACAAGCGCGCGACGCCGCCGGCAACACCGCCGACGCCCAGGCCGTCAGTTTCGACATGGGGCAGGGCGCGGTCGGCAACTCGCCGATCCAGATCACCGCCACCGCCACCACGGACGGCGCCGGCGCCTCCTTCGTGGTCGATATCGCTTCGGTCAAGCAAGTCAAGCTGACCAATCTCTTTATCGATGGCGAGTTCATCGGCGGGCGCGCCGACGATGGCCGTCACTATGCCTTTGCCCGCGTGCTGTCCAAGGGCAAGCATAGCCTGGTGGTCGATGTGACGGATGTGGACGGCGTGAGTGCGCAAACCGAGGTCGTGGTCGAGATCTGATAAGCGAAAGGCGTCGCGGCCGGCACGCGCGGCGCCTTCCGAGGCTGCGCCAGAAAATTAACAAATAAGCTATTTTCGACGTATTTGGCGCCCGATCATGCGGATTTGGGCGTTTTTGCGCACCAAAAGACGATGAATTCGAGTTCCGTTCGCACGATAGGGGTCAGTAAAGTGTAAACTATGGCAAGCATACTTTCGCATTGGGCGATTCGAGCGAACTTGTGAGTGAATTCATGTCAGAAACACCAATTACCCTCTTTTCCGACCTCAATCTGAGCGAGCCGCTGATCCGCGCGCTCAAGGATGTCGGTTATGAATCCCCGTCGCCGATCCAGGCCGCCACCATTCCGCTGTTGATGAGCAACCGCGACGTGCTGGGCCAAGCCCAGACCGGCACCGGCAAGACCGCCGCCTTCGCCCTGCCGATCTTGTCGCGCATCGACCTCAAGCAGACCACGCCCCAGGCGCTGGTGCTGGCGCCGACGCGCGAACTGGCGATCCAGGTGGCCGAGGCTTTTCAAAGCTACGCCGCCCATATTCCCGGTTTCCACGTGCTGCCGATCTACGGCGGCCAAAGTTACGGCCCGCAACTGTCGGCCTTGCGCCGTGGCGTGCACGTGGTGGTGGGCACCCCGGGCCGCGTGATCGACCATCTGGACAAGGGTTCGCTCGACTTGTCCAAGCTCAAGACGCTGGTGCTGGACGAGGCCGACGAAATGCTGCGCATGGGTTTCATCGACGATGTCGAGCGCATCTTGCAAGAGACGCCCGACACCCGCCAAACCGCGCTGTTTTCGGCCACCATGCCATCGGTGATCAAGCGCATCGCCACCACCTATCTGAACCAGCCGGCCGAAGTGACGGTGGCGGCCAAGACCGGCACCGCCGACAATATCCGCCAGCGTTACTGGTTGGTGAGCGGCATGCACAAGCTGGACGCGCTGACCCGCATCCTGGAAGCGGAAACCTTCGACGGCATGATCATTTTCTCGCGCACCAAACTGGGCACCGAGGAATTGGCCGGCAAATTGCAGGCGCGTGGTTTTTCCGCCGCCGCCATCAACGGCGACATTCAGCAAGCCCAGCGCGAGCGCACCATCGCTCAACTGAAAGAAGGCAAGATCGACATCCTGGTCGCCACCGACGTGGCCGCGCGCGGGCTGGACGTGGACCGTATCAGCCACGTGGTCAATTACGACGTGCCGCACGATCCGGAAAGCTATACCCACCGCATCGGCCGCACCGGCCGGGCCGGCCGCAGCGGCGAGGCGATTTTGTTCATCACGCCGCGCGAGAAAAACTTGCTCAAAGCGATAGAGCGCTCGACCCGGCAACCGATCAGCATGTTCGAGTTGCCCACCATTCAGGCCGTCAACGACGTGCGCATCGCCAAGTTCAAGCAGCAGATCAGCGATACGCTGGCGCAGGGCGAATTGTCGGAATTCCAAAGCTTGATCGAGGATTTCGAGCGCGAGCACAATGTGCCGGCCATCGAGGTGGCGGCGGCCCTGGCCAAAATGGCGCGCGGCAATGTGCCGCTGCTGCTCGATAAAAACAAACGCGAGCCGGCGGCCGCTTCCTGGTCGGACGAGCGGCCGGCGCGCCAGGAGCGCTTCGACCGTCCCGAGCGGGGCGAACGGCCCGAACGTGGCGAGCGCGGCGAGCGCGCCGCCTTCCCGAAAAAGGAACGCGTGGTGCGGCCGGCCGACGCCGGCATGCAAACCTTTCGCATCGAGGTCGGCCACGCGCACGGCGTCAAGCCGGGCAATATCGTCGGCGCCATCGCCAACGAGGCGGGCATCGATTCGAAGCACATCGGCCGCATCGAGATTTACGACGATTACAGCGTGCTCGATCTGCCGGACAGCATGCCCAACGAATTGCTGGACCAGTTGAAAACCATTTGGGTGGCCGGCCAGCAGTTGCGTATCACCCGCGACGGCGAAACGCCGGCCGCCGCGCCCGCGCCGCGCAAACCGGCGCCAACGGCCAAGCCGGCCGCGTCTGGACCGGCCGTGGCTAAGCCGGCTCCGGCCCGCGCCGAAGCGGCCGCGCCGACGCCGGCCGCACCCGCTGTGGCGGCTAAACCGGCGCCGGCCAAACCGGCCGCCCTCAAGCCTGTGGCCGACGCGGTCGCGCCGGCATCGGCATCGGCCGAGCACGATCAAGCGGGCGCGGACAAGCCGGCCAAAGCGGCCAAGCCGAAAAAAGACGCCAAAGGTAAGCTGGCCGTGACGGCTTACCGCATCGCGGTGGGACGCGACCATGCCGTGACGCCGGCCGCCATCGTGGCCGCCATCGCCAACGAGGCGGGGCTGGAAGCCAAGCATATCGGTCGCATCGATATCTACGATGGCCACAGCGTGCTCGATTTACCGGACGGCATGCCGCCCGAGATCTTGACCCACCTGAAAACGGTCACGGTGGC
>JAYVUV010000211.1:0-15162 GCA_043787615.1 Janthinobacterium sp. | reverse complement strand
GAATACGGCATGCCGCCGGCCGGCGGCTGCGGCATCGGCATCGACCGGCTGATCATGATCATCACCGACTCGTCCAACATCCGCGACGTGCTACTGTTCCCGCATCTGCGCCGCGAGGAATGACCCGGCGCCGCAAGGACTGACAAAAGGACGCGAACGCGTCCTTTTTTCCGTCCGCGGCGGCGCCACCAACACCTTCCCTTTCACGAGCATCGATATGACCACCGCATCCACCATTCCATCCTTGACCATGCGCGCGGCCGGCGCCGGCGACACCGCCCTGATCGCCGACATGCACGCCCGCAGCTGGGCCGCCGCCTATCGCGGCATCTTCCCGGATGCGTTTTTGGACCACGCCATGCCGGCCGAGCGGCTGGCGCACTGGCAGGCGCGCATGGCGCAGCCGCACGCGGAGGGCGCCGAGGTGATGCTGGCCGAACTGGCCGGCGTGCCGGTCGGTTTTATGTGCGTGGTCGAACCGGATGCGCAAGGCAGCGTACTGCTGGACCATCTGCATGTGATGCCGGCGCAAAAAGGCAGCGGCGCCGGCAGCGCCATGCTCAAGGTGGCCGAGCGATGGGCGCGCGAGCGCGGCGCGCGCGGCCTGCATTTGCTGGTGCTGGAGGCGAACGTGGCCGCGATTGGCTTTTACGCCTCGCGCGGCTGGCAGTTGAGCGCGCGGCTCGACGACCGCCTGGCCGGAATCGACGTGATCGCCCTGCGCTACACCAAGCCGCTCGTCCCCGTTTGAGGCCGAGCGGTGCCGCGCCGGCCGTTTACTGAATCACGCGATAGCAAGGGGTGTAGCTTTTCCCGGCCAGCTTCATGCGATGCTGGGCCACGAACGACGCCAGCAAGGCGTCCATCGGCGCCATGATCTCGGCGTCGCCATGGATCTCGAAGTGGCCGTGTTTTTCAATCGCGCGGATGCCCTCGTCCTTGACGTTGCCGGCCACGATGCCGGAAAACGCGCGCCGCAGATTGGCCGCCAGCAGATGGGTCGCCTGCTTTTTGTGCAGCCGCAAATTGCGCATGTTCTCGTGGGTGGGCACGAAAGGCTGTTGAAATTCGTGATCGATTTTCAGCAGCCAGTTGTAATAATAGGCGTCGCTGCGCGTCTTGCGGAATTCGCGCACCCGCTTGATGCCGTCCTGCATTTCACGCGCCACCAATTCTGGATCGTCGATGATGATCTGGTAGCGCTGCTGGGCTTGCGGCCCCAGCGTGTCGCTGATGAACTGATTGATCTGGACAAAATAGTCGCGCGAGGTTTCCGGTCCCGTGAAAATCAGCGGGAACGGCAGCTCGGCGTTATCCGGGTGCAGCAAGATACCCAGGATATACAGGATTTCCTCGGCCGTGCCGGCCCCGCCCGGAAACACCACGATGCCGTGGCCGGTGCGCACGAACGCTTCCAGGCGCTTTTCGATATCGGGCATGATGACCAGCGCGTTGACGATCGGGTTAGGCGATTCGGCCGCGATGATGCCCGGCTCGGAAATACCCAAATATCGCCCGTTGTGCAAACGCTGCTTGGCGTGGCCGATGGTGGCGCCCTTCATCGGCCCCTTCATGGCGCCCGGGCCGCAGCCGGTGCAAATGTCCAGGCCGCGCAAGCCCATTTGATACCCGACTTCCTTCGAGTAATTATATTCGGCCCGGTTGATCGAATGGCCGCCCCAGCACACCACCAGATTCGGATTGAGCTGGGTCTTGAGCACGTTGGCGTTGCGCAAAATGTGGAACACGCCGTCGGTGATGCCTTCGGTGGTGTTCAAGTCGAACTGGGGATTGTCGGTCACCTCGTTGCTGGAAAAAATGATATCGCGCAGCACGGCGAACAGATGCTCGTGGATGCCCTTGATCATTTTGCCGTCGACAAAGGCGATGGCCGGCGCGCCTTTGATGTCGAGCTTGATGCCGCGCTCGCGCTGGATGATGCTGATCTCGAACGAGGCGTAACGCTCCAACAATTCCTTGCCATCGTCGATAGTGCTGCCGCAATTGAGCACCGCCAGGGCGCAGTTGCGGAAAATATTGTAAAGCCCGCCCTGGCTGGTATCGAGCAGCTGGTTCACTTCCGCCTTCGACAGCACTTCAAGCTGGCCTTCGGGCGAAATCAGGGTATCGACAACGTCATGTTCCATGATGCGAAAGTCCTTTAAGTACGTTATTGCTAATGAAATGGCATTGCCAATATACGACAAGTCGGCCCGGTCGGGGCCGGAGATTGCTATCGCGCCCGCCCGCCGCGCCCATACGAACTTGAAATGTGTGCCGGCGCCAATTTGTGGATTAAAATGCCAGCCTAGTGGATTTGCCGGAAGGTAATACGGCTGCGACCCAGCCCGCCCACCGTCCGCTTTCCGTCCCTTCGATAGACCAACACGATTTTCGGGAGAAACCGCATGAGCGGTACAACGATAGTGGACACGGAACCAAAAATTCCCGAGTTCAAGCAGATTATGGGCCATCCAAGCCCAATGTGGATGTTGTTCATGTCCGAGTTCTGGGAGCGCTTCGCGTTCTACGGCATACGCTGGGCCTTGGTTTTATATATCGTCGACCAGTTTTACAAGGGCAGTCCGACCGGGGAAACGGTCGCCAACCTGACCTACGGCTCCTATCTGGCGCTGGTGTACGCCGGCGCCCTGTTCGGCGGCTTCGTGGCCGACCGCGTGATCGGCTACCAGCGCTCGATCCTGCTGGGCGCCGCCTTCATGTCGATCGGCTTGTTCGCCATCGCCATCCCCCAGCTAAACGTGTTTCAATTCGGCTTGGCCACCATCATCGTCGGCAACGGCATGTTCAAGCCGAACATTTCGGCCATGGTGGGCAAGCTGTACGGCATCGCCGACACCCGGCGCGACAGCGGCTTCACCATTTTTTACATGGGCATCAATACCGGCGCCCTGATCTCTCCCGTGTTGACCCAATTGTTGGCCGAACAAGTGTTCGGCAGCGCCGGCATGCCAGCCTACAAGGTGGTGTTCATCTCGGCCGGGGTCGGCATGCTGATCAGCCTGGTCTGGTTCGCCATCGGCCGCACCATGCTCAAAGGCGTGGGCGCTCCGCCGCCCGAGGCGCGTTCGTTGGCGCGGGTGGGCTATGTGGCGATCGGCTCGGTATGCGCAATTCCGCTGGTCTACCTCTTGCTGGCGGCCGGCGCGCAAAGCCTGCAAGTCGTGCTGAGCGTGCTGTTCGTCGGCTTGGCCGTCATGCTGATGATCGAAGGCATCAAAAACGGCAAGGTGGCGCGCGACAAGGTGATCGCCATGCTGTTGATCTTCGCCTTCAATATCTTGTTCTGGATGTTTTTCGAGCAGGCCGGCAGCTCGTTCACCTTCCTGGCCGATAAGATCGTGCGGCGCGATGTGGCCGGCTTCGACGTGCCCACCGCCTGGTTTCAAAGCGTCAACTCGATCGCCATCATCGCCTTCGCGCCCGTGCTGGCGACGATCTGGGTCATGCTGGGCCGGCGCAATCGCAACCCCTCGATTCCGCGCAAGTTCGGCCTGGGCTTGATCGGCAACGCCGTCGCTTTCGGCTTACTCATGTATGCGCTCTCGCAACTGGTCGACAACAGCGGCAAGATCCCGTTCTGGACCCTATTCATGGTGTACGTGATCCAATCGATCGGCGAACTGTGCCTGTCGCCGATCGGGCTGTCGATGGTCACCAAGCTGGCGCCGACCCGCATGGTCGGCCTGGGCATGGGCGGCTGGTTTTTGTCCGCCGGGATCGGCAACAATTTGTCGGGCATCTTCGCCAGCTATATCAGCGGCGAGAGCGGCATGTCGGTGCAGTCGGCCTTGGACGGCTATACCTTCGGCTTTTATTCGCTGACGGGCGCCGGCGTGCTGCTGTTTTTGATCGCGCCATTGATCAATAAACTGATGCATGGCGTGAAGTAACAACCGCCACGGCGGCCCACGGGCCGCCGTTTTTCATGGGCCGGCGGCGGCGCTCGCTTGCATCTGCGCCATCTCGTCGCGCAGCCAGGCATGGAAACGCCGCACCTTGCTCATTTCAGCCTTTCTACGGTTCACCAGAAACCGATAGCCGTCGTGGTGCGGCGCGCTGCGCGCATCGATCCTGCGCAACGCACCCTGGCGCAAGTCCTCGTGCACGATGCCATACGCCACCAGAGCCACTCCTTGCCCGGCGATCGCGGCCTGGGCCAGCACGGCCCAATTGTTGTAACGCCGAGAAAAATCATAGCGCGCGGCCAAAACCTGGTTTTCCTTGAGAAATTGCAACCACAGATCGGTCGAGTGTTCGTACAAAAGCGGCATGGCGGGCAAGTCCGCCAGGCTCAAGGCCGCCCGTCCCGGCGCCAGCAGCGCGGGACTGTACACCGCCACCAGGCGCTCGCGGCATAGCAAAGCCGGGTCGCCGTCCTGCGCCGGACCGTAGCGTATCGCCACGTCGGTGCTGTCGTCGTCCAGATTAACCTTGTGGTCGCCCACATCGAGCCGAACGTCGAGCTCGGGATACAAGCGGGTGAAGCCGCCCATGCGCGGCACCAGGCACTTGATGGCGAAGGAATGGGTGGTCGAGATGCGCAAGATGCGCTCTTCGTCGCCATCTTGCAAGCCGGCCACCTTGGCGCGCAAATCGCCCAGGGCGCGCGCCACCGTCAAAGCCAGTTCCCGGCCTTTTTCCGTCAACGCGATGTGGCGCGGATAGCGGATGAACAACGCGAATCCCACCTCTTGTTCGAGCTGCTTGATTTGCAGGCTAACGGCGGCCGGCGTCTTGTGCAACTCCTGCGCGGCCAACTTGAAGCTGCTCCAGCGCGCCGCGCTATCGAAGTCGATCAAGCCCGACAAGCTCCTCAAGGGCTGTCTCATCGGCGATGAATGAACAAGTTTATCTTAGCCATATCCTCAATATATCTCGTTTGATCCGCATTTACCACAGCGTGACAATACGGTCTACCGCAAGGATGTCCTAATGCACAAGGATATCTTACCCATCGCCGTACTGAAAGGAGAACAACATGAATGGAATCGCGCATTTGGCCATGTTTTTGCCGGCCGCCGCTATGATGATCGCGCTGCCGGGGCCGGCCACCGTGCTGGTCGGCGCCCGCGCCCTTTGTTCGAAACGCAAGGGGCTGATCGCAGGGATCGGCATGGTCGCCGCCGATCTGCTGCTGATCGGCCTATCCGGAGCAAGTTTGGCCGCCCTGCGCGCGCACCGGCTGATCCTGCTGCAAATGATCGAAGTGGGCGGCGGCCTGGCCCTGCTCTACCTGGGACTGGCACACTATCACTCGCCGCCGGTGGCGGACCAGGCGCCGCCGCCCGCGCCGCGCCGGCTGGCGCGCGGGGAATTGGCCAACGCGCTGCTGCTTGGACTGAGCAAGCCGGCGCCGGCGCTGTTTTTCGCCGCGTTTTTGCCGCTCTTTATCGAACGAACGGCGAGCGCGCCGCTGCGCGATTTTTACGCGCTGGGCGCTCTGTTCGAGGCGCTCAGCCTGCTCTACCTGATCGCGCTGGTGCTCTCGCGGCGCGCCACGGTGTACGCGGCCGACCGGATCGGCCCGCTGGCCATGCACAAATTGCGCGGCCTGGGGCTGATACTGAGCAGCGCCTTCATCCTCTTATGTTGACGACGCGTCCGGGCCCACCCGCTTTTCGCGCGCGATCCAGTACAGCAACGCCATGATCAGCGCGTACGGCAGCAGCGACAGCGCGTCGGCGCCGATAGATGTCAAGACCCGAATGGTTATATACGCGTTTAACAAATAAATCTGGCTTTTCCTTCTTCACAAGTCTTTGAACCTGCCCCACCGCTACGTTCGGTCTGCCAATTTTTGAGCGATGGAATGCGCGTTTGATGATTTAGCTCGCGCTGTGGGATGAATAGCTCATGGACAAAGCGGCGCCACGGCCCGGCCGGGCGCCGCTGGCGGCGAGCGAGCGGCGACTATCGCACAAGCCGGTGCGATGGAAAGCGTTTTGCGCGCGCCGGCCGGCGCGTGGAGGGGCCGACGGCATGGTCTATAATTGTCCACCCTGCCACGCATGCCACCATGAGAATTCCGCTTTGACCGCTTTCCGCTTCGCTGCCCCGCATTGGCCCTCGCGCCGCACCGTGTTATTGAGCCTGGCCGTCACCGGCGCCTGCGCGCTCGCCGTTATTCTGGGCGCGCTGGGCTATGTGTACCTGTTCGTGGTCCCCAATCTGCCGGCGCTCGACGCCATCACCGATTACAAGCCAAAGATCCCGCTGCGCATCTACACCGCCGACCATGTGCTGATCGGCGAATTTGGCGAAGAGCACCGCGACTTCGTGCCCATCGGGGAGATGCCGGACATGATGAAAAAGGCCTTGCTGGCGATCGAGGACACCCGCTTTTACGAGCATGGCGGGATCGACTACATCCGCGTGCTGGGCGCGCTCAAGTCGAACCTGGTCGGCAGCTTCCGTCAGGGCGGCTCGACCATCACCATGCAGGTGGCGCGCGACTTTTTCCTCACCCGCGACAAGCTGGTGTCGCGCAAGGTGAACGAGGTGATGCTGGCCCGTAAAATCGAAAAGGCGCTGAAGAAGGATCAGATCCTGGAACTGTACATGAACCAGATCTACCTGGGCCAGCGCTCGTTCGGCTTCGCCAGCGCCGCGAAAACCTATTTCGGCAAGCCGATCAAGGAGCTGTCGATCGCCGAAATGGCCATGCTGGCCGGCCTGCCGCAAAATCCGGCGCGCCACAATCCGGCCGTCAATCCCAAGCGCGCCAAGCTGCGCCAGCACATCGTGCTGCGGCGCCTGCGCGAGCTGGCCTACATCACGCAGGCGCAGTACCAGGAAGCGCTCGATCAGCCGCTGCGGATCAACAACAAGGGCCAGGAATTCGACACCCACGCCGAATACGTGGCCGAGCTGGCGCGCCAGGCCGTGTTCGCCCAGTACAAAGAGGAGGCCTACACGCGCGGCATCAGCGTCACCACCACCATCGTCAAGGCCGACCAGGACGCCGCCTACGATTCGGTGCGGCGCAATGTGCTCGCCTACGACCAGCGCCACGGCTATCGCGGCCCGGAGGCGTTCATTGATTTGCCGGCCGACCCGGGGGAGCGCGACGACGCCATCGACGAGGCGCTGCAAAAACGCCCGGGCAGCGACGGCTTGATCGCGGCCGTGGTGACGCAAGTGTCGGCCAAGCGGGTGCGGGTCGACACCGGCGCCGGCGACGAGATCGACATCGGCCCCACCGGCCTGCGCCTGGCCGCGCCGGCGCTGGCGGCGAACGCCAAGGCCGGCCTGAAATTGCGCCCGGGCGCGGTGGTGCGCATCGCCCAGGACGCCAAACAAGCCTGGACCATCACCCAGGTGCCGCAGGTGGCGGCCGCCTTCGTGGCGATCGACGCCGGCACCGGCGCCTATCACGCCCTGGTCGGCGGCTTCGATTTCCACCTGGCCCAGTTCAACCACGTGACACAAGCCTGGCGCCAGCCCGGTTCGTCCATGAAGCCCTTCATCTATTCGTCGGCGCTGGAAAAAGGCTTTTCGCCGGCCACCCTGATCAACGACGTGCCGCTCGAACTGGGTGGCGCCGAAGCCGGCGGACAAAGCTGGAAACCGCAAAACGACGACGGCGTGTTCGACGGCCCGATCAGCATGCGGGTGGCCCTGGCCAAGTCCAAGAACGTGGCCTCGGTGCGCCTGCTGCGCGCCGTCGGTGTGGCTTACGCCCACAATTATCTGCAAAAATTCGGCTTCGATCCGGCTAAGCAGCCCAACAATCTGACCATGGCGCTGGGTACCGGCTCGGTCACGCCGGCCCAGGTGGTGGGCGCCTATGCCGTGTTCGCCAATGGCGGCTTTCAGCTCCAGCCCTATCTGATCGCCAGCGTCAAGGACGGCGACGGCAAGATCCTGTCCGAGACCAAGAGCCCGCGCGCCGGCCAGGAGGGCGAGCGGGTGCTCGATAGCCGCAACGCGTTTTTGGTCGACAGCATGCTGCGCGAGGTGACCCGCACCGGCACCGCCGCCGGCGCCACCCAGCGCCTGAACCGCGCCGACATCGCCGGCAAGACCGGCACCACCAGCGACGCCGTGGACGGCTGGTTCGCCGGCTACGGCGGCGGCGCCGGCGGCGTGGTGGCGGTGGCTTGGATGGGCTACGACGATCCCAAATCGCTGGGCGGGCGGGAATTCGGGGCCACGCTGGCGATGCCGATCTGGATCGACTATATGAAGGTGGCGTTGGCCAAGCTGCCGCAAGTGGCGCGCGCGGTGCCGGCCGGCCTGACCGAGGTCGGTGGCGAATGGCAGTACGACGAATTTTTGGCCGACGGCGCGGTGCGCACGCTGGACATGGACGAGGCGCCGGCAGCCGAAGCGCCGGCGCCGGGCGAGACCGCGCCGGCCGCGCCCATCGTCCCGGCCCGCCCGGCGCCGCCGCAACCGGCCCCGCTGGAAACGAACTAAATAGCGGCCGGCGCGTGCTCGGCGTCGGCCCACGCCGCCGCCTCGCTAAGCGGCCAGCGCGCCGCGCATCAGGCGCACCGCGCTGTCGGCGAAGTCGTCCACCTGGACCTTGGCGGCGCGGTATTTCCAGCGCTTCACGTACCAGTCCTGCGACAGGGCCAGGCAATGCGCCGCCAGTAGCGTGGCGTCGGCCCCGTTCGCCGGGCGAACTTGCTCGATGATCCCGGCCAGAAAAGTCTGCACATACAGCTCCGACTCCTTGGCCACGGCGCGCTGCGCCGGCGCGAGCACGCGCGAATCCATATACACGAAATAAAACCACGGTTGCAGGATTTCCGATAGATAGATCGACGCCCGCATCACGCCTTCCAGGCGCGCCAGCGGCGGCGTGGCCGGCTCGAACAGGTCCGGCAGCGCGCGGCCGGCCAGCCTGACCACGTCCTCGATCATTTCCGCCAACTGGTCCTTGCTGTCGATGTAGCCGTACAGGCCACCCATCGACAAACCCGTTTCACGACACAGGTCGCGCAAGCTCATGGCGCGGAAGCCCACGTCGTTGGCCAGGCGGAAGGTCGCCTCGAAGATTTTGGGCAGATTTTCCAGGGCCGGCTTGCGCCGCTTGACGCCGATCCGTCCGGCGTTGCGCTCGAGAATAATCGCCCAGACCGTGTCGCCATTGAGCGGAGCCATGCTGTGAAATTGCGCGAAGTTGAAGAATGGCGACACAAGCATTTCTCCATGGCAAATAGAGCGCTAAGAGTTGATGTCTGGAACGATTATATCTCAGAAAAACAACTCAATTTCCCACACTGGCGCGTGCCAGCAACAGTTGTTGCGGCGCGTCATGCTATTTCAAAAAGCCGGTGCTACATTCCGAATACCGAGCGCTCGCTTTATTTATTTTTGCCAGTCGATGCATGGTGTGACAAGAGCGAAAAGGACTAGTGCGCTTCGGCCTTCGAGACCTGCGCGGCCGCGGCCGGCACCTCCTGATTCCGCCTCACTTCGACCACAACAATAAATGGAGACACTATGAAGCATCGCCTATGGACTTGCTTGACCGTTCTGTTACTCACCTTCGCCACCCTGCCGGCGCCCTCCTGGGCTTCGGGGTACACCCATACCAAATATCCGATCGTGCTGGTGCACGGCCTGTTCGGCTTCGACAGCATGGGGCCGCTCGACTATTTCTACGGCATTTCCTCGGCCCTGCGCAGCGGCGGCGCGACGGTCTATGTCACCACCGTCTCGGCCGCCAACAGCACCGAGGTGCGCGGCGAGCAATTGCTCACGCAAGTGCGCCAGATCCTGGCCGCCACCGGCGCCGACAAGGTCAACCTGATCGGCCATAGCCACGGCGGCCCGACTGCCCGCTATGTGGCTTCGGTGCGGCCCGACCTGGTGGCCTCGGTCACCAGCGTGGGCGGGGTCAACAAGGGCTCCAAGGTGGCCGACGTGCTGATCGGGGCGGTGCCGGACGTGAGCTACGCGCTGGCCAACGCGGTGGCCGGCTTGATCAACTTCCTGGCCGGTGGCGACACCCTGCCGCGCGACGCGCGCGCCGCCGCCACCTCGCTGAGCAGCGTCGGCACGGCCGCCTTCAACCTGCGCCATCCCGAAGGCTTGCCCGCCTCCGCCTGCGGCGAGGGCGCCTATCAAACCAGCGGCGTGGCGTATTTTTCGTGGAGCGGCGCCCAGCCTTACACCAATGTGTTCGACCCGTCCGATCCGGTGCTGGCCTTGACCGCGATCGCCTTCGACGGCGCCAAAAACGATGGCCTGGTCAGCAGCTGCTCCAGCCATCTGGGCCGGGTGATCCGCGACGACTATGCCATGAACCATCTCGACGAGGTGAACCAGATGGTCGGCATCGTCAATCTGTTCGAAACCAGTCCGGTGAGCGTGTTCCGCCAGCAGGCCAACCGGCTCCAGGGTCTCGGACTGTAAGGAGCGGCCATGCGCACGAACGCAACACTGTGGCGCCTGGGCGCCCTGGCGGGCTCGCTCGGCCTGCTCTTTTTCACGCTGTCGAAACCGGCCCCGCCGGCGCCGCCCCCGGGGCGCGCGCACGAGCCGAACTATTTTGCGTTCGTCCCCTCCATGGCCGGCACGGTGCCCGATGGCGACATCAAGCTGGCCGGCGAGCGGCTGGTGGTGGACGCCGAACTGGGGCACCTGTTCGACTACTATCTGGCCGGCCTGGGCGAGCGCGATCTCCAGGCGATCCGCTTCGAGATCGAGCGCGAACTGGCGCGCCGCCTCAAGCCGGCGGCGGCGGCCCAGGCCACGCTGCTGCTGGCCAAATACCTGGCCTACAAACAGGCGCTGGCCGAGGAGGAGCCGGGCTTGCCCAAGGGCGCCGGGCTGGCCCAGTCGGTGCGCGACCGGCTGGACTTGATGCGGCGGCTGCGCCTGCGCCACTTCAGCGTCGAGGAAAGCGCCGGCTTGTTCGGCGCGAGCGACGCGACCGACACCGACGCCATCGCCCGCATCGACATCGGGCAGGATCGGACGCTGGACGGGGCCCAAAAACAGCGCAAGCTGGCCGCGCTCGACGCGGCCTTACCGCCGCAGGCGCGCGCCGAACGGGCCGCGCCGCTGGCGGTGGCCACGCTGGAAGAAACGGTGCACGGCGCGCGCGAACGCGGCGCCAGCGACGACGACGTCTATCGCCTGCGCGCGGCCGCGTTTTCGCCGGCGGCGGCCGACCGGCTGGCGCAGTTGGACCGGGACGAAGCGGCCTGGAAAAGCCGCATCGCCGCCTATCTGGCGCAGCGCGCGGCCTTGCCGGCCGGCGCCGACGCGCCAGCCTTGCAGCGCTTGCGCGACAGCGCCTTCACCGCGCAGGAGCAGCGCCGCCTGAGCGCCTACGAGTGAGGAGCGCGGCGCGCCAATGCGTGCGCGCGCCGCGCGAGTTCGCGCGACCAAGCGGTGGTGGCCGGGCATCCGCAGGGACGCGGCCGGCGCGGCGCGCCACCATCCAAATGCGCGCGCCGCGCGGGGCGCCCACCACCAAGCCACGCCAGGGCGGCACCCGGCCGGACCGCGTAAACTCGCGCGGCGCCGGCCCGGTCGCGCGGGTGCTGTCATTGATATAAGATGGCGGCAATCGAACTCCACCCGCGCACATCCATGGCCTATCAAATCGAACATAAGCTTGTCATCGGCATCGCCTCCAGCGCGCTGTTCGACCTGACCGAATCGCACCAGGTCTATCTCGACAGCGGGGCCGAGGCTTACCGCGCCTATCAGGAAGCCCATATCGATTCGATACTGGGGCGCGGGGTGGCGTTTCCGTTCATCCGGCGCTTCCTCAACATCAATAAACATTACCCGCGCCAGACGCCGGTGGAGGTGGTGCTGTTTTCGCGCAATTCGCCCGAAACGGGTTTACGCGTGATGCGCTCGATCGCCCATTACGGGCTGGACATCTCGCGCGCCGCCTTCGTCACGGGCCAGTCGCCCTACTCCTATTTACCGGCCTTTAACGCCTCGCTGTTTTTAAGCGCCAACGAGGGCGACGTGCGCGCGGCCCTGGCCAACAAGTTTCCGGCCGGCCTGGTGCTGCCCTCGCGTACCGAGGACGACCAGAGCGACGACGAGCTGCGCGTGGCCTTCGACTTCGATGGCGTGATCGCCGACGACGAAGCCGAAACCGTATTCAAACGCAACAACGACGTGGACGAATTCCACGCGCATGAAACCAAACATGTGGCCAAGCCGCATCAACCCGGCCCGCTGGCCGATCTGTTTCGCAAGCTGGCCGTGATGCAGCGCATGGAAGAGCGGCGCGAGCGACTCTCGCCCGGTTACAAGAAAATCCTGCGCATCGCCATCATCACGGCGCGCAACGCGCCCTCGCACGAACGGGTGGTGACCACGCTTAAAAGTTGGGGCGTGGCGGCCGACGAAACGTTTTTTCTAGGGGGGATGGAAAAGTCGCGGGTGCTGGAAATTTTCAGACCGCATATCTTTTTCGATGACCAGATCAGCCATCTTAAATCGGTCGGCGGCACCATTCCGATGGTGCATGTGCCTTTCGGCGTCGCCAACATGCTGGCCGCCGCCACATCGCATGGCGGCGCTTGAAGCGGGCCGGCCCGCCTCGTCCTTACGGGTACGCCGGCAGGTAGTGCGCGGTGGTGTTGGTGCTATCGTCGACCGCGGTTTCACCCATGTCGTTGATGATGTTGCTTACTTCGCCGAAACCATGCAGCGACACCGTCACCAGATCGTGCAACTTCACACCGGGCTTGTTCGGCACCTCGAAGGCGTGCGACGATTTGATGTGGTTGCTGGTGGTGTAATTCACGGTCGAAAACATGTAAGCGCCCAGACCCCATGCCTCATGCGAGCTCACGCTGTCGGCCACCTTGTAGGAAGCATAGCCGTTGATGGCGGCGCCGCTTTTCCAGTCGGCCTGGGTCGGCACGTCGTATGGCATTTCGTTTTGGAAGAAGATGGTTTTACCGTTATTACCATTCCACAGCACCTGGAACTTCTGATAATGCTCGACCAGCAAACCGGTGGCCAGCACGCTGTCGCCATTGACGATCACGCCATAGTCGGCCTTGTTGACGTTCCAGCCGGTCGGCAAGGTGCCATGGTCGGCGCGCCAAGCCCAGACATGGTCGATGATGGTATCGTTGCTGTTGACGATCAGGCTGTTGGTGGCCTTGCCGGCGACCGCCCCGCCGATGCGGAAGTAGACGTCTTGCACGGTGGTCGGGTTGGCCACGTGACGCACGGTGGAGCCGACCACGCCCACCGTCATCAGCGCGTTGCTGTTGGTGGTGCCGGCGTCGAACAGCAAACCGGCGATGCGCACGCCATCGACATCGGCCACGGTCAATCCGTTGACGCCATTGTTCGGCACCAGGGTCGGGAAGCCGATACCGAGCACGATGGTGTCGGCGACGGTGACTTTCAGCGGCTCGGTCAGGTTGTAGATGCCTGGGGTGAGCAGCAAGCTCAAGCCCTTGGCCAACGCGGCGTTCAGCTTGGCCGTGCTGTCGCTCGGCATCGCCACGTAGAACTTGCTCATCGGGATGGCGGTGCCGGCGGTGCTGCCGTTGGCCCAGCTCGCACCCGAACTATTGACCAGGCGCGATGGATTGAAGACGAAGTATTTACCGGCGTTGTCGACATACATATACGGCTTGTCGCGCGAAATCGGCGTGGTGGCCAGGGTCGTGTAGCGATTGGTTTTGCTGTCGAATTCCTGGGCGGGCGCGCCCTTCACGCCGGAAAACACCATGTTCCAGACACTATTTTCCCAGCCGGTGGTGCTGCTATCGCGGGTGTACCACTGCTGTTGGGAGCCGGCCTTGATCTTGCCATCGATTTTGGAGTCGGCTAAAAAGCCACCGCTCGCATAACCGGAGCCACCCCAGGTGACATTGGTTGGAAACAGACGTAAATCGCCCGCCACGTGCACGCGGCGCATCGGCGCCGCTTGCGAGACGGCCCACGTCTCCAACCCGCCGTTTGGCGTGAGCTTCAGATTTTCGATCGAACGCCAAAAGTTTTGCGTGACGTTATCGGCATCGCCGGCGTTCCAGCCATAATCGGCGGTCAAGTTGCCCAGGATGCTGACATCGTCCGGGTTCTTACCCAGACCCGACACGGCCGTGTAAAAGCCCAAATTGGCTTGCACGCCGGAATACGTGCCTGGTTTGAACAGGAAGGCGAAACGCTGAGTGCCAAATTGCGCAGCCGGGTTGAGCTTTTGCGGTTCGAAGGCGGCGGCCATGTCGGCCGTGATATTGGCGATCGGCGTGGCGGGATCGTAGATTTTGACCTTGTCGCCAAAGCTAGGGGTGTCGGAGGTGGCGATCGGACCGACATCCGGCGTGGTGCCGGTGCCTGGGGTCGTACCTGTGCCCGGCGTCGTGCCGGTGCCCGGCGTCGTACCCGTGCCCGGCGTCGTGCCGGTGCCAGGCGTCGTACCCGTGCCCGGCGTCGTGCCGGTGCCAGGCGTCGTGCCCGTACCCGGCGTCGTGCCCGTACCCGGCGTCGTGCCGGTGCCCGGGGTCGTGCCCGTACCCGGCGTCGTGCCCGTACCCGGCGTCGTGCCGGTGCCTGGCGTCGTGCCGGTGCCCGGGGTCGTGCCCGTACCCGGAGTCGTGCTCGGCGTGGTGCCGGTGGCTGGAGTCGTGCCGGTGTCTGGAGTGGTACCGGTGCCTGGGGTGGTAGCTGGAGTTGTCCCTGTTGCGCCGGTCGCTGGCGTTGCGGCGGCCGAATCGTTCGAGCCGCCGCCGCACGCGGTCAACGCGCTGCCCAATACACACACAGCCAAGGTTTTATATAGCGTATCTTTCAAAACAACTCCCCTAATATGTGAAATTAACTTGATCCCTGCACCGGTAAGACAATCGATAGCGAAAGATTAAAAAAGTGAGAATCTCACAGTTTCCATGGCCAAACAATTGTTTTTCGGCAAGTTGTGAATTTACGCGGCAATTGTGCTTTTGTCCAGCAATAATGTGTAGTTTGGGGAGATTTTTTACAGCGTAAGCAAGAGTGGTACTGCTCAGCTTAGCAAGAGGAAACCAGTAGTTAAGTTACAGCCCGGTGACGGAAAACGCCACCGCGGCCGTATATCGGCCCCGACCGTGGCGATCGAGGCCGGCGCCAATGTGCAAGCCTTAGCCCAGAAAGCCCAGGTTGCGCGCGCTGAAGTTGCCGATGTTGGGGAACACATCGGCCAACTGGCTGTCG
>JAYVUV010000210.1:0-5517 GCA_043787615.1 Janthinobacterium sp. | reverse complement strand
GGTCGACAATAACGTGTTGCGCCGCGACCTGTCCACCATGATCGCCGCCATCGAACACGGCGCCACCCTGACGCAAGCACTTGAAGCGCCGCGCATGATCGACACGCGCCGTCTGCTACCCTTCGTCCAACCCGGTGAAGCCGGCGGCACGCTGCCGCACATGCTGCTGCACCACGCCGGCGTCGAAAGCGAGGCGATCGATCTATTTCAGCAGCGGCTGGCCGCATGGCTACCGAGGATATTGAATGTGTGTGCGGTCGTCTGGCTGATCGTCAGCATCGGTGTCGGGCAGCCGACACGCGCGCCCGAGATCGGCAAAAAAACCTTCACCGCCAAGGATCACGCATGCTCTTGACCACAGTTTTGAACGCTGCGCTGCGGCGCGCATGGTGCGTGGCGCTGGCCGCCGCGCTGATCGGCTGCGCGCCATCGGCGCCGAAGCCGGCGCCGCCGGACAGCCCCGTCACGCCCGACTTCCAGGAAGATTATTATCGCGCCGCGCGCGCGCAAGGCAAGCAGGTGCTCCAGATAGACAGCCGCGCTTCCCTGATCCGCATCGTGGTTCACCGGGGCGGCCGCTTGGCCCGGCTGGGACACGACCATGTGGTGGCCAGCCGCGATGTGCAAGGTCAGGTGGCGCCGGAGGCGGGTCGCGCCGACTTCCATTTCAGGCTCGATCAAATGACGGTCGACGAGGAAGCGCTGCGCCAGCAAGCGGGCTTCACGAGCCAGCCATCGGCGGAAGCCATCGCCGGCACCCGCACCAATATGCTGACCAAGGTACTCGACGCCGAGCGCTACCCCTTCGTCGGCGTGCAGGCGCGCGGCGCCGCCGCCGATGGGCCGATGAGCGTTTCGATCACCCTGCACGGGGTGACGCGCACCATGGCGATCCCGGTGCGAATGACGCGCGGCGCGGACGGCGCTATCACGGTGTCGGGCGCCGTCAGCCTGAACCAAACCGACTTCGGCCTGGTGCCGTTCGCCGTCATGGGCGGCGCCATCGCGGTCGAGAACAAAATGGATCTGGAATTTCAGATCGTCGCGCAGGCCCGGTGACGGCGGGTCAGCGTGCCACGATCAGGCGCAGACCCAGACCGACGAAGATGGTGCCGGCCACCCGGTCGAGCCACACGCCGGCGCGCGGATGGCCGCCGATCCATTTGCCGACCGCGCCCGAAAAATAGCCGAGCAGGCCGAATAGCAGGCAAGCCTGCGCGGTAAACACCAGGCCCAATTGAGCCGTTTGCCAACTGGCGTGACCGCGATCGAGATTGACGAACTGCGGCAAAAAAGACAGGAAAAACAGCACCACTTTCGGGTTGATGCTGTTGGCCAGCAGCCCCTTGCCGAACAGTTTTCCCAGCGACTCGGCGCGCGGCCCACCCTGTGCCACTTCGGCGCCGCCGCGACTGCGCAAGGCGCCGATCCCCAGCCACACCAGATACAGCCCGCCGCCCACCTTCAGCGCGGTGAAGGCGTGCGGCGAGGCGGCGATCAAGGCGCCCACGCCCACGGCGGCCAGCAAGGTATGGGTGAGGCAGCCGAGCGCGCAGCCGAGGCCGAACGCCATGCCCGCCTTGCGCCCGCGCGCCATTCCCACCCCCAGTACCATCAAATTATCCGGTCCGGGCGTGGCCGTGATCAAGAGCGCGGCGGCAAGGAAGCCAAAAAGCTGTTCGGGAGTAATGAGCATGATAAATATTCGTCGCAAAGCGAACAACATAACATAAGTGCGCATCGGCTCGCTGGCCGACAGCGCTCCCGCATGCCGCGATTTGACACCCGGTGTAGGATAGCGTTCAGGACGCCGCCACTCGCCGCGTCCACCAATAACCTTCTTGGGAGATCGGCGTCGATGCTGGAAGAAACTCGGGCCTGGGTGCGCATGCCTTCAGGAAAACGTCTGGACTTGCTGCACCCCACTCCCAGCGATTGGGAAGACCACGACCTGGCGCTGGGACTGGCGCGCACCTATCGCTGGGGCGGCCATTCGGCCTGGCCGCTGCCCTTGTCGGTGGCACAGCATTCGATCGCGGTGATGCTGCTGCGGCGCGCCGCCTCGCCGGTCAAGCTGGCGCCCCTGGTCGAGCTGCGCGAGCTGCTGCACGACGCCGAAGAAGGCTTGCTCGGCTTCGACTGCATCTCGGTCTTGAAGCCGTTTTTGGGCGAGCGTTTTCGCACCTTGAGCGAGCGGCTGGAAAAAGCCATCTTCGTCCGCTACGATTTGCCGGCATGGACCGCGCCGGAGCACGCGCTGCACAAACACGCGGACCGGCTGGCGGCGGCCAGCGAAGCGGTGCACGTGGCCGGCTGGTCGCGCGAGGAAGTGCACAAGGTGCTCAAGATCGAACTCGAACCGCTGAGCGACGATCCGCTACTGGCCGCTTACGGCGGCATGCCGTGGGAGCCGTGGCCGCCCGGCCTGGCCGCCGAGCGCTTCAACGCCGAACTGCAAGCGCTGCAAGCGGCCATCGCGCGCCAGCAACAGCAACAACAGCAGTGAAACGCGGGCCGCGCGCACGTTTGGCCATGGCGTTCACCACAAGGAGCCGGCCTGCATCAACACCACGCCGACGATAATGCAGGCCATGCCGGCCAGCGCCACCGGTTCGAGCCGCTGGCGGAACACGAAGTAACCGACCAGGCTCACGAGCACGATGCCGGCGCCCGACCAGATGGCGTAGGCCACCCCCACTTGAATCGTGCGCAGCGCCTTCGATAGCATGAAAAAAGCCAGCCCGTAACCGAGCGTCAGCACCAGCACCGGGCCGGCGCGGGTGAAGCCGTCGGACGCCTTCAGGGCCGAAGTGGCGATCACCTCGGCCAGCACCGCCACTGCCAGAAACAGCCAATTCATGCGGCCCCCGCCCGTTCGCGACGCTCAAGCATGCCGGCGCGCGCCGAAGCTTTGCGTGACGCGGTCCAGGATAATGGCCAGCAGCACCACGCACAAGCCGCTTTCGAAGCCCAGCCCCACGTCCAGCTGCTGAATGCTGCTCAACACCTCGCCGCCCAAGCCGCCCGCCCCCACCATCGAGGTCACGATCACCATCGACAGCGCCATCATGATGGTCTGGTTCACGCCGCCCATCAAGGCCGGCAGCGCCAGCGGCAGCTGCACCTTGAACAGCAGTTGCCAGCCGCTGGCGCCGAAAGCCTGGCCCGCCTCCAGCTGTTCGCGGTCCACTTGCAGGATGCCCAGGGTGGTCAGGCGCACCGCCGGCGGCATCGCGAAGATCACGGTGGCGATGATGCCCGGCACCCTGCCCAGGCCGAACAACATCACGGCCGGGATCAGGTAAACAAAGGCGGGCATGGTTTGCATGAAGTCCAGCGCCGGCCGCAAGGCCCCGTTCAGGCGCCGGTGCCGCGCCGCCAGGATGCCCAGCGGGACGCCCAGCGCCAGGCTGATAAAGGTGGCCGACAAGGTCAGACCGAGCGTGGCGATGGTGTGCGGCCAGTAGCCCAGCGCGACGATGAGCGCCAGCGCCAGCGCGGAAAAGAGCGCGAAGCGCCAGGACAGGCGGCGCCAGGCCAGCAGCGCCACGCCGGCGATGAGCAGCCAGGCCGGCGCGGCTTGCAGCGGCGACTCGATCAGGGCGGCCAAGCTTTCGATAACGCGCCCGGCCCGGTCGAACCAGCCGCCGCTATGCTCGATCAGCGAGCGCACGGCCGCGTTGACCCAGCCGCCCAGCGGCAGATAATCATGCGGATGCGCGAAAAACGCTTGCGCCGAGGCGATGCCCATGTCAGCCCCGGGCGCTGGCGCGCGAGATGATGCGCAGCGCGCTGGCGGCCGTGATCAGGCCGAGCGCGGCGCCGGTGGCGTCGCGCACCGTCAAGGGCGAACGGTAGGCGCTCAGGCGCGGCATCAACTCGCTGAGACTGGCGTCGGCGGCGACGCTGGGGTGCGCCGGCCCGGGCGAGGCGCCGGGTTCGCGCGCCTGCTCATGGTCGATCAAATCGGTGGCCAAGAGATGGGCGGAAGTGTCGGCGCTGGCGAAAAACGCCCGCACATGCTCGTCGGCCGGTTGGTCCAGCAACTGGCGCGGCGTCCCATGTTGCAGCAGGCGGCCGCCGTGCAGGATGGCGATCTGGCGGCCCAGGCGCAGGGCTTCATCGATGTCGTGCGAGACGAACACGATGGTGCGGCGCCGCTCGCGCTGCAGCGCCAGCAGCAGCTCCTGCATCTCGCGCCGCTTGAGCGGATCGAGCGCCGAAAAAGCCTCGTCCATCAACAGCAGCGCCGGGTTCACCGCCAGCGCCCGCGCCAAGCCGACGCGCTGTCGCATCCCGCCCGACAATTGGTGCGGATACTGCGTGGCGTGGGCCAGCAGGCCGACCTGCTCCAGCACCGCGCCGGCACGGCGGTGGCGCTCGGCGCGCCCCACGCCCGCGATCTCCAGGCCGAAGGCGGCGTTATCGATCACGCTACGGTGCGGGAACAGCGCGCTCGATTGAAACACCATGCCCATCGCATCGCGCCGCAAGCCTTGCAGCCGGCGCGGCGACAAGCCGGCCAGATCGACCCCGTCGATCAGCACCCGGCCGGAGGTAGGCCGGGTCAAGCCGTTGATGGTGCGCAGCAGGGTCGATTTTCCGGACCCGGAAAGCCCCATCAGCACGCAGATGCCGCCCTCGGCGATATCGAGCGAGACGTCGTCCAGCGCGGCGGCCATGGCGCCGGCCGGTGCGGGATCGAAGACTTTGCACACATGGCGCAGTGAGATTTTGACGGTGGACATGGCTCGCTTTCGGGGTGGGTGCTTACAGCTTGCCGCTCAGGGTCAGGAAGGCGGCGCGTGGCGCGCCGGCCAGCATGGTGGCGAAATTGCCGCCCGGGTCGGCGCTGACGAAACCGTTGGTGCCGATGGCGCCGAAATAGCGTTTGTCGAACAAGTTCGTCAAGTTCAATTGCAGCGCGGCGCTTTTGAACGGGCCGATCTTGCCGAGCTGGTAGCCGGCGCTCAGGTTGGCCAGCCAGAACGCCGGCACCGGGCTGTCGTTCTGGTAGGTGTAGTAGCGGGTGCCGGTGTATTTGGCGTCCACGCGCGCGAACCAGGCCGCGTGCTGATACGACAGCTCGGTATTGAACAGCAGCTTGGGCGTATCGACCACCCGCTTGCCGTTGACGTCGACCGGCACGCCGCCTTCGAAGTAACGCGGCGCGTCCCGGTAGGTGGAGTCGTTGAAGGTGAAGGAATTGAACCAGGCCCAATCGCGCGTGATCTTCCAATCCAGCGCCGCCTCCAGCCCGCGCGTGGCGACCTTGCCCACGTTGGTCAAGGTGGTCGGGCAGCCGACGATGCCGGTGCAGGTGGCCACGTTGAGCTGGCGGTTCTTGAAATCGGCGCGGTACAGCGCCAGCGATCCCTGCACCGCGCCGCGCCGCGTGCGCAGGCCCAGGTCGATGGTGCTGGAGGTCTCCGGCTGGATCTGGGCCGCGCTCACATCGAAGGCGGCCTGGGTTTGCGAGAACGGACCGTCGGCGCCGGCCTGATAGGCGTGCATATT
>JAYVUV010000209.1:0-9560 GCA_043787615.1 Janthinobacterium sp. | reverse complement strand
CGACTGGTCGAAGCCGACGTCCTCGATCAGCTTCATGGTCTTGTCGAAGTCGGCGTCGGTCTCGCCCGGGAAGCCGACGATGAAGTCCGACGAGATGGCGATGTGCGGCCGCACCGCGCGGATGCGGCGGATGATGGATTTGTATTCGAGCGCCGTGTAACCGCGCTTCATGGCGCCCAGCACCTTGTCGGCGCCATGCTGGGCCGGCAGGTACAGGTGGTCGACCAGCTTGGGGATCTTGGCGTAGGCGTCGATCAGGCGCTGGGTGAATTCCTTGGGGTGGCTGGTGACGAAGCGGATCCGCTCGACGCCGGGCAGGTCGGCCACGTATTCGAGCAGCAGCGCGAAGTCGGCCGTCTCGCCGCCGGCCATGACGCCGCGGAACGCGTTCACGTTTTGCCCCAGCAGCGTGATTTCCTTGACGCCCTGGGCCGCCAGGCCGGCCACCTCGGTCAGCACGTCCTCGAAGCGGCGCGACACTTCCTCGCCGCGGGTGTAGGGTACCACGCAGTAGCTGCAATACTTGCTACAGCCTTCCATGATGGAGACGAAGGCCGAGGCGCCGTCGACCCGGGCCGGCGGCAGATGGTCGAATTTTTCGATTTCGGGGAAGCTGATGTCGACCTGCGAGACGCCGCTGCGGCGCCGCTCGCTGATCAGCTGCGGCAAACGGTGCAAAGTTTGCGGGCCGAACACCATGTCGACGTAGGGCGCGCGCGCCACGATGGCTGCGCCCTCCTGGGACGCCACGCAGCCGCCGACCCCGATCAGCAGATCGGGCCGGGCCAGCTTCAGCTCGCGCAGTCGGCCCAGGTCGGAAAACACCTTTTCCTGCGCTTTTTCGCGCACCGAGCAGGTGTTGAGCAAGATGACGTCGGCGTCCTCGGGACGGTCGGTGCGCACCAGGCCGTCGGAGGCGCCCAGCACGTCGGCCATCTTGTCCGAATCGTATTCGTTCATTTGGCAACCGAAGGTCTTGATAAATACTTTTTTCTGCATGAAATGGACGCTTAATGTTCGGGGACGCTGCATGTTCGGATCGCGCTGGGGTATCGGGGGATGGGTGGCGCGTGTGGCGCGACGGCGCTAGTTTAACGTAATTTCGCGGCGGCGGCCAAACGCCGTCGCGCCGGGAGGGGGCGTGGCGGGGTTCCCTCGGCGCGCACACGGCTTGATATAAAACAAGTTTCCGTAAATCCTTGCGTGCGACGTGATCGGCGCGCCTGTGTTGAAATAGTATTGTTGCTAGCGATACCAGCCAGTTGGTTGATATATAACAACGTTTAACGTTTGAGAATGGCTGGAACGCGTCGCTTTTGAACTAATATATTGTTTTAAAGGCAATCTCATAGTCGAGATCGCGATTTCAGCTTGCCGGCATTGGTCTCGGCCTTACTGATGCTTTGTGGAAATTTGTTACGCGGGCTAGTGCAAACAAGGTCTGTTTACAATTTTATGAACTTATTTGACAAAACTAAGTCTTCCTTAAGTTCGAATCGGCATCATTTTTTCACAATTCACCAGACGAGGAAATCATGGCACATCATTCGCTAGCATCCCAAGAGAGCTACAACCCGAACCACCTGCTCGATATTTTGCTGGGCAAGATGCAATTGAAAAACGACGCGGCGCTATCGCGCCTGCTGGAAGTGGCGCCGCCCGTGATCAGCAAAATCCGCCATCATCGCTTGCCGGTCGGCGCCTCGCTGCTGATCCGCATGCACGAGGTGACCGGCATGAGCATCCGCGACTTGCGCGACCTGATGGGCGACCGCCGCACCAAGTACCGTCTGTCGGACGCGCAGGGCCGGCCGAAGCCGGAGGATCGTCCGGAAGCGAAGGAAGCGAGCTACGCGCATTGATGCGCCACGCGCGCCCGGCCGTCGCCGCCTTGGCGACGGCGTCGTTCGCGAAATCGGCCGCCGCGCGCGGCCTCCGGCGGCGCCCTAGGGCAGCAGCAGGGTGGTGATTTCCTGATATTGCAGTTCGGTTTCCCGAAACAGATGCAGATACGCTTCCTGGTCCATGCCCATGGCGGTCCACGCCACGTTTGACACCGGCATCACCAGATCGTGCTCGCCCTGCGCCAAGTCGAGCGCGTGCACCACCGCGTCCGCCACATGGATGATGGCGGCCAGGAAACCGGCGCCCGGCGATTCCGGCGCGTGGTGGCCGGCGATGGCCAGCCGCATGGTGTCGGAAAAATTCCAATGTTCGGCCAGCGCCAAGCCGGCTTGCACGTGATCGACCCCGAGCACCGCGCGTTCGGCATCGAGCATGTAACAATCTTGCTCGTCGCGCTGGGCCAGCACGCGCTCGAAATGCTGGGGAAACGAGGTCACCAGCACCAGGCGTCCTATATCGTGCAACAAGCCGGCCGTGAAGGCGTAATCCTGGTTGAAGCGCAGGTGGCGCGCCAGCAGTTTGGCGCAGGCGGCGGTGGCGATCGAGTGGCGCCAAAACGCCTTGTCGTCGAAGCCCGGACACAGGCCGTGCGGAAAACACCCCGTCACGGCGGCGGCGGTGATCAAGTTGCGTGTGGTCTGAAAGCCCAGGTAGGTGATGGCTTGCTGGATGGTGGTCACCTTCACTTGCAGGCCGTACAGCGAGGAATTAGCCAGGCGCAAAGTCATGGCGGTCAGCGCTTGATCGTGCGAGACCTTCTTGGCCAGCACCGAAATGTCGACGTTTTCCTGGTCGATACTGTTGAGCAGCTCCATCACCACCGCCGGCAGCGAGGGCAACTCTTCCAGATGGTTGACGATGTCGTCGTAGCGCAAGGCGGCGTTCATTCGGCGCGCTCCCGGCCCAGGCGGTAGTCTTCGGCGTAACTGCGCAGCAAGCCGGTGGCCCAGTCGGCGTCGCTGTCCGGATCGTTCTTGCGGAACAGACGGTCCAGGCGCTGTTGATGGCGCGCCCGCTCCGCCTCCAGGTCGGCGTCGTCCGGCGCCGCCAGCGCGATCGGCAGCAGGTCGATGCCGTGGCGCGGCATCAGGGCCAGCATCGCCTCGGTCAGCACGCTGCCCTGCGGCAGCAAAACATGCCCTTGCTTGTCCAGCAATTCATCGGATAACACCATGCCGGCCTTGACACGGGACAGGGCGAGATGCTGGTAGCTTGCCGTCATGACGTTCCCCTCATTTCAGTGTGTCGATCTTACCATTGCAGGCACGCAATGTCGCTTGGCTTAGCGCAAAGCGTTGCCAACCAGGTACGCTGCGGCCCGTCGTGGAATGGCGGCTTATCTATCTTGATCATCTTGCCAAGAACAAGTCCTTCCCGTACATTGAGCCATGTCGCGACGCCACCATCGGGCTCGGTGGCGGTGATCGGCGCGCAACACCAGGAGTGCATTGATGTTTGGTATTCAAGTTCGGCTGACCCTGTTGTTTGTGATCATCGTGACCCTGGTGTTGACCCTCTCCGGCGCTTATACCCAATACAGCCTGGGGCGCGAACTGGAAGCGGCCAATCTGCGTCTCCAGCAAGGCGTGCTGACCCGCTTGCAAACCAGTTTGCCGTCGGCCCTGTGGGACTTGGATCGCAGCCGGGTCGACGGCATCGTGGCGGCCGAAATGCTGCCGTCCGAGCTGGTGGCGATCCGCGTCTACGACAGCTCGGTCGGCTTGTTCGCCGGCGCCATGCGCGAGCGCGACGGCCGGGTGGCGGCCCTGGCCGGCGACCCGGGCGCGCCCGCCGCGCCCGGCGTCACGCGCGAGGCGCCACTGGTGTTTCGCGACACCGTCAACCCGGCCGGCGGCGCCAAACAGGTGGCGGTCGGCAAGGTGGTGGTCGATTTCAGCCGCGCCGGCATCGAGCGCGCCTTGGCCGCCGAGCTGCGCCGCAAGCTGTGCGAGGTGCTGCTGCTGGACGCCATCCTGGTGCTGGCGCTGGCGTTCAGCCTGCGCATCGTGTTCGCGCCGCTGAAAAAACTGCGCGACGGCTTGTTCGACCTGGCTTCGCGCGACGGCGAGGAAGTGGAGGAATTGCCGCAGCGCCGGCGCGACGAGCTGGGCCAGGTGATCGGCGGCTTCAACGCGGTCCAGCGCAAGCTCAAGTCGGTGATCTTGCGCATCCGCGAGGCCGAGGACATGGCGCGCCGCTCCCAGCAAGCGACCGCGCTGGCGATGGACGATTTGCGCCAGGCCCAGGAGTCGCTCTTGCAATCGGAGCGCTTGGCCGGCCTGGGCAGTCTGGTGGCCGGGGTGGCGCACGAAATCAACACCCCGGTCGGCATCGCCCTGACCAGCGCCTCGGTGTTGCAGGATGCCACGGCCCAGGTGCAAGCGGCCTTGAAGCAGGGCGCGGTGCGCAAATCGGATTTGCTCAATTATATGGAGACGGCCGCCGAGAGCGCGCGCCTGATCATGAACAACGCCTACCGCGCCGCGCACCTGATCCATAGTTTCAAGCAGATCGCGGCCGACCAGGTAAGCGAGTTGCGCCGGGTTTTCGAGTTGAAGGAGTATATCGAGGAGGTGGTGGCCAGCCTGCGTCCGAAATTGCGCCAGAGCCGCATCGAGGTGCGGCTCGACTGTCCGGACGATATCGTGCTCGACACCTATCCGGGCGCGCTGGCCCAGGTGCTCACCAATCTGACCCTCAATTGCGTCGAGCACGCCTTCGCGCCGGACGCCGCCGGCGTGATCGCCATCGCCGTCGCTTGCCAGCAAGACTGGATCGAGATGCGCGTGAGCGACAACGGGCGCGGCATCGCGCCCGACATGCTGGACCGGGTGTTCGACCCCTTCGTCACCACCCGCCGCGGCCAGGGCGGCACGGGGCTGGGATTGAATATCGTGTTCAACTTGATCGTGAAACAATTTGGCGGCACCATCTCGGTGGCTAGCACGCTGGGCGAGGGCGCCAGTTTTTTACTGCGCATTCCGCGCGTGACGCCGGAGCCGGCCGCGCTGGCCGCGCGCACGGCGATGGCGGCGCAGGTTTAGCCCGGCGCGGCGGGCACGGACACGGAACGGGAGAGCGGGATGAATGCGGGGACCAACACGATCAGACAGCACATCGCGCTGTTACGCGGTATCAATGTGGGGCGCGCCAAGCGGGTCGCCATGGCCGACTTGCGCAAGCTGATGACCGACCTGGGTTTCAGCGACGTGCGCACCTTGCTCAACAGCGGCAACGTGGTGTTTGGCAGCGTCCGGCACGAGCCGGCCGAGGCGGCCGTCATGATCGAAGAGGCGCTGGTGCTCAAGCTGGGGGTGGCGGCGCGCGTGACGGTGCTCGACGCGGCCCGCTTCGGCGACATCGTCAAGGAAAACCGCTTGTGTGAATTGGCCGACGATCCATCCCGGCTGCTGGTGTCGGTGCTCAACGATCCGTCCGACTTGAAGCGCTTGGCGCCCCTGTTGAAACAGGATTGGGGACCGGAGGCGCTGGCGGCCGGCAAGTGGGCGGCCTATCTGTGGTGTCCGGGCGGGGTGCTGGCCAGCCGCGCCGCCGCCGCCATGGGCGCGCTGCTGGGCGACGCCGTCACCTCGCGCAACTGGTCCACCATCAGCAAGCTGTACGCGCTCGCCTGCGAGCGGCCGGCATCGACTTAGCGGGCCTGGCAAAACCTGTTGCTTGCCATGATGGTAACGAGCTCGTACACTGAGCCATACCGCCGGTCTGCTATCGACCAGGAGCAGCCGTTCTACAGGTCACCGCAAACGCCCCCGTTCGGTCATCGCCACCAGGTATCGATTCGCCGTGTTTCGAGAGTCGTCGCCCATGTTGCAAAATTGGCTCAAAATCATCGACTCGATCCCGGAGGTTGAATCCGAACGGTTTTGTTAGGCGCGCTGAGCGGCGCGTTTTATTCACCAATCATCGGGAGCGCAAACATGGGCAACGCCAGCGGTACATTCGAGGTCGTCATCAAGCCGGAACCCTTGTCGGAAGTGGCGGCCGGCGCCGCGCTCGGGCGCATGTCGCTCGACAAGTGCTATCACGGCGCGCTGGAAGCCACATCCCGGGGCGAAATGTTGAGCGCCATGGGAGCGGTGCAGGGCTCGGCCGGCTATGTGGCGATCGAGCGCGTGACGGGCGTGCTGGACGGTCGCGAGGGCAGTTTTTATTTGCAGCACAGCGGCACCATGACACGCGGCGCGCCCGCGCTCAGCGTGAACGTGGTGCCCGATTCGGGCACCGGCCAGCTCGCCGGATTGCGCGGCACGCTGCGCATCCGGATCGAGGAAGGCCGCCATTTCTACGACTTCGACTACCAATTGGCCGATTGAAGCTGACCGATTGAAGCGGGCCGCGCGGGCCGGCCTTCAAGCCGACGGCGTGCGCGCTTGACGCTGGCGGAAGCTGGCCACCTTGTGCCGGTTGCCGCAGCCGGCCATGCTGCACCAGCGCCGCCGATGCGACTTGGTGCGGTCCAAAAACCATAACACGCACTGCGGATTCTCGCAGCGCCGTATCAGGCTGAAATCGGCCTCGGTCAGCAAGCGCGCGGCCGCCTCGGCCAGCGGCGCCAGCAATTGCCGCGCCGTGCCGCTCGCGTAACGCGCGCTCAGCGCCAAGCCGCCATCGTCGCGCGGCGTCAATTCCAGATGTCGGCTGGCGTGGGCCAACAGCGCGTTGAGCGCGGCCGCATCGATTTTTTTCCCTTCTTTGCGCCGTAGCACCGACTCGCGCACCAGCTCGCGCAATTCGCGCGCCGCCTCGAGCAGCGCCGGCGGCGCGTCCCCGGTCACGGCCACGGCCATGGCCTGGTCCGACCGCTCAAGCCAGCTCAGCACGTCCCGCGCCGTTTGCCAAGTGTCGATCAGTCGGCCGTTTATTTGCACCACGGTGTTCACCAAATCGAGCGCCGGATGGTCGCCGATCCGTTCGATAGCGAGCGGTGCGACCGTTGCCGGGTCCAGCGGTGTGTCCATGTCGTGCTCCTTTAAACGATCGCTTCATTGTAACCATCGAAATAATGTTTGACAAGTTAGTCAAAAATCGTATCATGTAACCTATGAAACGTAAATTAACAGGTTTCATATTTCGCCAATCATTCCTCAAGGAGCCTGTCATGACCCAATCCGCCGCCACCGCGCCGATCCGCGCCGCCCATCACACCGTACGGGCCGACGGTGTCGACGTGTTCTACCGCGAGGCCGGCCCGGCCGACGCGCCCGTGATCTTGCTGTTGCATGGCTTTCCGTCCTCGTCCCATATGTACCGCGACCTGATTCCGCTACTGGCCACCCGCTACCGCGTCATCGCGCCCGATTTGCCCGGTTTTGGCTTCACCGTGGTGCCGCCCGAACGCCAGTATGTGTATCGCTTCGACGACCTGGCGCACACCATGGGCGCCTTCGTCCAGGCGCTCGGCCTGGCGCGTTACGCTTTGTATGTGTTCGACTACGGCGCCCCGGTCGGCCTGCGCCTGGCGGCGCGCCATCCGGAGCGGGTCACGGCGCTGGTCTCGCAAAATGGCAATGCCTACCTGGAAGGCTTGAGCGACGCGTGGTCGCCGATGCGCGCCTATTGGGCCGAACCGAACGCCGAAAATCGGGCCGCCCTGCGCGCCATGCTCACGCTCGAGACCACGCGCTGGCAATACACCCACGGCGCGGACGCGTCCAAGGTGGCGCCGGAGTCGTACACGCTCGACGCCACCTTGATGAGCCGGCCCGAGAACCAAGAGATCCAGCTCGACCTGTTCCGCGACTACGCGTCCAACCTGGCGCTGTATCCCGTGTTTCAGCAGTTTTTCCGGGATGCCCGGCCGCCCACCCTGGTGATCTGGGGCCGCAACGATCCCTTCTTCCTGCCACCGGGAGCCGAGGCTTACCGCCGCGATTTGCCCGACGCCACCGTGCGCTTGCTGGACACCGGCCACTTCGCGCTGGAAACCCATGTCGACGAGATCGCCGCCGCGATCCACGTCTTGCTGGCCCGCGCCCATGCCTGAGGACCCGGTCCGCGTTACAATTTGACGGAGCGGGAACGGTTTCCCGCCGCTTGAATTGGATATGGACGATGAACTTCATGCATGACGGGGGAAGGCCCCCGCAGCGGACGCCGCGTTTCGGCGCGCCGTTGATGGCGATAACGATGGCCCTGACGCTGGCCGCTTGCGCCAGCAGCAACAAGCAAGCGCCGGCGGCGGACGTCGTCGGCGCGGCGCCCAATCCGCAAGTGCTGTTGCTGGGCGAGGTGCACGATAACGCCCAGGGCCACCGCGAGCGTTACGCGCAATTGAAGCGCCGGGTCGAGGCGGGCTGGCGGCCGGCCATCGCCATGGAACAGTTCGACCAAGAAAACCAGGCGCTGTTGACGCGCGCGCAGAAGGAATGCGCCGATGCGGATTGCATCATCCGGGTGATGGCCGGTCCGCGCTGGGATTGGGCGCAATACCGGCCCGTGCTGGAGCTGGCGCTGAGTTACCAGTTGCCCTTGATCGCGGCCAATTTGTCGCGCGCCGACGCCTCGCGCACCGTGCGCGACGGCGTCAAGACCAGCTTCGACGCGGCCACCGTGCGCGCTTACCGGCTCGACGCGCCGCTGCCGGCCGATATCCTGGCCGGCCAGGAGCGGGAGGTCGTCACCGGTCATTGCGATATGTTGCCCGATTCGATGGTGGGCGGCATGGTTCAGGCCCAGATCGCGCGCGACATTTGGATGGCTAGTCTGATCCGGCGCCAACAGCCGCGCGATGTGGTGCTGCTGGCCGGGAACGGCCATGTGCGCAAGGATATCGGCGTGCCGCGCTGGCTCGCGCTGGGCGGGCCGGCCCTGACGGTGCGCAGCGAGGCTTACCTTGAAAAAAGCGGCCGCGCCGACGGCGGTGCCTACGACTTCGTGCACGCCATCGCGCCGCAAGCGCGCCCCGACCCGTGCGCCGGCTTGAAAAAGCCGTAAGCCGGCATCCAGGAATGCGGGCAGAATTTCCGAAGCTGGTTTACAGTCATCTCACCGTCGAGGTCGCGCGCACGCGTCCGGCCGAAGCGCGATCTTCGTCTCGATATTCCAGGAGCCAGCATGTCGTTTGTATTCGAAATCCCCGTCGCCACCGTTCCGGTCGCCGGACGGGAAGAGCAATTTCCCGTGCATCGGATTTATTGCGTGGGCCGCAATTACGTCGATCACGCGCAGGAAATGGGCCACAGCGGACGCGAGGCGCCGTTTTTTTTCATGAAGCCGGCCGACGCCGTGCTGCCGGTGCCCTACGGCACGGTCGGCGACATGCCCTTTCCCGGCATGACGCGCGATTTGCATCATGAGATCGAGCTGGTGGTGGCCATCGGCACGGCGGGCGCCGATATCGCCGTGGCCGACGCCATGCGCCATGTGTGGGGCTACGCGGTCGGGCTCGACCTGACCCGGCGCGATTTGCAAGCCGAGGCCAAGAAACTGGGGCGGCCTTGGTGCACCGCCAAAGGTTTCGACCGCTCGGCGCCGATCGGGCCGATCCACCGTGTCGCCCAGGTCGGCCATTTCACGAAAGGCGCGATCTCGTTGAAGGTCAACGGTGCCGTCAAGCAGAACGCCGACCTGAACCAGATGATCTGGAGCGTGGCCGAGCAGATCAGCAAACTGAGCCAGGCATTCGAGCTGATGCC
>JAYVUV010000208.1:0-4403 GCA_043787615.1 Janthinobacterium sp. | reverse complement strand
TCAAGCAGGGCGCGTATTTGCGCAGCTATATTTACACTTTTATCGAGTTGCTGACTCCGACGCTGAACCGCAAGCTGATCGACCAGGCCATGAGCGGCGAAAAAGAACATTACGAACTCTAGGCGCCGGCCGGCGTCATTACCATTATCACATCATCATGACAGACGAAAAGAAAAAATTGATCTCCGAGCAACTTGTTCAGTATTACGCGGTGAGCGCGCCGCAGTATGAGCGCGTGTACGACAAACCAGAGCGCCAGGAAGATTTGGAAGAGTTACGCGAAAAATTGGCCGAGGTGTTGCAAGGACACCGGGTGCTGGAACTCGCTTGCGGCACCGGTTACTGGACCGAGGCGGTGGCCGAGGTGGCGGACGCGGTGCTGGCCACCGACATCAACCCGGCCATGTTGTCGCTGGCCCAGGCGCGCGGTCTCGATAGCGAGCAAGTGCGGTTTCAGCTGGCCGACGCCTTCGACTTGCCGGCCGACTTGGGGACCTTTACGGCCTGCTTCGCGGGCTTTTGGTGGTCGCATGTGAAGCGGGAAGACCAGGAGCGTTTCCTGGCGCACTTGCGCGCCAGGTTGGGCAAAGATATTTTGCTGGTGCTGCTGGATAATACTTATGTGGAAGGCAGTAGCACCAGCATCGCCCGCACCGACGCGGAAGGCAATACCTACCAGATCCGTACGGCGGCCGATGGTCAGCGTTATGAAGTGCTGAAAAACTTCCCTTCCGATAGCACGCTGCGCAAAAAGATCGGCGGCGCGGTGCGCGAAATTCGCATCCTGCGCCTGGAATATTACTGGCTGCTCAGTTGCCGTTTGAAATAAGCGTCGGGCCGCGTGACGGGCCGGTCTATTACTTGGGTAAGGGCAAGATGATTTCGATGCGGGTGCCGTCGTTGTCGCTGCCGCAGATGTTGATGTCGCCGTGTAAGGCCCACACCCGTTCGCGCATGCCCAGCAAGCCGAACGAGGTGACTTTTTCCATGTCGCTATTTTCGATGCCGCGCCCATCGTCATGGATTGAAATTTCCAGATGAGAATCGAGCCGGTGCAGCGCCACCGTGACATGGCTGGCCTGGGCGTGGCGCACGATGTTGGTCAGCGCCTCTTGCACGATGCGAAAAATGGCGGTGCTGTAGGCGTCGTCGAGCGCCAGATCGGCTTCGTCGGCCAGTAGATCGAAACGGATCGCTTGGCGCTGCACGAATTCCTGGCGCAAGGTTTGTAAGGCGAAATATAGGCCGCCCTCGTCCAGCGCGCGCGGCCGCAAATTGCTGGCGATGCGGCGCAGCGAGGTGATGGCCGTGACGATCAGCTTATCCATGCTTTGCAGGGTGCGCTGGGTTTCCACGCCGCGCCCGGCCTGTTTTTTCAGCAGTGTCAAATCCAGTCTGAGCGTGGCCAGCAATTGCCCCAGGTCGTCGTGCAATTCGCGCGCGATATGGGTGCGCTCTTCTTCGCGGATGGTTTGCAAGGCCGCCGACAATTGGCGCAACTGGGAAAACGAGCGTTCCAGCTGCTCGTGCACCTGTTTCCGTTCCGTGATGTCGCGCAAGATGATGGTGTAGATCGGCTTGCCGTCCTCCACCAGGCTCAGGCTGGACCCTTCCAGCGGGAACTGTTCGCCGTTCGCCTTCAAACCGGTGATCGCGTAGTCGGTCACGCGCCGCCCCATCATGCGCAGGTCGATCCCGGCGTTGCCGCCGGGCGCATCTTGCTCGCCCATGCTGCGCAAGTCGCGCGGGATATATTTATCGAGCATGGCGCCTTCCATCTCGGCCACGGTGGTGCCGAACATGGCGGCGGCGGCGGGATTGGCTTGCAAGATGATTTGCGCTTCATCGATGGTGATGATGGCATCGCTGGCGGTCTGGATGATGCCGTGGCTTCGGCTGTGTTCGCGTGCGTGGTCTGGTTTGATCATGTGGAGACTGGGCAAACATCAGAAAGGTCGAAGAAGGGCGGCGACCGGCACGCCCGGCGAATGGCAACAGCCGATGGCGATGGGGAAGCGACCCTTGACACACTAAAGCAGGCGCGGCGGGCGGCGTTGATATGGCACAGAGGCGGGAGAGTTGCGCGCGCCCGAGGCGGGCGGCGCGGGTCGAGCGGGCTTACATTTGCTTGAACAGGTGTAAAAAGCTGCGGCTCACTTCGAGTTTGTCGGTCTTGCCTTTGATCATGACCAGATGGCGGCCGCGGATATCGCGCGTCACCCCTTCGATGGCGTTCACGTTGACCAAAGTGGCGCGGTGGATTTGCCAGAACAGGGCCGGATCGAGTTCCTCGGCCAAGTCGCGCACGGGTTTGCGGATCAGGGCTTCGTATTTGGCGGTCTGCACGCAAGTGTATTTCTCGTCGGAGCGAAAAAACAGGATTTCCTCGACTGGTATCATGCGTAAATCCTGGCCGATGCTGGCCTGTATCCATTGCAGATAGCTGGGTTTGGCGGCGATTTTCTCGGCCAATTGCGACAACATGGCGGTGACGCTGGAATTCATGTCCGCCACCGGCTTGCTGACATGGGTTTTCAAGCGCTCCACCGTCACCTGCAAACGCTCCAGCTCGGCCGGTTTGAGCACATAGTCCACCGCGCCCCGTTCGAACGCTTCCACCGCGTACGCGTCGTACGCGGTCACGAACACGATATGGCTCTTGTTGCCGATCGATCCGGCCGCCTCCATGCCGGTCTTGCCGGGCATGCGGATGTCGAGGAAAGTGAAGTCCGGCCGCAATTGCTCGACCAGTTCGATGGCTTCATCGCCGTTTTTGGCTTCGCCCACAATTTCCAGCTCGGGCCAGGCTTGGCCCAGGCGCATACGCAACTGGTCGCGCATTAATCTTTCGTCGTCTGCAATGATTGCTGTTGGCATAGTGGGTCGCTCGGTCTGGTGAATGCCGATTATTCAATGAAATGGACGTTTAATCAATCTATTCGTGGCCGGCCGAGGGCGCTGGCGCGCCTATTTAGACAACTGATAAGGCACTTCGATCACCGCCACCACCCCGCTCGGCTGGTTGGCGCTGATGAGTAACTGGGCTTGCTCGCCGTGCAGCAGCTTGAGCCGTTCGCGGATGGTGGGCAAGCCCAAGCCGGTGCCGTCGCTGGGTACCACACCGAAGCCGACCCCGTCGTCGCTGACGGTGACGCGCAGCTTGTTGTGCGCCACCTCGGCCACGATGCTCAGGGTGCCGCCCTCGGGCTTGCATTCGAGTCCATGCTTGATGGCGTTTTCCACCATCGATTGCAACATCATGGGCGGGAAGGCAGCGCTGCGCAAACCGTCGGGAACTTCCAGCACCACGGTCAAGCGTTCTTCCATGCGCATTTTGAGCAAGTTCAAATATGCGCGCACCATGTCCACTTCGCGCCCCAAATTGGTGATCAAGGTGTTGTCGCGCATCTGCGGCAGCACGGCGCGCAGGTATTGGATCAGGCTGCGCTGCATGGCCGAGGCGCGCGGCGGATCGGTTTCGATCAAGTACTCGACCGAGGCCAGGGTGTTGAATAAGAAATGCGGCTCCACTTGCGCTTGCATCGTCTGCATCTTCGCCTCGCTGAGCTGGCGCTGCATCGACTCGCGCTCGGCGGCCGCGTTGGCGGTCACCGTTTCGGCCTCGGCCCGCTTTTTGCCGCCGACCAGGGCTTTCATGGCAAACAGCGCCAGCACCAGCAACGAGACGAAGCTTTTAAACCAGGTCGACGCTTGCTGATGGTAACGCGTGACTTTTTGCTCGGCGGCGTCGTCCACCGCTTCTTCGATCGCGTTCGACAATTCCTCGCCGATTTGTGGCGGCAAGTCGATATGCACTTCTTCGCCGGAAGCGTCGACTTTGACGGACGAGCTGGGTTTGACGGTGGAGGGTGTGGATGGTGTCGATGGCGTTGACGCGGCCTGGCCCGGCGCCGTCGGCGCGACAGGCGGGGTCGGTGCCGCCGGCGCGGCCGGCGGTTCGGCCGGTTCGGGCGCCGGAGGCGGTTCGGGCGCGACCGGCACGCTATCGCTCGCGCCGCGGCGGCTTTTGGTGTTGCGCGGATTGAAGTGAATTCCGCTATCGTCGATGACGATGTTGGTTTCGCCAGGGCTCTTTTTATTGGGGCGTTTGTGCGTCTGCGTCACCACTTCCTCGTCCGGGTCGGATGAGAAGAGGGCGTCTTGCAAGATGGAGCCGGCGATCAGGGCCAGGGCGGCGAATAGAAAGAATTTCCACCAAGATAATTGGGTGACCCACACGGCGGTCGCGTCGAAACCGCGATAGAGCGAGGTGGCGATCGTCTTGAAGAGTGGGGCTGCTGGTTGTTCTGAAGCCATGGACATGTTTTCTCTTGCAAATGGTGGTCGGTGCCGGGGCAGTGTAACGGTAGTGCGCTTGCGATGATGTTTGGATGATGCCACTG
>JAYVUV010000207.1:0-16269 GCA_043787615.1 Janthinobacterium sp. | reverse complement strand
CCACCGGCGGCGGCGCGGGACGGCCGCCAGCGCTGGTTTTCAAGCCCGAACGCGCCGCCTGCAAGGCCGCGTCGCGCGCGCTTTGATTGGCGCCGCCCGGGGCCGGCGTCGACGGCGCGGCGGCCGAACGCGGACGCGCGGCCGGACTCGGCATCGGCGCCGACATGCCGGCCGGCGCGGCGGACGGACTCGCACGCGCGGCCGAAGCGGCCATGCCGGTCGCGGCCGGCGGATTCGAACTCGCCGACGAGGCCGGCGCGACGGCCGGGGCAAACGCATCCTCGGCCGGCATGTCGGTCAGGGCGATGGTCGGCGCCCCGGCGTGTCCCTGCTGGGCCGGACGCGCGTGCGCGGCCGGCTGTGGCGTCACTGCGGGCGCCGCCGGACTATCGATGGCGGGCGCGTCCGTGCGCGCATCGATCGCCTCCGGCGCGGCCGCGGATCGGTGCGCACCCGGTTTCGCGTGCGCGGACGGGTCTGACGTGGCCGACGCCTCCAGGGGTTCATGCGCAAGTGGATTGGCGGACGAGACCGGCCTGCCCATACGTGCGTCGGCCTCCACCGTCACACCGTGTGCGTGCGGAAGCGGATTCTCGTGCATGGACAGGTCTGGCGTGATCGCCGCCGTCTCCAGGGGTTCATGCGGAAACGAATTCGCGGACGAGACCGACGTGTCCCTACGTGCTTCAGCCTCCGCCGTCACACCGTGTGCGTGTGGAAGCGGATTCTCGTGCGCGGACAGGTCTGGCGTGATCGCCACCGTCTCCACGGGTTCATGCGGAAGTGGATTGGCCGACGAGACCGAGATGCTGGCCGACATCGCGGCCGGCGTGTCCCTATGTGCGTCGGCCTCCGCCGTCCGACCGTGTCCACGCGGAAGCGGATTCTCGTGCATGGACAGGTCTGGCGCGCTGCTTGGTGTCGCGCCCGGCGCCCCATCCGCGTCCGCGTCCGCGTTCACATGCGTTGACGGGTCCAGAGCGGTCGGCGGCGGCGCGGCCGGCGGGTCCTCCCATGCGCTGGCCGACGCGTCCAACTTCGCATGCGGGGCCGACGGCGCGGCGAAGGGCGGGCGCGGAAGCGGATTCGACGCGGCCGGCATCGCGGCCGTAACGACCCGCGCGGCCGGTGCCGGCGCGGACGGACGAACGCTCGTTGCCGCCGGTTTCGCCTCGGCGCGGGCCGGCGCGGCCAAGCCCGCCACGGCGGCGGGCGGCGTCACGGCTACGTGGCCGGGCACGGAATGCGTCGCCGCGTTCGTCGCGGCCCTGAGCGGGGCGGCGGCGGCGGCCGCGCGCGCGGCGCCGATCCGCGCCGCGCCGGTGGCGCCCGAAGTCGGCGTGGGCGCGCCGTCGGCGCCGCCCTTGCCGGGGCGGAAAGCGAGCATGCGCAGCAAGGTCATGCTGAACCCCGCGTATTCGTCCGGCGCCAGGCCCAACTCGTTGCGACCATGCACCGCGATCTGGTAAAACAATTGCACTTCTTCTTGGTCGAAGGCCGCCGCCAGCCGCACGATGTCGGCGTGCTCGGGCAAATCGGCGGGCAGCGCGGCCGGCACCGTTTGCGCCAGGGCGATCCGGTGCAGCAAGGTGCCCAAATCCTGCAAGGCGCCGTTGTAGGACAGGCTGCGGGTGGCCATCTCGTCGGCCACCGCCAGCAGGTCGGCGCCGTCTTGCAGCGCCAGCGCGTCGAGCAAGCGCACCAGGAAAGTTTGGTCGAGCGCGCCCAACATGCCCTGCACCGCCTCCAGCGTCACTTCGCCGGCGGCGTAGGCGATGGCTTGGTCGGTCAGCGACAGCGCGTCGCGCATCGAACCGTGCGCGCCCTGGGCCAGCAAACGCAGGGCCGGCTGCTCGAAGGCGATCCCTTCCTGACCCAATATATGATCGAGGTGGCCGATGATGTGGCCGGGCGGCATCTGCTTGAGATTGAATTGCAGGCAGCGCGACAAGACCGTCACCGGAATTTTCTGCGGGTCGGTGGTGGCCAGGATGAATTTGACGTGCTCGGGCGGCTCCTCCAGCGTCTTCAACATCGAATTGAAGGCGTGGTTGGTGAGCATGTGCACTTCGTCGATCATATACACTTTGAAGCGCGCGTTCGAAGGCGCGTACACGGCTTGCTCCAGCAATTGCGCCATTTCATCGACGCCGCGGTTGGACGCCGCGTCCATCTCGATATAGTCGACGAAGCGGCCGGCGTCGATCGCGCTGCACGCTTCGCAGCCGCCGCAAGGCTGGGCCGTGATGCCGCCGGTGCCGTCCAAACCGATGCAATTGAGCGACTTGGCCAGAATGCGCGACAAGGTGGTCTTGCCGACCCCGCGGGTGCCGGTGAACAAATAGGCGTGATGCAGACGGCCGCTATGCAGCGCGTGCGTCAGGGCGCGCACGACGTGCTCCTGGCCGACGAGCGTCTCGAAGTTTTTAGGGCGGTATTTACGGGCGAGGACTTGATAGGACATGGCGGGATTTTACCGTAGATGGCGGGTGCCGCGGTAATTGCCGCGCGGGCGCGGGCGCCGTGGGCCGCGAGGCGCGGCGGCGGGCAAAAAAAAACGCTGCCGACGCAGCGTTTTAATGAGATGAAAGAGGCGAGCCTGATCTGCGGCACTCATGGTTAATAGCCGTGGCTGCTTCGTTCCCGACCTGACCAGGTTAGCCATGCCACAATGCGCAGGGGCCCGCCAGCGACAATTATAACCGACCTGGCGCCGCTTGTGGGGCGCGACGCGCGAACCGCGCGCGAACCGAGCCGTCCGCCCCGGCGCGCGCGCTTTTCATATCCCCAACTGCTGCCAGATCGCATCGATATGCGCCTTCACGGCCGGCGTCATGGCGATGGTGGTGCCCCACTCGCGGTTGGTCTCGCCGGGCCACTTGTTGGTGGCGTCGATCCCCATCTTGCTGCCCAGGCCACTGACCGGCGAGGCGAAGTCCAGATAATCGATCGGGGTCTGGTCGACCAGCGTGGTGTCGCGGGTCGGATCGACCCGGGTCGTGATGGCCCAGATCACTTCCTTCCAGTCGCGGATATCGACATCCTCGTCCACCACCACGATGAACTTGGTATACATGAATTGGCGCAGGAAACTCCAGACCCCGAACATCACCCGCTTGGCGTGGCCGGCGTACTGCTTCTTGATCTGCACCACGGCCATGCGGTAGCTGCATCCTTCCGGCGGCAGATAAAAATCGGTGATTTCGCTAAATTGCTTTTGCAACAAGGGTACGAACACTTCGTTGAGCGCCAGCCCCAGCACGGCCGGCTCGTCGGGCGGCTTGCCGGTGTAGGTCGAATGGTAGATCGGGTCGCGCCGCATGGTGATGCGGTCGATGGTCAACACCGGAAAGCTGTCCTGCTCGTTGTAATAACCGGTGTGGTCGCCATACGGGCCTTCCAGCGCGTGCTCGTAACCGCTCGGGTGCAGCGGGTCCGGGTAGATATGGCCCTCCAGCACGATCTCGGCCGAGGCCGGCACCCGCAACGCGCTGCCGATGGCCTTGACCAATTCGGTGCGGCTGCCGCGCAGCAAGCCGGCGAACTGATATTCGGACAAGCTGTCCGGCACCGGCGTGACGGCGCCCAGGATGGTGGCCGGGTCGGCGCCCAGGGCCACCGCCACCGGATAGGGCTGGCCCTTGCTCTGGATCGCGTGCTCGCGGAAGTCGAGCGCGCCGCCGCGGTGGGCCAGCCAGCGCATGACGACCTTGTTACGGCCCAGCACTTGCTGGCGGTAAATGCCCAGATTCTGGCGCTTCTTATTAGGTCCCTTGGTGATCACCAAGCCCCAGGTGATCAAGGGCGCGATGTCGCCCGGCCAGCAATGCTGGATCGGCAGCCTGGCCAGGTCGACATCGTTACCCTCCCATACGATTTCCTGGCAGGGCGCGCCGCGCACTTCCTTGGGCGACATATCCCACACCGCCTTGACCAGGGAACCGAGCCCCATCAGATCGCGAAAGCCCTTGGGCGGCTCCGGCTCCTTCAAGCGCGCCAGCACGTGGCCGATCTTGCGCAGTTCGCTCACGTCCTCGGCCCCCATGCCCAGCGCGACCCGGCGCGGGGTGCCGAACAGATTGCCCAACACCGGCATCTGGTGGCCGGTCGGCTTCAAGAACAATAAAGCCGGTCCGCCCGCGCGCAAGACGCGGTCGCAGACCTCGGTCATCTCCAAATGGGGCGAAACCGGGGTGGAAACGGCCTTCAACTCACCAATTTGTTGCAACTGGGAAATAAAATCACGTAAATCCGAATATTTCATGGTTTTTTAATTTTTGTGCCTGCGTGCGGGATTGCTTAAATATCTATGCCAAGTAGTTGATTTTATTGGGTTTTGGCGTAATGCAAGGAAAAAAGTTAGACATAAAAGTAATAACACACGAATTCGTTAGTATTGACTTGATATAAACTGGCTTCTACAATTTGCCCAACTTGAAGAGGACGAGGTCTCGGGACCGCGTAACACGTCGCTTATTCATTCACGGAGTCGGGGCTCCACATGACATTTTAAGGAGTGTTTTCAAAAGGCGTCTGCCTTACCCTCGAAAAAGTTGTTTTGCGACCGATCCAATACCACTGGGAACGATCGGCTCAGGCAAGCAACGACGGCGTCACTCGCGCGCACCACGTGCGGCGATGGACGATGATATTTCTGATGCACGGCATTGGCACTCAACGTTGCGCTCGACGCGGCGGGGAAACCCTTTTTCGCGACATTTCAGGGGATTCTATGATTAATCGTTTTACTGAAGCATCACCGCATGCTTCGAACACGGCGCGCCGGCCGGCCGCACGGGCCGCTCTCGCGCGCCTCGCGCACGGCCTGTCGTCGAACACCGTGGCACGCAAGCTGCTCACCACCGCGCAACACACGCTGACCATGTTCGGCATTTCCTCGTTGGCCGTGGTGGCCCTGTTGACGGCCCGTCCCGACCTGGTGCGCGAGCTGTCGAAAATCCTGGTCGACCAACCTGTCGTCGACAACGTGCAATTGGTCGGCAGCGCGCCCTTGTTCGAATTGATGGACGCGCCGGCCATTCCGCTGCCCGGCCTGGACCAAACCAAGATGGTGGCCGCCGCCGACGAACAAAAAACCGCGCACGTCACCCGTAAAGAGCAGCAATGGGTCACTTCCTGGTTGTCCAAGCGTTACCGGGTGGCCGGCGACGCCGCCAACATGCTGGTCTCGACCGCCTACAGCACCGCCACCGAGATGAAACTCGATCCGCTGCTGATCCTGGCCGTGATGGCCATCGAATCGGGCTTGAACCCCTTCGCCGAAAGCCCGGTCGGCGCCCAGGGCTTGATGCAAGTCATGTCCAAGATTCACCAGGAAAAATTCCAGGAAATGGGCGGCTTGCAAGCCGCGCTCAATCCGGTGGCCAACATCCGGGTCGGCTCGCTGATCCTCAAGGATTACGTCAAGCGCGGCGGCTCGGTCGAAGCGGGCTTGAAAAGCTACGTCGGCGCGGCCGCTTTCGACACCGACGCCGGCTATGGCGCCCGGGTCCTGGCCGAATACCGCCGCCTGAAACAAGTATCGGCCGGCAAGATCGTGCCCACCAATTCACCCGTGCTGATGGCCACCACCCCGGCCGCCGACAAGGAAGCCGCCCCGGCCGCCTTGCCGAAAGCGCCGGAGAAGCAGGAAATCGCCGGGCTTTAAGGTCGGCGCGCTGGGCCATGGCCGCCGGAAGCGATTCCGGCGGCTTTTTTACGTCCGGCCCGCGTCGCGCGGGCGTGAAAAAGCCGCCGGGCGGCGACACGCGGCGGCTGGCGCAACACGGGCGAGGCGCGACGGCGCGCCCGACCTTAGCCTGGTTTGCGCTTGTCGCCCGCCACTTCGTCGGCGCGGAAACGGGCCGCCAATTTGTCGAGCACGCCGTTCACGTATTTGTGGCCGTCGATGCCGCCAAACGATTTGGTCAATTCCACCGCCTCGTTGATCACCACCCGGTAGGGAATCTCCAGATTGTTTTTCAACTCGAAGGCGCCGATCAACAGCACCCCGTGCTCGATCGGCGACAATTCGCCGATGCCGCGGTCGATCAAGGGCGCGATGCTGGCCCGCAAGGCCACCGCGTCCTTGATCGCGCCGTACAGCAAGACGGTGAAATGCTCGCCGTCGGCCTTGTCGAAGCCGTGCGCGGCCCGAATGTTGTTCACCACGGTGGACGCTTCTTCGTTGTTGAGCAACCACTGGTACAGGCCCTGCAACGCGAACTCGCGCGCGCGGTGACGCGGCGTGCGGTTTTTGCTAGGGTTGGCGTGCAAAGTTTTCTCTGTCATGATATTTCCTACCTGTTCTTAATTACGTATACATATTACTTGTGGCGGCGCGGCGCCCACGGTGGAGCGCCCGCCGCTAAGCGCGCGACTAATCGTCGTCGCCCGCGTCGAGCAAGTCTTCCAACGCTTGCGCCAGATTGGCCATTTCCACCGCCACGCGCGCCGCCTCGGCGCCCTTGACCAGCATACGCGCCTCGGCTTGCGCGTCGTTTTCGGTGGTCAACACGGCATTGGCGATCGGCATGCCGAAATCCAGGCCGACCCGGGTGATGCCGGCGCCGGACTCGTTGGCCACCAGTTCGAAATGGTAGGTTTCGCCGCGGATCACGGCGCCCAGCGCGATCAGGGCGTCGAACTGGTCGGTCTCGGCCATCTTTTGCAAGGCCAGCGGAATTTCCAGCGCGCCCGGCACGGTGATGTGCAGCACGTCCTCGTCGGCCACGCCCAGCTTGCTCAACTCGCCCAGGCAAGCCGACAGCAGGCCACCGCCCACGACCTCGTTAAAGCGGGCTTGCACCACGCCGATGCGCAGGCCGTCGCCGGCCAGATTGGTTTCGTATGTTCCTACAGTCATGGCTTTGCCTCTCAAAAGTGAATTATTCGCAGTCGGTGCCGGGACAAGCCCGGAAACCCACGACTTCCAGGTCGAAACCGGTCATGGACGGCATTTTGCGCGGATTGGCCAGCAATTGCATCTTGCCCACCCCCAGTTCGCGCAGGATTTGCGCGCCGATGCCGTAGCTGCGCAAATCCATGCTGGCCGCGCGCCCCTTGGGCCGCACCTCGGGCGCGTCAAGCGCGGCGAACTGGGCGAACAGGTCGGCCGCCGACTCGCCGCAGTTAAGCAGCACCATCACGCCGCGCTCGGATGCCTTGATGGCGGCCATCGAGGCTGAAATATTCCAGGAATGGGTGGTGGCCTGGGTTTCCAGCAAATCGAGCACCGACACCGGCTGATGCACCCGCACCAGCGCATCCAGGCCGGGCGCCAAGTCGCCATGCGCGAGCGCCAGGTGGGCCGAGCCGCTGGGCTTGTCGCGGAACGCGATCAGGCGAAATTCGCCATGGGCCGTGTTGATGGCGCGCTCGGCCACCCGCTCGATCAGCGATTCGTTCTGGCTGCGGTAATGAATCAAGTCGGCGATGGTGCCGATCTTGAGCCCGTGTTGCTGGGCGAATTCGAGCAAATCCGGCAAGCGCGCCATGCTGCCGTCATCCTTCATGATCTCGCAAATGACCGAGGCGGGGGTCAGGCCCGCCAGGGCCGTCAAGTCGCAACCGGCCTCGGTGTGGCCGGCGCGCATGAGCACCCCGCCCTTCTGGGCCTTGACCGGGAAAATATGGCCGGGCTGGACGATGTCGCTGGCCACGGTGCCTTGGGCCACGGCGACCTGGATGGTTTTGGCCCGGTCGGCCGCCGAGATGCCGGTGGTCACGCCCTCGGCCGCCTCGATCGAGACCGTGAAATTGGTGCCGAACTGGGTGCCGTTGCGGGTCGACATCATCGACAATTGCAAGGCGTCGCAGCGCTCCTCGGTCAGGGTCAGGCAAATCAAGCCGCGCGCATGCTTGGCCATGAAATTGATCGCCTCGGGCGTGACAAAGTCGGCGGCAAGCACCAGATCGCCTTCGTTTTCGCGGTCTTCCTCATCGACCAGAATGACCATGCGGCCCGCGCTTAACTCGGCGACAATTTCTTCGGTGCTGGAAATAGACATTTTTCATCCTTTATGCCGGTACGGGCGTTGCGTAATTTCTACAGCCTGCTATTTTAAAGGATTTACCGTCCGCCATCCGTCATCGCCCGTAATTAAGAGGGGGCCGACCGGCGCCGCCGCGCGCGCCGGGCCGGCCGGCGGTGTGACGGGCCAACAACTGCCCCGGCCGATTATGGAATAAAAACGGGCGCGAGCGGCCCGCCGCCGCCACACTGCACTATTATTAGTTGGAAACAGAGGCGCGCCCCGCCCGACGCGGCAAGCCGGCTCTGGCCGCCGCGCGTCCGATCAGCCCAGATGAAAATGATATTATAATTTCAACATGTTTTTTGCCCTGCGCGCGTCCGCACCGGAGCGCCAGACGAGGTGCGCATGTCCACTATCCTGATTGTCGACGACCGCCCAAGCAATCGGCAATTCCTGCTGACTTTGCTCAGCTTCACCTCGCACATCCTGCTCGAAGCCTGCGACGGGGTTCAGGCGCTGGACATGGCGCGGCGCGAACGGCCCGACCTGATCATCACCGACATCCTGATGCCCACCATGGACGGCTACGAATTCGTCCAGCAACTGCGGGCCGACCCGGCCTTGTGCCACACCCGCGTGATCTTTTTCAGCGCCATCTATTCGGCCCACGAAACGCTGGCCATGGCGCGCAGCTGCGGCGTGCGCACCGTGCTGCCCAAGCCGTCCGACACCCACACCATCTTCCAAGCCATCAACGCCGAGCTTGGCCTGTCCGGCGCGGCGCCGCCCGACGGCGCCACGGGGCCGGCCTTTCTGGCCAACGCCCCCAGCGACCTGCAAATCCTGCTGGGCGGCGGACCCGACATCGCCGAGCTGGTCGCCACCCACAGTCAGGGCCCGGACCAGGGCCGGCTGACGCGGGAATTGTCGACCCTGTTCGAGCAACGGCTCGGCCTGCTCCATGGCGTGGCCGCGCGCCTGACCGCGCTCGAGGAACTGAGCCTGCGCCTGAGCGGCGAGCGGCGCGATCAAGCCATGGTGGCCGTGTTCATGCAGGCGGCGGCGGCCATCGTGGGCGCCCGCTACCTGGGCCTGTGCCTGCTCGAACCGGACGAGCTGGGGGTGGCCCATCTGGCCGCCTTCGGCTTCGACCCGGCCGTGCTGGAACCGGCCCGCCACGACCGCCGCGGCTTGCCCGGCGCGCTGCTGGAGGCGGCCGAGGTGCAGCGGCGCGTGGTGTGGCACGGCAGTCTGCCGGGTTTGCCGGCCGGTCACCCGGAAGTCAAAAACCTGCTGGGCCTGCCGATCCGCGACCTCAATCATTTACACGGCTGGCTGTATTTCGCCGACAAGATCGGCGCCGACGAGTTCAACGACGAAGACGAGCGCCTGGCCCTGGCCCTGGCCGCCCAACTGGCGGTGGCCTACGAAAACATCACCCTCTACCAGGTGGTGCAGCGCCACGCGGCCCAGTTGCAGATGGAAGCGAGCGCGCGCCAGCAAGCCGACGCCGCCCTGCGCGCCAGCGAGGAGCGTTTCCGCGCGCTCAGCACCTCGGCGCCGGACGCCATCATCGCCGTCGATGGCGATCAGAACATGTTGCACTTCAACCGCGCCGCCGAGGCCATGTTCGGCTACGCCGAGGCGGAAGTGTTGGGCCAAAAGGTCACCATGCTGATCCCCCAGCGCTACCAAAACGCGCACAACGCCCGCTTCGCCGTGTTCGACCGCAAGCAAAGCGCCTATTACACCGGGCGCCAGGCGGAGATGACCGGGCGCAAGAAAAACGGCGAGGAATTCGTGGCCGAAATGGCCCTGTCGATGGTGAGCCTGAACGGCCAATTCCTGTTCACCGCCATCTTGCGCGACACCACCGCGCGGCGCGCGATCGAGCAGCGCCTGCGCCTGTCGGCGCAAATTTTCGACAGCACCCAGGAAAGCATCATGATGACCGACGCCGACGCCAACATCGTCGCCGTCAATCCGGCCTTCGAGCAAATCACCGGTTACACCGAGGCCGAGGTGCTGGGCCACAATCCGCGCCTGCTGCGTTCGGGCCGGCACGAGCCGGCCTTTTACCAAGCCATCTGGGATAGCCTGGACCATTCCGGCCAGTGGCGCGGCGAGATCTGGAACCGGCGCAAGAACGGCCAGGTCTATCCCGAGCGCATCAGCATCAACGTGGTGCGCGACGTCGGCAACGCGATCAGCGCCTATGTTTCCGTGTCGAGCGACATCAGCGCCTTGACGGCGGCCAACAACCAGCTCGACTTCCTCAGCAACCACCATCCGCTGACCTTGCTGCCCAACCGCGCCGTGCTGAGCGACCGCCTGCAACTGGCGATCGCGGCGGCCCAGCACGGCGGCCACCAGGTCGCGCTGCTGCTGTTTAACATCGACCGCCTGCAACGCGTCAACGACAGCCTGGGCCACGACACCGGGGACCTGGTGCTGCGCGAAATGGGGCGCCGGGTCAGCCGCCGCCTGACCCCGGGCGACACCCTGGCCCACCTGGGCAGCGACGAATTCGTGCTGATGCTGACCCAATGCCAGGACCTGGACGACGTGATCGTGGCGGCCAGCCAGCTGATCGACGACGTGGCCCAGCCGGTGACCTCGCAAGCCGAGGACATCTTCGTCACCGCCAGCGTCGGCATCAGCATCTATCCGCGCGACGGCACCAGCGTGGGCGCGCTGCTGACGGCGGCCGACGTGGCGCTGTCCAACGTCAAGGAAAGCGGGCGCAACGGGTTTCGCTTCTTCACCGGCGAAATGAACGCCCACGCGCTGCGCTGGATGTCGCTGGAAACCCATTTACGGCGTGCGCTGGGGCGCGACGAATTGCTGCTGCACTACCAGCCGCAGGTGGACCTGGGCAACGGCCGGGTCTGCGGCATGGAAGCGCTGCTGCGCTGGCACAGCGCCGAACTGGGGCCGATCTCGCCGGCCGACTTCATCCCGCTGGCCGAGGACACCGGCTTGATCTTGCCGATCGGGGCCTGGGTGATCCACCGCGCCTGTAGCCAAAACAAGGCCTGGCAAGACGCCGGCCTGGCGCCGCTGCGGGTGGCGGTCAACGTGTCGGCGCGCCAATTCATGGCCGGCACCCTGCCGGCCGTGGTGCGTGGCGCGCTCGACACCAGCGGCCTGGCGGCCCAGTTCCTCGAAATCGAACTGACCGAAAGCGTCATGATGCACGACAGCGAGGCGACCCAGTTGCAACTGGCCGAGCTGGCCGCGATGGGGGTCTCGATCTCGCTCGACGATTTCGGCACCGGCTATTCCTCGCTGGGCTACCTGTCCCGCTTCACGCTCGACAAACTGAAGATCGACCAATCCTTCGTGCGCAACATCACCACCGAGCCGCGCAGCGCCGCCATCGCCCAGGCCACCATCGCCCTGGCACACGGCTTGAACTTGGCGGTGGTGGCCGAAGGGGTGGAAACGGAAGGTCAGTTGCACTTCTTGCGCGGCATTGGTTGCGACGAGATCCAAGGTTTTTTGTTCAGCCGGCCGCTGCCGGCCGACGAGTTCGCCGCCCTGCTGCGCGAAGGACGCGTCTTGAAGCGCGAGGCGACCTCGCCCGATCCGGAACACACCCTCTTGCTGCTGGACGACGACGCCCACGTGCTCAGCGCCCTGGTGCGCCTGCTGCGGCGCGACGGCTACCGCATTCTGGTGGCCAACACCGCCATCGAGGCGTTCGAGATGCTGGCCACCAATTACGTACAAGTGATCATTTCCGACCAGCGCATGCCGGGCATGAACGGCACCGAATTTTTGGCCCGGGTCAGCGAGCTGTATCCCGACACCTTGCGCATGGTGCTGTCCGGCTACACCGACCTGGCCGCCGTGACCGAGGCCATCAACCGCGGCGCGATCTACAAATTTCTCAGCAAACCCTGGGACGACAACGCCCTGCGCGAAACCGTGCGCGACGCCTTCCGCCACTTCGGCCGCCGCAAGGACAGGCGCACCGGCATCAACTGAGCCGGCGGGGCGCGTTCGCTTGAACGCCCTATCCTGCGGCAAAATTATGAATAGCCTAAGATGGGCGGCAGGCGGGCTGGCCCCGCTTCCCATCTACCCACAGGAGCAAGCACATGAAAAAAAGCGGATCAGCCATCTGGGCCGGCGGCATCAAGGATGGCATCGGCGCCATCAGCACCGAAAGCGGCGCGCTGAAAAGCCATCCCTACGGTTTCGCCAGCCGTTTCGAAGGCAAGCCGGGCACCAACCCGGAGGAATTGATCGGCGCCGCCCACGCCGGCTGCTTCACCATGGCCTTGTCGCTGATCTTGGGCGAAGCCAAGTTGACGGCCGAAAGCATGGAAACCAAGGCCGAGGTCACGCTCGACAAGGTCGATGACGGCTACGCCATCACGGCCGTGCACCTGATCTTGAAAGCCAAGATTCCGGGCGCCGACCAAGCCACCTTCAATGAATTGACCGCCAAGGCCAAGGCCGGCTGTCCGGTCTCGAAACTGCTCAACGCCACCATCACGCTGGACGCGACCTTGCTGGCTTGAGGCTCGCCGTATCGGCTCGCCGTATCGGCTGGCCGTATCGGCTGGCCGTATCGGCTTGCTGTCTCGGCTTGCTGTCTCGGCTGGCCGTGCCGTGGTGCCGTGTCAGCTTGACTGGAGGCCGGGGCGCCGGCCACGGCGCCGCCGGCGCGTAACGTTCAAAACGACGGCCCGGGAACCTGCCCTCGCGCGGGGTATGATGGCAGCGCCGGTGGCGCCGGCGGCAGCAACGCCGGATGGCGCACCAACGCTTGGTTCATCATCGTGATGGCCATTTCCAGCTGCGCGTCTTTGCCGAGCAAAGATTCGCCGGGCACATCGGCGATATCGACATTCGGCTCGGTGCCATGGTTTTCGATGATCCACTGGCTGGCCGGGCTATACAGCGCATCTTTGGGCACCACCAAGCGCCCGCCATCGGCCAGGTCGAGCTGACCGGAGATGCCGCGCACGCCGCCCCAACTGCGCTTGCCCACCACTTTACCCAGACCATACTCGCGGAAATAATAGGCGAATTGGTCGCCATCGGAACCGGTGAATTGATTCATCAGCGTGAGCTTGGGACCGGCCATCAATTGGGCCGGCAAGGTTTCGCGCCCGCCGCTGCGGTTGACATACATGCCGGCGACGCGGCGCCGCAAGCGTTCGAGTATCTGCTGGCTGGTGAAGCCGCCCGCGTTGCCGCGTATATCGATGATCAAGGCTTGCTTATCCATCTGAGGATAAAATTGGCGCACGAACTGCTCGGCGCCGCGCTCGTGAAAGTTGGCCAGGTAGAGATAGGCCACCCGCCCGCCGGACAAGCGCGCCACTTTCAAGCGATTTTGCTCGATCATGAAATCTTCGCGCAAGGCGAATTCATCCTCGATCGGCGTGACCAGGATATGACGCGGCGTGGCGCCCGCCCCGCTGGCGATCGACAAGTCCAGCCGGCCCTCCATCCCTTCCATCACACTGTCCGGGGTGGCCGGCGCCACCAGAGGCTGACCGTTGATGGCCAGCAAAAAGTCACCCTCATGCACCTCGTCGCCGGGCTGGGTCAAGGGACTGCGTAGCGCGGGGCGCGAATTGTCGCCCGCATAAATCCGCGCGAAACGGTAAGTTCCGCTGGCTTCGTCGAGCACATAGTCGGCGCCCAGGCGCGGCGTGGGCGCGGGCTTGAGGCGCGGCCCCACATCGCCACCGCTATAAAACATATGCGAGGTGGCCAGCTCGCCCTGCACCTGGCCTATCAGATAATTCAAATCGTCGCGCGAGCCGAGCAGCGGTAAAAATAGCGCATACGCCTTGCGCACGGCCGGCCAATCGATGCCGTTCATGCTCGCGCTCAGATAAAAATCGCGGTCCAGCCGCCATACCCGGTTGAATATTTCAGCCCACTCTTGTTTCAAATCCACCTTGATCCGCATGCCTTGCAGCGGCAAGGCGCGCGCCTCGACACCCGGAACGAGCGATAGCAAGGACCAGCCTTGATCTTGCTTGCACAAGACCCAGTCGCCATCGCCCGACAAGGTGAAATTATCCACCGAGGCGCGCACCACGCGATCGGCCCGCAAGCGCATGTCGTACACGTGCAGGGTGTCGCTTTGACCGGGCAGACTTCCCCCCACCAGCGGCATCGGCTGCGCGAGATAGAAGACTTGGTTGCCGCGTACCGCCAACTCGGAAAAATTGCCCGATTCGATAGGGAGCGGCACCGTGCGCGCCATCAAACCCTCGAAGTCGATCCGCAGCGGCGCGCCGGCGGGCGCCGTGGCCGCCACGTCGATGCCGGACGCGGCGGGCGCGCCGTCGGCCAGCGCTACCATGGCCGAAGGTGCCCGCTGACGCAGCGTGGTGACATAGATGCCGCTGGCGTTGACGGTGGCGAACGCTTCCTCGCTGGCTGACGCGACCGGCAATACGGTGCGCGCCGAGATGAAATACAAATAGCTGCCATCGGCCGAAAACACGGGGTGATGATCGTTGTTCATGCTCGAACTGAGCACATGATCCGTCTTGCCAAGGAGATCGTACAGATGGATGCCGCGCTGCTGGTTTTCGCCTTGCAGGCTATAGGCTAGCCATCGTCCATCGGGCGAAAATGCCGGATCGTCTATCAGATGGTGCAAGTCGTGCGCCACTTCGCTGGCCAGCCCCGAATCGAGGGCAATGTGCCAGAGCCGCTTCTCGCCATCGGCCACGGCGAGCGCCTTGCCGTCCGGCGACCAGACCGGCGTATAAAAATACCCCTGCGTGAAACGGGTGAGGATGCGTTCGGCCCCGCCGCGCGCGGGACGCAGCGCGATTTGCTGTTCGCCGTTGGCGTCGGTGACATAGGCCAGCATCGTCCCGTCGGGCGAATAGGCCGGATGCTCCTCGTCGGCGCCGCTGCTGGCCGTCAGGTTGACGCTCGCGCCGCCCGTGGTCGGTATACTGAATAGATCGCCGCGCGCGGAAAGCACGGCGGCGCGGCCATCGGGCGCCAAAGCATACACCGCCTTGCCGGTGGCGTCGTGGTCGCGCATGAATTTGCTCGCGTCCACCTCTTGCACGCCCGGGTCGGCGCCGCCAGCGCCCGGCAGCGTCACGCCGATTTCATGCAATCGTTGCGACGATAAATCGAGCGCGTACAGTTTACCGCCCTGCTGAAAACTGATTTGACCCGCGCCCAGGGAGGGGAAATCGATATCGTAGTCGGTGAAAAAAGTGACTTGATGCGTGGTTTTGCGCTTTTCGTCGTAAGCCCACAGATTGACGCGGCGCCGGCTGTCGCGATCGGACAAGAAATAGATGGTGTCGCCATACCACATCGGCGCGCTGTCGTTGCCCTTCCAGTCGGTGATGCGGGAGGCGGCGTGCGTGTGAAGATCGAAGGTGTAGATATCTTGCGCCGTGCCGCCATCGTAACGCTTGCGGCTGTCGAAATCGTTGAGCGATTGGGTGTAGGCGATGCGGCGCGCGTCCGGCGCATAGCTGAGCAATCCGGCATGCTCCATCGGCAAAGCTTTTGGCAAACCGCCGGCCAGCGGCACGCTAAACAAGCGATAGCCTTTCATATTGCTAACGCCGATTTGCGAACCGAACACGATGTGCCGCGAATCCGGGGTCCAGGCGACCACCATATCGTCTTGCTGACGGCCGCCGTTCGGATTGAAAGTGAGGCGCCGCGGCTGGCCTCCCGCGGCCGGAATCACATACACATCGCGGTGCCCGGCCTGATATGCGCTAAAGGCGATCCAGCGTCCATCCGGTGAAAAACGCGGCATGAGCGGACGCATCTTCCCTTCCGTCAGTGGCGTGGCCATGCCGCCAGCGCGCGCGACGCGCCACAGATCGCCACGGGCGACAAACACCAGGGCGTCGGCCGAGGCGGTGGGAAAGCGCTTCAATACCGGCTGAGCTGCCTCGGCGGCATGCAGCGCCGCCTGGAGCGGCAACAGCGCCGCCACGGCGACAGCGAACCAGGTTGTGGCGCGCGGCCAAGCCGCGAGACGACGAAATAGATGACTTGACACGGTGCGGCTCTCCCGATGGCGCTTGCCGATTATTGGCTCTGAGAATTGAGATGAGCAATAAGTGTATCGGGCGCTACAGGACGGCGCGACCGGCGGGCGATAAAGCGTCGAAAAGCGGCGACAGAATGCGCGATGAGCTTACCGGATGAAAACTTCGAGACCCGGCTGCGATGGCAAGTGGCGACGCGGCTCGCCAAGCAGGCAAGCACGCGCCAAGCCGTTTTTTATACCCGGTTCGACAAGGAAAGCATGCGCTCCACATAGCGCGCG
>JAYVUV010000206.1:0-7598 GCA_043787615.1 Janthinobacterium sp. | reverse complement strand
GTGGTGTAGAACACCCGCACCACGGCCGGATCGACCTTTTTTTCGCCGACCAGTTTTTCCCACACCGACATATTGACCGCGCCGGCATCGACCTTGCCGCCGGCGACCGCCGCCACGGTGGCGTCGTGCGCGCCCGAAAAGGCGATCCGTTTCAAGTCGGTGTCCGGATCGATCTTGGCCGCCAGCAGATAAGAGCGTGGCATCAAGTGGCCGGAGGTGGACGACTCGGAGCCGAAGCTGAAGGTCTTGCCCTTCAAGTCTTCCAGTTTGGTGATCTCTTTATGGGTGGTGATGAAGACCGATTTGAACTTCTCGTCTTCGGCGCGCTGCACCAGGGGCGTGATCTGGTTCTTGCTGCGGTCCTTGGCTTGCACGAAGGTGAAGCCGCCGAACCAGACCATGTCCACCTTCTTGTTGATCAATGCTTCCACCGAAGCCGAATAATCGGTCACCGGCGTGAATTCGACCTTCATGCCGATCTTTTGCTCCAGGTAGTCGCCCAGCGGCTTGAACTTGCGTTGCAGCTCGGTGGGCGCCTCGTCCGGAATGGCCGAGACGCGCAACACCGCCTGCGCCCGGGCTTGTGCCGCGCCCAGCATCAGGGCGGCGCTCATCGACACGGTCAGCAGGGATTTAACAAAGGAAATCTTCATATGGGGTGTACCTTTTTGTAAGGAATCGACATGCGCGACGACCAACAAGGTGCGCGCGCAGTCCGCTACCGTGCCGCTCGATTGTGGAGATTCGGCTATCATAACAAATATGTCATCAGCAGCAGCGTACAGCGCCGTGATGCATGGTGTTGTAACGCAACAGATGGCGGCCGAATAATTTAACCATGCCATCCTACCTGCCACGCTTATGACACAGCCTACCCGCTCGACCGATCCGGACCCCGCTTCCGAAGCGAACCCGGGCCTGCGCACCGCGCAAACGCCGGCCTCGCAGGCCGCCACCGTGGCCGAGGTGGGCGCTGGGCTGTTGGCGCGCCTGGCCTACACCTCGCCCAAATACCTGTACGACGCGCTGGGCTCGAAACTGTTCGAGGCCATTTGCGAGTTGCCCGAATACTATCCGACCCGCACCGAGGCCGGCATTTTCGCGCGCCACGGCGCCGACATGGCGCACGTGATCGGCGCCGGCAGCACCCTGATCGATCTGGGCGCCGGCAACTGCGCCAAGGCGGCCAGCCTGTTTCCCTTGCTCCATCCGGCCCAATACGTGGCGGTCGACATTTCCTATGATTTTCTGCGCGAGGCGCTGGGCAGCTTGCAGCAGCGTTTCCCGCACATCGACATGACGGGCCTGGGCCTGGACTTTTCCAGCCGCCTCGATTTGCCCGCCACCGTGCGCGACCTGCGGCGCCTGTTTTTTTACCCGGGTTCCTCGATCGGCAATTTCGCGCCGGAGCAAGCCATCGCCTTCCTGCGCCGTTTGCGCGCCAACGCGGGCGACGACGGCGGCCTGTTGATCGGGGTCGACCTGATCAAGGATAGCGCCTCGCTCGACGCGGCCTACGACGACGCGCTGGGCGTGACGGCCGCTTTCAACCTGAACCTGCTGCGCCATCTGAACCGCTTGATCGGCGCCGATTTCGACGTGCGCCAATGGCAGCATCGCGGCTTTTTCAACCGCGACGACAGCCGCGTCGAGATGCACCTGGAAGCGCGCAGCGACTTGACGGTGCGCTGGCGCGGCGGCCAGCGCCGCTTCGCGCGCGGCGAGCGGATTCACACCGAAGACAGTTATAAATATACCCAGGCCGGTTTTGTCGGCTTGCTGGAACAAGCCGGTTTTGGCGCCACCCGCATCTGGACCGATCCGGCCCAATGGTTCGCCGTGATCCACGCCCGCGTCATCCAAGACTAAACGAGACAGACATCATGCCCGACGACCGCCCAAGCAATCTGCTGCAACGCCATTACGACACCGTGCGCCGGCGCTCCCTTGCCCTGGCCGCGCCGCTCAGCGACGAGGATTGCGGCGCCCAGTCCATGCCCGACGCCAGCCCGATCAAGTGGCATCTGGCCCACACCACCTGGTTTTTCGAGACCTTTATCCTGGAGCGCCTGGAAGCCGATTTCGCGCCTTTCCATCCGGCGTTCCGGGTGCTGTTCAACTCCTATTACAACGGCATCGGCGAAAAGCATCCACGCGCCCAGCGCGGTCTGCTGACCCGGCCGGCCATGGCCGAGGTGCGCGCTTATCGCGCCGATGTGGACGCCCGTATCGGTGCGCTGCTGGCCGGCGGCCTGACGTCCCAGGCGCGCGCCGATTTGCTGACCTTGCTGGAATTGGGACTGGAGCACGAACAGCAGCACCAGGAATTGATGTTGACCGACGTGAAGCATCTGCTGGCCCAAAGCGCGCTCTATCCGGCCTACGCCGAGACGGCGGCTTCTGTCGGCGCGGGCGCGGCGCCCGCCATGGCCTGGATCGATTTCGATGGCGGCTTGACCGAGATCGGTTTCGACGGCGCCGGCTTTTGCTTCGACAACGAACTGCCGCGCCACCGTCAATTCGTGGCGCCGTTCTCCCTGGCGTCGCGCCTGGTGAGCAATGGCGACATGCTGGCCTTTATCGAGGCGGGCGGCTACCGCGATCCCGACCTGTGGCTGGCCGAGGGCTGGGACTGGGTGCGCAACCAGGGCGTGGCGTGTCCGCTGTATTGGCGGCGCGACGAACAGGGGCGGTGGCAGGAGTTCACCTTGTGCGGCTTGCGGCCGCTCGACCCGGGCCTGCCCGCCACCCACCTATCCCTGTTCGAAGCGGACGCCTACGCCCATTGGGCCGGCGCGCGTTTGCCGACCGAGGCCGAATGGGAGGTCGCGGCGCACGGTCTGGCGCCCGAAACGGGTGGCTTGCATCCGGCCGCCGTCATCCATGAGCAGGGCTTGCGTCAGATGTTCGGCCATTGCTGGCAATGGACCAGCAGCAGTTACGCGCCCTATCCCGGTTACCGGACGGCGCCCGGCGCGCTCGGTGAATACAACGGCAAATTCATGCTGAATCAGTATGTGCTGCGCGGTTCCTCGTGCGCCACGCCAGAGGGCCACGCGCGCGCCAGCTATCGTAATTTCTTCCCGGCCGGGGCACGCTGGCAGTTTAGCGGCATCCGGCTGGCGCGCGGGCCGGGCGCCGGCTGACGGCGGGCGCGCCGCGCGTTTTGCGTTCGCCGCGCGCCCGAGTGGGCTGTTAGGTCGCCACCGCCGCCGTGGTCGTCGTCGGTTGTTGCGCCGCCGCCAACTGCCGGTTCACCGCGCTCAGCACCGCCTTGAACGAGGCCGTCACGATATTGCTGTCGATGGCCGCGCCGAACAGGGTCGGGCCGTTGGCCAGACGCAGTTCGACATAACACGCCGCCTTGGCGTTGGCGCCCGAGCCGATCGCGTGCTCGTGGTAGTCCATCAGCTTGATGTCCAGTCCCAGCGCGTTGACGAAGGCGTCGATCGGGCCGTTGCCGCCGCCCTGGAGCGCCAGCGGCGATTGGCGGTGGCTAACCGAAATATCGATCTGCACCGGCTCGTCGCAGCTGCTGTCTTCCACCATCCGGTGTGCGAGATAGGCATACGGCGTGGTCTGATCGAAATACTCGCGGCAGAAAATGGTATGGATATCGGCGGCCGCCACCTCGCGCCCGGTGGCGTCGGTCACCGCTTGCACGGCGCGGCTAAATTCGATTTGCAGGCGGCGCGGCAGCACCAGGCCGAATTCCTGTTCGAGCAGATATGCCATGCCGCCCTTGCCGGACTGGCTGTTCACGCGGATGACCGCGTCGTAGCTGCGTCCCAGATCGGCCGGGTCGATCGGCAGGTAAGGGATTTCCCATGGCGCGTTCGGTTTTTGCTGGGCGAAGCCCTTCTTGATGGCGTCTTGATGGGAGCCGGAAAACGCGGTGAACACCAAGTCGCCCACATACGGATGGCGCGGGTGGACCGGCAGCTGGTTGCACTCCTCGACGCATTTGCGCACCTCGTCGATGTCGGAAAAGTCCAAACCGGGATGCACGCCCTGGGTGTACAAATTCAGCGCCAGCGTCACCAGATCGACATTGCCGGTGCGTTCGCCATTGCCGAACAAGCAGCCCTCGACCCGGTCGGCGCCCGCCATCACGGCCAGTTCGGCCGAGGCCACGGCGGTGCCGCGGTCGTTATGCGGGTGCACGCTGATGATGATCGAATCGCGCCGCGCCAGCTTGCGCGACATCCACTCGATCTGGTCCGCGTACACATTGGGGGTGCTGCACTCCACGGTCGAAGGCAGGTTGATGATCATTTTCTCGTGCGGGTTGGGCTGCCAGATGGCGCTGACGGCGTCGCAGATATGCTTGGAAAAATCGAGCTCGGTGGTGGAGAACGACTCCGGCGTGTACTCGAAGCCCCACTCGGTTTCCGGATGCCGGGCCACCAGTTGCTTGACCAGGGTGGTGCCGCTGGTGGCGATCTCGGTGATCTGTTCGCGCGACATGCCGAACACCACTTTGCGAAACACCGGCGCCACCGAATTGTAAAGGTGGACGATGGCGCGCTTGGCGCCGGCGGCCGAGGCCACGGTGCGCCGGATCAGCTCATCGCGCGACTGGGTCAGCACGATGATGGTGACGTCGTCCGGAATCCGGTTTTCGTCCACCAGCTTGCGCACGAAGTCGAAATCGGTTTGCGAGGCGGACGGGAAGCCGACCTCGATCTCCTTCAAGCCGATCTTGACCAGCAGCTCGAAGAAACGCAGCTTCTTTTCCGCGCTCATCGGCTCGATCAAGGCTTGATTGCCGTCGCGCAGATCGGTGCTCATCCAGATCGGCGGCGCGGTGATGACCTTGTTCGGCCACTGGCGGTCGTTCAATTGGACGGGCGGAAAGGCGCGATACTTGGTGGCGGGATTGTGCAACATCATGGAGAACTCCTGGAAGGGAAAGCAAAGGGAAGCGGACGCTGTGTGGCGCGAGGCTGCCGGGCGGCCACGTTACACTAGGCCAGGCAACCGATCGGTAGTGTTAGCGCTAGCGACAGGGGCGCGACGCGGTGCGCGCACGGACGCGGATGCCGGGACGAGGTGCCGGCGCTGCGGTGTACGAGGGTGGTGGTGTTCAACATCTGCGAAGCCTTCCAGGGTTTCTTCAAACACGTCCGGCGTGGCCGGGCGGAGCATGCGGTAACGATTTACGCGCGTGCTAGTAGTCGCGCTGGTAGCGGCGACGGTAGGGAAGGGCAGAGATGAAGAATGGAGGACATGGCAAGAATGTACGGGATGGGACGCCGGGCTGTCAAGCGAAATTGCGTGGCGCCGCCGTGGCGCCTCGTCGGCGAACGTCGATCCATCCGCATGGTATGCGGGTCGTTATACAAATTCGGTATCTGAGCGCTGGAGGAGATGATGGCCGCCGCGCCACGTTCGATACCTTGAAGATGGCGAAGCGCCTTGAAAGCGTGGGTCAAGGCCGCGCTGGAAACACTCAATGCCAAAATCCACAACAGCGCTGCCGAGGTGAAAGGTGAGCTGATTCGTCGGGTCGTGTCGGTTGGCGTGTTGTAAATCGCATTGATCGCCGGGCTGGTTCTCAAGCTTGTACACTGATATGGCCGAGCGTCGGTGCAGGAATTGGTCGGTTTTATGATCAGATGTCGAGCTTATGAAGATAAGCTATACCGCTTCGGCAGCGGGAGGTGTGCCGAAGGCGAACATCAAGATATTATTTAAAATAATAATATATTACTTGCAGCTAAATTCAATGCTTAGTTCCGCATCTTTGCTATTCTTGTAAATAGCGGTACATTCTTTTGGATCGTGCTTCAATGGCTGGGAAAGAGTGAGCGCCACGTCTTTTCCGTATGAACAGGTTACCCATACTTCTTCGCTCGGTGTGTTAGATAACATCCATTTCACAATAGAACCATTTTTCGTTTTTGTCGCTGAATAAGGTTTCGCCATGGCTTTTGATTCCGGTGGGCCATAAATTATTCCCATTCCAGACAAACGGAGAGAAGAGTTGGTAAATGGATTCCATCCTACAGGTGAATTAATAATGCTCACACTCTCGGCGGGTAATTTTTCAGGACAGACAACAGTCTGTTCGGCAGCCGATGCCGCCACCGAATTTAGGCTAAGGAAAACGCTAAATGCGAAGTAAAAATTTTTAATTGCAAGGATTGTAGGTTTTTTCATCAGTGCGCCTCTATGGTAGAAAACGCATCTGCGTTGTTGCTTGGGTCATTATATGAGCCGTCTGGATTTTTCCCTTTTGAACGAATATATCGTGAAGAAATATTGGGTTTAAGATCGTCGTGTGCCCACTGATCCATAAGCCAAAAGCCATTAGGGCCAGGACGAATGTATAAAGCTGCGTGATTTCCATGCGGAACACTGGGATAGCGGCCGTTGACAAAAATGCCAATTGCCGTGCCTTTTGCTACCGTGTTGTTGCCCAACACAGTTGCACCTGCCCGCCATGTTGATGTATGGCCAGCAGCCGTATAGTGCTGCACTAAGGCAACGCATTGTGTACTACCCACTTGCGGCTTATCTTCCAGTAACTCTACAGAGTGATACAAATATGACATCTTAATCTCTTATTTTGTAGCAAAGTTGCAGTTTGTTAATAATGCATAAAAATTCACTTTTCGAATCGATGATTTTCAATAACTGAATTCAATTAGGTCGCTCAAAAATTGCGACTGAGGGTACTGGCGCATCGTGAACTCTTAATACGGCGCGCCAACAACGCCAAGCCGCCAAGCAACATCAGCCAGGTTTGCGGTTCGGGGACCGGCAAGACCGGCGGTGCGACCATGGTGGCGAAATAGAGTTGGACGGCGGGCGAATGTACCGCCAGGCTGTCACCGTTCCAAACGGTGCCACCACCGGCCGAAAAGTTCACGGCATAGGCGGCGAAATGGTCATCGGGACGCGGGTCGAAGGCAAACGAATCATGTTCGAACAGAGAGTGGGATTGCGAAGAGGTGTCGAGCGGATCGCCGTTGAACCAGACTTCAGTGCCCCAGCCGCTATACGATGCGACAGTATCGGCGTCATGGAAAGTGAACGCGCCGCCTGAAAAGGCGCCACCATACACATGGGACGTCGCGGAGGTGGACGTATCGCCAGAACCGAGGCCGCCAAAATAGGTGGAGCCCGTCGCCGCGATAGGAATAACATGTTGGAGCGCGTAGCCTGCGTGCGGCACCACCACCAGCGCGGTTTGATCATAAGATCCCTCGTAGGCATTGAGGTAAAAACCCGGGGCGCCTTCGGTCAGCGCGATCGTCAGTTGATTATTCACCAGCGATACATTGTTTCCCAGGATGTCGGCATCGTAATAGAGATCGAAGGTGCCGCCGCTAAGGGACGTGTAAGCGCTCGCCTGCGCCGTCAACGACAGCAGCAGGCAAGAGGCGAAGGCGACGAATTTTGCATAATTTGGCATGAGCGTTTCTTCTATGAGCATTGTTTAAAAGTTCAAATTAAACAATAGCACGCGCTTGTCATATAATCCCACTTGGCCGGCCGGCCGCTTTTCTGTCGGGACTTGTAGCGAAAAAGAAACATTGCGATGGCTTGGCGCAAGTCTGCCCGCACCCGAGGTGTTTTATTCGCCGCCGGCC
>JAYVUV010000205.1:0-5915 GCA_043787615.1 Janthinobacterium sp. | reverse complement strand
CCAGCGGCACCACCGGCAGATTGCTGGCGTCGATCTTGAGCACGGCGATATCGGTCTTCGGATCGGAACCCAATACCTTGGCGCGGAATTCGCGCCGGTCGGTCAGTTTGACGGTCACTTCCTTGGCGTCGCGCACCACGTGGGCGTTGGTCATGATGATGCCGTCCGGGCTGACGATGAAGCCGGAACCCAGGCCGTGGGTCGGCACGCCGCGCCCGCGTCCTTGCGGCCCTTGCGGACCCTGGAAGCGGCGGAAAAATTCGAAGAAGGGATCGTTGCCGAACGGGTCGCCGCGACCTTGCTGCGCCACCTCGGCGCCGTCCTCGTCGTCGCCATGGCTCACCCCGGTGACGCTGATATTGACCACGGCCGGGCCGTTGCGCGAGGCGATCTGGCTAAAGTCGGGTAGCGCCACGGTGACGGGCGCGCCGGCCGACGTCGGCGCGCCCGGCGCGACGGACGCGGGCACCGCCTGCGCCACGGCGGCGGTGGCCGCCGCTTGGACCGGGGCGTTGGCGCCGGCGTAATTCTGATGCACCACCAAGGCCGCGCCCACGCCGAACAGGCCCAAGGTAGCGACGGCCACGGTCAGGCGCTTGAGCGATAAGACGCTGGTGTGAGTTGGTTTTTGCATGAAACACTCCTGAATCGAATAAGGGTTGTCGATGCCTTCACTATGGCGCATCAGACTTAGACGCTACTTTAACTATTGGCACCGCGCGGCGCGGGCGCCCGGGCCACAAGGCGCGGCTTGGCGCACGGCGCCGGGCGCCGGCGCAAGCGGTGACGGCGCGCCAAAACGCAAGAAGCTGGCCGCATGGTGCGGCCGGCTTGTGTGCGCATGGCGCGTTACGGCGAAGGCGTCCGGCGCATGCGCGGCCCAGGTCTTACGCGGCTTGGCGCTCCAGGGCGGTGACGTTGCTGCCGCCGTCGATGACGATCTTGCGCGGCTTGAGCGCTTCCGGTACTTCGCGCAGCAACTCGATGGTGAGCATGCCGTTGTCGAACGAGGCGGCGCTCACCTTGACGTGGTTGGCCAGCTGGAAGCGCTGCTCGAAATCGCGCGCCGCGATGCCGCGATGCAGATAGGTGCGCTCCAAGCCATCCTTCTGTTTGCGTCCGGTGATATGGAGCGAATCGCGTTCGGCCACGATCTCGATTTCGCTACGGTCGAAACCGGCCAGCGCCATCACGATGCGGTATTTGTCTTCCGAGACCAGCTCGATGTTGTAGGGCGGGTAGCTGGGCTGGGCGTCGGCGCGTTGCGCGTCGTTGAGCAGCTGGGCCAGACGGTCGAAGCCGATGGCGGAACGATACAGGGGGGCGAGATCGAATGTACGCATGATGATATCCTTTTCAAGTGAAGCGATATGGTTGGGCGGACCTCTCCGTGAGCATCCGCTGATTCCGATATACGGTCGCCTTTCGCGCTTTCAAGGCCTTGAAAAACGCGCGCCTCGCCCCAGCGCACCTCTTTTTTCGCATTTTTTTTCAGGTTTTTTAAAATTTCTTCGGGTAAGCTTTCGCCATCGGCGGTGCTACACTGCTACCACCATCGACCTCCGATCAACCGCCCTGGCCCACCGCTCATGACCGCTCCTTTTCCGCACGCCGTCCCCTTCCTTAAATATGGCGTCATGCTGGCCTTGCTCGCGACCGGCGGCGCCCGGGCCGCCACGCCGGCCTACCCCGGCACCATCGTGCTCAACGTGGACGCCAGCGACACGGCCCGGCAAATTTTCCGCGTGCGCGAAAGCATTCCGGTGCGGGCCGGCAAACTCACCCTGCTGTATCCGCAATGGCTGCCCGGCAACCACCGTCCCAGCGGGCCGCTCAACCAGTTGGCCGGCTTGACCCTGCGCGCCGACGGCAAGGTGGTCGAATGGCGGCGCGATCCGGCCAATGTGTTCGCCTTCGAGCTGGAGGTGCCGGCCGGCGCCACCACGCTGGAGGCGCAATACCAATTTCTCTCGCCGGTCGAGCCGAGCCAGGGCCGCGTCAGCATGACCGGCGAAATGCTGGGCGTGCAGTGGAACACGCTGACCCTGTATCCGGCCGGTTACGCCAGCGGCGCCATCACGGTGCAGCCCAACCTGACCCTGCCCGACGGCTGGCAATTCGGCAGCGCGCTGGAGGTGAGCCGGCGGCAGGGCGGCCAGATCGCCTTCCAGCCGCTCGACCTGGAAACGCTGGTCGATTCGCCCGTGTTCGCGGGGCGTTATTTCAAGCGCGTCGACCTCGATCCGGGCGCCGCCGTGCCGGTCCATTTGAACCTGGTGGCCGACAGCGCCGAGGCGCTCGAGGCCAAGCCGGAACAACTGGCGCCGCACCGGGCCCTGGTCCGGCAAGCGGGCAAACTATTCCAGTCGCGCCACTACACGCATTACGATTTCCTGCTGGCATTGAGCGAGGAATTCGGCGGCATCGGCCTGGAGCACCATCAATCGAGCGAGAACGGGGTCAAGGCCGATTATTTCAGCGATTGGGCCAAGAGCGAATCGGTGCGCACCTTGCTGCCGCACGAATACACCCATTCCTGGAACGGCAAGTTCCGCCGGCCGGCCGACCAGATCACGGCCGATTACAGCGTGCCGCTGCAAAACAGCCTGCTGTGGATGTACGAGGGCCAGACCCAGTATTGGGGCTTCGTGCTGGCCGCGCGCGCCGGCTTGATCGGCGCCTCCCCTATGCGCGAGTTGTTCGCCGCCACCGCCGCCCGCTACGACACGGTGCGCGGGCGCAGCTGGCGCTCGGTGCAAGACACCACCAACGACCCGATCATCAACGGCCGGCGCCCGCTGGGCTGGGGCAATTGGCAACGCAACGAAGACTATTATTCGGAAGGCGCGCTGATCTGGCTCGATGTCGACACCAAGATCCGCGAACTGTCGGGCGAGCGCCGTTCGCTGGACCAGTTCGCCGCCGCCTTTTTCGGGATCGGCGACGGCAGCCGGAGCGCGGCGCCCTACCAATTCGAGGACGTGGTCGCCGCCCTGAACGCGGTCCAGCCCCACGACTGGGGCGCCTTCCTGCGCGCGCGCCTGGACGGCCACGGCCCCGGCGCCCCGCTCGACGGCTTGAAGCGGGCCGGCTGGAAACTGGTCTACGCCGACACCCCGAGCGACTTCATGAAGACGGCCGGGGAACGCGCCAAGCAGGCCGATTTCCTGTATTCGCTCGGCTTCACGGTGGAGGCGGACGGCAAGATCGGCAACCTGGATTGGGATAGCCCCGCCTTCCGGGCCGGCTTGACCGGCGGCACCAGCTTGATGGCGGTCAACGGCGAGGCTTACAAGCCGGAGTTGCTCAAAAGCGCGATCAAGGCGGCCAAGGGCGACCCGCAAGCGATCGCCTTGCTGGTCAAGAAAGGCAGCCATTTCCGCACCGTCATGCTGGATTACCATGAGGGCTTGAAATACCCGCGCCTGGAGCGCATCGAAGGCCAGCCGGACCGCCTGGAAGCGATTTTGGCCCCGCTCAAGTAGGCGCGAAGCCGGGCGTTTTGGTGTATCCTGTCGGGATGACAAATGACACAGATATCCAACTAAGCGGCCCCTTCAAGGCCACCGATGGCGCCGGCCGCGTCCACGACATCAAGGGCATCCGCATCTTCGACGAGGGCTACGGCATCATCGACGTGTATGTGGATTTCGCCGGCGTGGTCGAACCCGGCCTGTGCAAGGACAAGACCCTGGTGGGCCAGGTGCTGACCCGTTTGCGCGGCTTGGGTTATGTCGGCCCCGACTTCGGCCATGGCGACCTGGGCTTGCAGGACAAGAAGCTGATCGTGCTGGAGGCGCCGGAACAATTCAACGCTTTCGCCGCCGCCAAGGGCTGGAAAAACCTGGCCGAGGAATTCGGCGACGACGACGCCTGAGGCGCGTTACGCTGGTTCAACGCTGGTTCAACGCTCATTCAACGCTCATTCAAATATAGCGCGCGCTCCAGGCCGCGATCATGTTGGCGACATACACCGCATCGTCTTTCTTGGTGAGCAGATGATCGGCGTCGTCCAGCGTGATGAAACTCTTCGGATGTTTGGCCGCCGTGAAAATGGTCATCGCGTTGGCGATATCGACCGTGGTGTCGCCCGGCGCGTGCATTACCAGCAGCGCCCGGCGCAGGGCGGCGATCTTCCCTGTCAAACTCTGCTCGGCGACGTCCTCGATGAATTGGCGCTTGATGCGGAACGGCCGTCCCGCCAGTCGCACCTCGGCTTCGCCGTCGGCGTTGATGCGGGCCAACTGCGCGCCGAACAAGTCGGTCACATGGGCCGGATCGCTGGGCGCGGCCAGCGTCACCACCGCCTTCGCCTCGGCCACCTGGGCGGCCGCCGCCAGCACGGCCGCGCCGCCCAGGCTGTGCCCGATCAAGAGCGCGGGCGCCGCGAAGCCGCCGCGCAAATAGTCGGCGGCGGCCACCAGATCGGCCACATTCGATGAAAAATTGGTGTTGGCGAAATCGCCCTCGCTGGCGCCCAGTCCCGTGAAATCGAAACGCAGCACGGCGATGCCATGCTCGGTGAGCGCTTGCGCGATGCGGCTGGCGGCGAACACGTCCTTGCCGCAGGTGAAGCAATGGGCGAACAGGGCGTAAGCCTTGATGGCCCCGTCCGGGGCATCGAGCCGGGCCGCCAATGTCTGGCCGTCGGCGCCGTGAAAATCGTGTCGTTCCGCGCGCATAATTGGTTCCGTTAACTAGTGGCATGATTGGCCGTGGCCGCTTGCACGCTACTGTGCACCACAAAACCGCGGCCGGCAAGGGTGGGCGCGCTGGCGCACCGGTGCCGGCAGCGGGGCCGGGTCCGGGTCCGGCGCCGGACCCGGCCAAACCTCGAGGCCCGCCGCCGGGGCGGGCGCATGCGCGCGCCGCGCGCCGATCAGCGCCGGGTGCGATGCCCGGAAAACGCCACCGTGTGGCCGCCGCCCTCGTCGTCGCTGCTCGACTCACCCGCGCTGAGCGATTCGCTGCGCTGCCTTTGGCGATACGAGAGATCGCGGTGCAAACTACGCGATCCATAGCGTTCATCCGTGTCGGCGCTGAGGGTGGTGCCGGCGCGGCCAGAGCTGAGGCTGGCGTTGAAGTTGCTGTGGCCGTCGCGCGGGCGCAAGTGGGTGCGGTGATTGCTGTAACTGACGCTATCTTGCGTCGGCGAGCTGATATATTGGACCCGCTGGCGGTCGCGGTGATGGCGCGATAGCGTCGAGGTGTGCAAGGTCGTGCTGTCGGCGCTCAGCGACAGCCTGGCATGTTCGCCGCCTTCGCGGTAGCTGGCGTTGAGCGAACCGCGGCCCTCGTCGGCGCGCAGGTTCAAGGTGCCGCCCCCCAGCCCGAAGGAGACCCCGTTGCGGCGCGCATCTTCGTGCGAGGCGTGCGCTTCCCGCAGCGCGCGTTCGGCGCGCGACATATGGCGGTTGACGGTGCGGCTTTCAAAGAGGGATTGCACGCCGGCCTCGATCAAGCCTTCGGCCAGCGCGTCGCGCATGCGTGGCCGCGGTTGCGGTTGCGGACGCGAAACCGGTGGGTCGCGCCGCGGTTCGATGGTCGGATAGGAAGCGGACGATAAAGGGTGACGCGAACTATAACTACCGTAATTATTTGGCATACCAGTCCTTGAAGGAAGAGGGATTAAATAGCAGTTTTTTCAGTTGGACATTGCTCCATCCATCACTCACTGACATTGCTGCCAGTGCTGAGTGCGTCGATGGCCGTGCCAAGTTCCATATGTAAATAAAGTGACTTGGCACAGGCCGACGGATCAACACGATGAACTGCCGAGCGCCCGTCGGGCCGACCCCGCATCCCTACCAATTTCAATATTTGCAATAAAAACGCCTTGCACGGCGGCGCCGGTCGTCCTATACTGGAAACTACTGTACATAAACACAGTATCCGGCCGTTTTTATTGATCCTAT
>JAYVUV010000204.1:0-3288 GCA_043787615.1 Janthinobacterium sp. | reverse complement strand
GGGCGACTTCATCGGCAAGAAGATCTCGCTGCAGGTGGAGTCGACCTATCATCAGGAACAGTACGACGTGATTTTGATGTAGCGCGCGTTTCGCTGCGCGATGCGCGATCCGCGACAAGACCGTCCGCTTCCTGGCGCGCGACCCGCTACTCTTCGTTTTGCACCAACCACCCTGGCGTGTCCCAACTCGCCGGGGCATCGCCAACCAAGGCCGCAAGGTTCTTTTCCAAGCGCGCCAATTCCACCGCCCCGATCCGCTGTTTCCATTGCTCGCGCAATTGGTCGAAGATCGCCTCGCCGATTCGCAACATCTCCAATCCACGTGGCGTGACTTGAAGGCGCTTGCGCCGGGCATCGGCCGGGTCCGAGTCGCGTGCGACGTAGCCGCGTGCTTGAAGCAGGGCGATGGTTTTGGCGGCGGCTTGTTTCGATACCGATAATCGACGACCAAGCTCGGACGCGTTGTCGGCGCCCGCCGCGATCGCGCGCATCGCGAACTCGTGCATGGGTCTGACGTCCGGGTGCCCGCGACGCGCAAGCTCCACCGTGCCGGCATCCACCAAGTGACGGAAGCTGCCAAGTAAGAGTAATGCCAAATTTGCGCCGGAAAGAGCCATGCCGGAAGAATACAGTAGGGCATGGCCATTGACAACCAGGTTGACGAAACGCCTTGACAAGGACAACCTGGTTGACTATCCTAAAAATAGACAATTTGCTTGTCCAATTGAAAGGAAAGATATGCACGTCACCCCGACCGGTCGCACGCTGCCGGGCCTGAGCCACCATCGCGTCGAGCTCAATGGAACCAGCCTGCACTACGTTTCAGCGGGAAGCGAAGGCTCGCCGATCCTGCTTGTTCACGGCTTCCCCGAAAGCTGGTGGACGTTTCACAAGCTGATTCCGCTACTCGCGCGCCACCATCGTGTTTTCGCCGTCGATTTGCGCGGTTTCGGCGATTCGGATTGCTCACCCGGGCAATACGACAGCACGACCACGGCCACCGATCTGCATCGCCTGATCGAACACCTCGATGTCGGCCCGGTTCACCTCAGCGCACAGGACATCAGCGGCGCGGCGGTATTTCGTCTCGCCGCGACGCAGCCGGAACTCGTATCGAGTCTCACGGCCATCGAAACAGGCTTGGCCGGCATGGGGTTGGAACAACTCGCCGACGTCACGCACGGCGGCTCATGGCATATCGGCGTCCTCGCCGCGCCGGGCATTCCCGAGATGCTGCTTGTCGGGCGGGAAACAGAATTCTTGGGGCAATTCGCCTTTCCGGCCATGTGCAAGACGGCCGATGCGATCACGCACGCGGACATTGAAGAATTTTCCCGTGGCTACCGGCGCCCCGGCGGCTGGCGCGGTGCCATTGGGCTATATAAATCGATGCTGCGGGAGGGCGCGGAAATGCGGGCGCTCGCTTCGGAAAAGGGCTTGGGCATGCCGGTGCTGGCGGTCGGCGCGGGAGGGGGTGACTTTACGCTCCAGACGATGACCCAGGCCAAATCGGTCAAGCTCAGCTCCGCGTCAATCGACGGTGTCGGCCATTACGCGGCGATGGAGGCGCCGGATCGGTTGTCGCGCGCCATCCTCGATTTCATCGGGGCCGTCGACGCCGCTTGATTCCTGCCGCTTCGGCCTGTCGCATACTGCTGGCACATTTATTTGTGAATATAGAGTTGTTGTGTAAGAACTGGGCACCGCAATGTTTTACAGCGCGCTCTTGGTTCGCTCGCCACGCCCAGCGATTTCGCCCGCTGCGGCTAGCCCGCCTGGCGGTGCCGTTTTACCGCTGGCTTAAAAATGACCAGCACGACGCCGATCGCCATCCCGCCAAGTCGGCATGCCGGCTTGAAGATCGAGGCAATCGGAAGCGGGCGGCGTTTTTCATTTAGCCATACTGGAGCGGCTTGACGCCGTGCTGTTCCACAATGAGGGGATACGTCAGCCTGGCGTCGGCGCTCGCCTCGCGTCCCTTCTTCGTGATTTGAAATTTCCAGCTATCGCCATAGTCGAAAAAATAATACAACTTTTTGTGCTTGGCGAGCGGAAAAACCGCCGATAGCGGCAGCTGCCAGACCGACGCGTCTTCATCCGACGCATCCTCGTGATCGCAGCGCGCCAGGAGCGGGCTTTTGGCGCCGCGCGGGCCATTGGCGAGAAAGAAATCGCTCATGTGATCGTCGTCGAACTCGAGCGTGCGCAGTATCAGGTCGGCCACTTCGACGAGCATGGTCTCGACCGGAAGCGCGACCACGAAGCCGAATGGTTCACGCAAATAGGCGCCGCCGACACAGGCGATGGAAAGGTGGAAAAGTCGAGTCATCGGTACGTTTTCTGCTTAAATAATGATACGACAAGATATCAGAGCGCTTGCTGACGCGGCAAGGCGGCATCTCGCCATCGCAGCACGGCCCGCTCGACCTGCCGCGCCGTGATCGCCTCCATGCAGCCGCACGCGCGCGCGTCGCCGCATTGGCCGCAGGCCCGGTCGGCGCACAAGGACTCGGCCCGCTCGCCCAGGGCGCCCCAGCGCGCCGGATCGATCGGTTTCACAGGCGGAAACAAGCCGATGGTCGGCCGCCCCAAGGCCGCCGCCATGTGCAAAGGGCCGGTGCCGCTGGCCACCAGGCAATCGGCGGCGCCGATCGCGGCCGTCAAGCCTTCCAGATCGAACTTGCCGCACAGATTGTCCACATTGGGCATTCGCAGCAGCTCGGCGCCATGGATGGCCAACCACTCGCCCTCGGCCGCGCTGCCGGTGACCCAGACCCGTACGCCCGGGTCCGCTTGTAGCAAGCGCGCCAACTCGGCGTAACGTGCCACCGGCCATTCGCGCCCGTTGCCGTTCGACTTGGGGTGGACGATCAGGTTGAAGGCGAACGGCGCGAACAAAGCGTCGACCTCGGCGCGCCGCGGCGCCGTCAAGCCATACAGCGGCGGTATCTCCGCCAAAGCCGGCACGACATCAATGCCGAGCGGGCGCAATAAGGCAAAATTAAGCTGGGCTTCATGCAGGGACGACTTGACGCGGCTAAAATGGGCCAGCTTATTGCATGTGAACCAATGAAACAGGCGGTGGCTGGTGCCGACCCGGTTGCGCACGCCGGCCCGCTTGGCCGCTTGCGCCAGTGTGCGCTGCGGATAGGCGAAGATGACGGTGTCCACGCCCGAGCCGGCGAAGTAGGCCGGCAAGTCGTCCAGCGATTCGAGCGCTACCACCTGGTCAACGAAACGGCAGTGGCGCACCACCGGCGCGGCGTAGGCGCGGCACAGGAAGTCGAC
>JAYVUV010000203.1:0-9190 GCA_043787615.1 Janthinobacterium sp. | reverse complement strand
CGAACATCTTGGGACCGCGCTCGCCGCCGTGGCGCCCGCCGCCGCCGTGCCGACCGCCCTCGCTATGCCGATGCGGGCCGTCGCCATGGGCGCCGACATGTAAACGATGGCCGTGTCGATGGTTGTCGCGAAAAAAATGAAACATAAATTCTCCAAAAATGAATAAGATAGGACGAAGTAAGATAGGACAAATTAAGATATAACTTACTGAGATATATCTTAACCGTTTTTGGGAAATGTTCAAGCTTTTTTTGTTGCTGTTTTTGTTGCTGTTTACATACAGCCCGGGCCGCTCCGCCCGCATGGCGGCGTCGTCGCTGACGGTATAATCCTTGCATGAAAATGCCAGCCGATGAGATCCTCATCCGACCGCTCACCCCCGACGACGTGCAAGCCTATCGCGCCCTGCGCCTGCGCGGAATCAAGGAAGCGCCCCAGTCCTTTTTTACTAGTTACGAAGCGGAAAGCAGCGTGCCGCTCACGCGCATGCAGCAACGCTTGCTACAAACCCGTTTTCAAATAGTCTTCGGCGCGTTTCGCCAGGGTTGGTTGGTGGGCATGGCCGCGTTCAAGCGCGAACCGATCGCCGTGCTGCACGACCGCGCCACCATTTGGGGGGTGTATGTGGCGCCCGAGGCGCGCGGCAAGAATGTGGCGAGGGATTTGATGTCGAGTGCGCTCGATTACGCCGCACAACATCCGGAATTGCGGCGCGTCGGCTTGTCGGTCAACGGCAGTAACATCTCGGCCAAGATGCTGTATCTACGGCTCGGGTTTGTAGCCCCGCCCGAGCCGGCCGCCGGCCGTGGCGGCGCGGAAGACCATCTGGTGTATTTTTTAGCGCCGCATTGAGCGGCGCGACGCGACGGCTTCCTTAACCGTCGACGTGGGAAATGAGCATGCGGCGCGTGTCGGATTCGCCGTCGCCGTGCCGCTCGGCCACCACTTCCCCGTGCTTGAGGTCGAGCGAGATGCCGACCGCTAGGATGTCGATCAGAAGCAACTGCAAAATGCGCGAAATCATCGACAGAAAGGTACTGCTGTCTTCGGGATGATCGACCGTCAGGCAGACCGTGGCCTTTTTCGCCAGCGGCGACTGACTGCTGCTGATGGCGATCACGTCGGCGCCCACGGCGCGCGCCGCGTCGACCGCCCGCAACAATTCGGGCAACTTGCCGGACTTGGAAATGGCGATCACCACGTCGCCCGGGCTGAGCAATTCCGCCGCCAGCGTAAACAGATGCGAATCGCCATAGGCGGCGGTCGGTATGCGGAAACGGAAAAATTTATGCTGACCGTCGATGGCCACCACCCGCGAATTGCCCATCGCAAAAAACTCGATCCGCTTGGCCTTGCTGACCAGGGCGATGGCGCGGTCGAGCGCGTGGACATCGAGCTGATCGCGGAATTTCAAAATGGCCGACACGGTGTTGTCGATCACCTTGGCGCTCAAATCGTGGGTGCTGTCGCTGACCCGCACCTGGATGTGGCGCACCGGAATGGCCCCGGTCAAGCTGCTGGCGAACTTGAGCTTGAAGTCGGCCAAGCCCTGGAAGCCGAGCGAGCGGCAAAACCGGATCACGGTTGGCTGGCTGACCTCGGCCAGCCGGGCGATATCGGCGATCGGCTCGTTGAGCACCAGTCGCGGCTGCTGCAACACCAATTGCGCCACGCGCTGTTCGGCCGGGCTGAGCTCTTGCTGCAAATGCAGCACCCGGTCCATCAAGGTATTGGCCCCGCTGCGGCCGCGCAAATGCTCGGAGAGAATGGTGGCCACGCCGTAAAACGCCGAATTGGGCGTGGTGATCACATAGGTGGGAATTTCCGCCACATAATTGCTGAAGCGGCCCTTGGACTCGAAGCGGGCGCGGAACGGGGTGCTGGCGAACCATTCGCCCATGCGCGGCACGATGCCGCCGCCGATAAAAATGCCGCCAAAGGCGCCCAGCGTGAGCGCCACATTGGCGGCCACTCCGCCCAACATGGCGCAAAAACATTCCAGCACTTCCAGGCACAAGGGATCGCGGTCGCTCAAGGCGCCGGACATGATCTCGCGCGCGGCCAGCGGGCGCACCACCCGGCCGTTGCGCTTGGCCAAGGCTTGATAAACGATGGCCAAGCCGGGCCCGGAGATCAGGCGCTCGGACGAGACATGCGGCCAGCTCTCCCAGGCATGTTGCAAAATGGCGAATTCGCGGTCGTCGGCCGGCGCGAAACTGCCATGACCGCCTTCGCTGCCCAGCGTGACAAAGCCGTCCACCGTGGGAATCACGCCCGACACCCCCAGGCCGGTGCCCGGCCCTAACACTCCGATCACCGAATTGGCGACCGGCTTGCCGCCGCCGACCTGCATCAAATCGTGCGGTTTGAGGCCGTGCAAGGCCAGCGCCAGCGCGGTGAAATCGTTGACCACCAGCAGCGTGTGCAAACCCAGCTCGCGGCGCAGCGCCTCGGTGGAAAACTCCCAGTCGCGGTTGGTCATCTTGACGTGGTCGCCATGTACCGGATTGGCCACGGCCAGCGCCGCGTGGCGCAGATTGATATCCTTGTGCGGCTCCAAATAACGCTGGGTCAGATGCAGCAGACTGTCGTAATCCTCGCACTTGAGCACTTGCACCGAGCGAAACACGGCGGGCGCGGTCTGCAACGCGAAACGGGCGTGGGTGGCGCCGATGTCGGCGACCAAACGCGGACCATCCGCGAAGGCGCTGCGGTTCACCGCGTGATCGTGTTCAGCTGGTTTCATATGATTCATTCAAAACGTTGAGGCCATTCCCATCAGTACAAGCGAAGCGCGCCCGGAGATCGACGCCGTGGCTAACCGCCCGTGGCCGACCGCCCGTGGCTAACCGCCCGTGGCTAACCGCCCGTGGCCGAAAGGATAACCGAAATACACAATTGGCTGTGAGGCCGCGAAACAAATCCTTGCCATGCCAGACCCACGGCACAGCCTTACACTTAAATAATTTACAACATTTAACATTATTAGTTGCCATAATAGGCACTTGGGCTTAGCATCGCCAACTGATCAACTCGGGGGATGCCATGTCACAGGCCGCAACACAAAACAACGCCGGGCGCATGCCCCGGCAGATTCCCTACATCATCGCCAACGAAGGCTGCGAACGTTTCAGCTTTTATGGCATGCGCAATATCCTCACGCCCTTCCTGATCAGCAGTCTGTTGCTGTTCCTGCCAGCGGATCAACGCAACGGCGAAGCCAAGGACATTTTCCATACCTTCGTCATCGGGGTCTACTTTTTCCCCTTGCTGGGCGGCTGGCTGGCCGACCGCTTCTTCGGCAAGTACAACACGGTGCTCTGGCTCAGTTTAGTCTATTGCGCCGGTCATGCGTGCCTGGCCTACTTTGAAAACAATATCAAAGGATTCTATACCGGCCTGTTTTTGATCGCGCTCGGCTCGGGCGGCATCAAACCGCTGGTGGCCTCCTTCGTGGGCGACCAGTTCGATCAGAGCAACAAGCACAAAGCCAAGCTGGTGTTCGACATGTTTTATTGGATCATCAATTTCGGCTCCTTCTTCGCCTCGCTGTTGATGCCCATCTTTTTGCGCAACTACGGCCCCTCGGTCGCCTTCGGCATCCCCGGCGTGCTGATGTTCATCGCCACCGTCGTTTTCTGGCTCGGCAACAAACAATACGTGCATGTGCCGCCGGCGCCGCCCAACCCCGATTCGTTCACGCGGGTGGCGCGCACCGCGCTTCTGGCGCAACAACCTGGCCAAGGCAGGCCAGGATTGATCATCGCCCTCATCGGCGCGGTTGGCGCGCTCGGCGCCTTGGCCATGTCGGGCCAGTGGGGCTTTGTGATCGCCGCCTGCACCGCGCTGGTCCTGCTGCTCGCGTTCGGCGGCATCGGCACCGCCATGCAACTGGAGCGGGCGCGCACAATCCATCCGGACGAAGCGGTCGACGGGGTGCGCTCGGTGTTGCGCATCCTGATTATTTTCGCGCTTGTTACGCCATTTTGGTCGCTGTTCGACCAAAAAGCGTCCACTTGGATCGTGCAAGCGAATTCGATGAGCAAACCAAGCTGGTTTTTGCCGGCCCAGATGCAAGCCTTGAACCCCATGCTGGTCATGTTGCTCATTCCATTTAACAATCTCCTGCTGTATCCGGCGCTTAAGCGGGCCGGCTGGGAAGCGACGGCGCTGCGCCGCATGGCGGCCGGCATCGGCTTTAGCGCGCTGGCCTGGATCGTGATCGGCGCGATCCAGGTGGCCATGGACGGCGGCAACAGCATGCCCATCACGTGGCAAATCTTGCCGTACGCCCTGCTCACGTTCGGCGAAGTGCTGGTGTCGGCCACCGGGCTGGAATTCGCGTACAGCCAGGCGCCGGTGTCGATGAAAGGCTCGATCATGAGCTTTTGGAGTTTGTCGACCACGGTGGGCAGCCTGTGGGTGCTGATCGCCAACGCCAGCGTCAAGAACGACGCGGTGACCGCGCACATCGCTAACAGCGGGCTGAGCGTGACGGCGTTCCAGATGTTTTTCTTCGCCGGTTTCGCGGCCGTCGCGGCGCTGGTGTTCGCTTGGTACGCGCGGCGCTATCCGATGGTGGACAATTACCGGGTGGCGGCTCCCGCCGTGCTGTTCGCCAAGTCGGCTTGACCGACGCTCCCGGCGCCGTCAAAGGCGGCGCCGGCGCTATAGTATTTTTTTAGCGTTTTTTTAGTTGGTTGGGCTTGGGGCGCCACGTAAATTACCTCCTCCGTCACTGGCCAACAACGCAATTATCCATAGCGGCAAAATGCACAGCCTCGTTCCGGCGCTGACGAACCCTGCCTAGACAAACCATCCATGCCCGCCACCCACACCGTCCGCCTGCGCGGCCTCGACCTCTTGCGCGCCGCCGCCATCGCCCTGGTGCTGATGTCCCACTACGGCAGCTTCGTCAGCCGCGCCCCCACCTTCGGCGCGATCGGTGCGATCGGCTGGGCCGGCGTGGACTTGTTCTTCGTCCTGAGCGGCTATCTGATCGGCAACCAAGTCTTGGCTCCCGTAGCACAGGGTCAACCCTTTTCACTCAAGCTGTTTTTCGCGCGAAGATTGCTGCGCACCCTGCCCAACTACTACGCCGTGCTGGCGATCTATTGCTTGACGTCTTTCCTATCTCCGCACAGCGCCATCCTGGGATCGAGCACTTCGCCGCTTTGGCGATTCCTCACCTTCACCCAGAATTTCGGCTTAGCCTATGGGCAAACATTCACCCACTCCTGGTCGCTGTGCATCGAAGAACAGTTCTATGTGCTCATGCCGTTGGCGGTGCTCGCGCTGGCCCGTTGGGCGCGTTCGACGCGGCCGGCTTGGTGCCTGCTCGGCGCGGCCGTCGCGCTCGGCATCGGCGTCCGCTCCTCTGCTTGGCTTACGCAAGGACAGGGCGCGTTTTCGGCCGAGGTCTACTATTCGAGTTTCTGCCGCGCCGACGAATTGCTATTCGGCGTGGCGATCGCCATGCTGAAAAATTTTCACACGGACTTGTTCCTGCGACTGATGCGCCACGGCAATGCGCTGCTGGCGCTCGGCCTGGGCGGCGCGACGGCCGTGCTAATCTGCTTTTCCCATACCCTGCCGACACCGTTGCTCGCCTCCGCCCTCGGGTTTTCGCTGGTCGCCGCGAGCTTCGCCCTGCTCACTTGCGCGGCGCTCAGTCCGGATTGCGTGCTCAACCACGTGCGGATTCCGGGGGCGTCCGCCCTCGCGCTGTGGTCTTACGCGGTGTATTTGGTTCACAAGCCGATTTTCATGGCCTTGCGCCCTTGGTGCGAACGCCACGGCGTCGACACGACGGCGCCGCTGTGCATCCTGGCGATCATGGCGACCGGCACGTTCGCGGGCTGGTTGCTGTTCCGTTGCGTGGAAACGCCGTTCATGGCTTTGCGTGCACGTCGCTTCCCGGCGGCGCCCCAGCAACCGGCGGCCGCCATCGCGGACTCGACCGTCACTCCACGCGGATCGGCCTGCGTCTGAGGCGACGCGCCGGGGTCGGAAGCACGGCTCGACAAGCTGGATATTTATTTTCGGCGAGCCGGCCCGCCGCGGCGCTTAGCGGCCGTTTCCGTGTTCCCTGCCCTCTTGGCGCAACTGGGCCAGGCGCTGCGCGCGCTCGCGGGCGATGTCCATGTTCACGCGCAGATTTTCTTGCTCCAACTTGCTTTGCTCGATATCGGCTAGCCGGCTCAGCTGCGCCGCTTCGGCCTGCGCCTTGAGCGCCTGGGCCACCACTTGGCGCGCGCTGGCTTGCGACGCTTCCACCTTGTAATAGGTCAGGCACACGATGGCGATCACCGCCAGCAACACGACGGCCACCCACGGCAACAGGGACGGGTCCACCGCCTCGCTGGCTAATTGCTGCGAGACAAGCTTGCGGTCGTAGGCGCGCCGTTTCGCCGGCGCCGACAACACCGCGTAGGCTTGTTGAATGTCGGCCGAGATCGACTGCTGTTGCTGGTATTCGGTGCTGTCGGACGCGAGCGGGTCGCGCTCCATGCAAAACTCCACAAACAAACGGTAAGCCTGTTCGATCTGATCGGCGCGCGCTTCGCTGTCCACACCCAGCACATCATAAAAAGTGTCCATATCACCATTCTTTGGCTGGTTAAAAGCGAGTCACCCTATGGCAAGATCATATCATTGCAATATAAATAATTGTTGTAAATTATAGACATATCGTCATGTTAAGCTAGATGACATAGGCATACGCGCCAAAATTTGGCTTGATTGTTCATGCGCCGCCCGCCGCCCCAACGCAAGCACGGGAACGACGCGGGACGCCCTTACCGGGCCGGCTCGAAGGTGACGGTCAAACCGCTCGGTTTGGTGGTGATCGCGATGGGCACGAATTGGACGCCGGCGTAGCGCAAATCTTCCGGACGGAAGCGGTACAGCGGCATGTCGCGGGTGAACTGGCCGGCGATCAAGTTGGCGATGTTGGCCAAGTGCGGCTGTCCAGCCAGGTTGACGCCATCGACCGTGAAGCGGTCCACGCGGGCGTCGCGGATGAACACGGCATTGCGCGAGGCGTCCACTTCCAGCCGGCCCGACAGCGCCAGGTCGCCGCGCCAAGCCTGGCGCATGAACGGCGGCTCCACGCTGGCGTCCATGCTCACGGCCACCCGGTCGGCGCCGGCCGGAATCGATAATTTCGGTCGCGTGAGTTGCACCTGGAACATGTCGAGCACCCGGTCGTGCAAGGGGAAGCGCTGGTCCAGGCCCTGTTGCAAACGGCTCAAAGGCAAGTCCAACTGGCGCGGCCCGACCAAGCTGGCGCACGAAGCGAGCATGGTTCCAAGCAGAGCCAAGGCGCCCACGCGCACCGGCAGCCTCCAGATGGCGGCGTTTTTCATCGTTTTTCCTGTTTGCTCACTAGCAGTCCGGAAACCCATCCGGACCGCGCCAGACAGGATTGTACCCGCCCGGCCCGGCGCCCGGGTCGGCGCGGCGACTAAGTCGTCACGCTCGGCGCGCCGTGTCCGGTGCGCCGTGCGATGTCGGCCACGCTCTCGGCCACCGCGATCAAGCCGGCCAGCGCCTGCTGGGTCGGCATGTGGTGGCGCGCCGGATCGGCCTCGTAACGCTCCAGGTACAGGCGCAAGGTGGCGCCTTCGGTGCCGGTGCCGGACAGGCGGAACACGATACGCGACCCGTCCGTCATGACGATGCGCACGCCTTGCTGACGCGACACGGAATGGTCGACCGGATCGGTATAGCTGAAATCGTCGGCGAAATCGACCGTGTACCCGCCCAGGGCGCGCCCGGCCAAGCCGGCCAACTGGCCGCGCAGGTGGGTCATCAACTCCTCGGCCACCGCTGGCTCGATCGCCTCGTAGTCGTGGCGGGAGTAATAGTTGCGGCCGAAGCGGGTCCAATGCTCATCGACCAACTGATTGACCGTCTTGCCGCTGGCGGCCAGTAAATTGAGCCAGAACAATACGGCCCAGACGCCGTCCTTTTCGCGGATATGGTCCGAACCGGTGCCGTAACTTTCCTCGCCGCATAGCGTGACCATGCCGGCGTCGAGCAAATTGCCGAAAAACTTCCAGCCGGTGGGGGTCTCGAAACACGGCACGCCCAGGGCGGCGGCCACCCGGTCCGGCGCGCGCGAGGTCGGCATCGAGCGGGCGATGCCCTTGATGCCGGCGCGGTAACCGGGTGCCACGGTGGCGTGCGCGGCCAGGATGGCCAGGCTGTCGGAGGGCGTCACTTCGAGTCGCCGCCCGACGATCATGTTGCGGTCGCCATCGCCGTCGGAGGCGGCCCCCAGTTGCGGCGCGTCGGCGCCCGTCATCAGCGCGATCAATTCGCCCGCGTTGGCCGGATTCGGGTCCGGGTGGTGGCCGCCGAAGTCTTCCAGCGGGATGCCGTTGATGACGGTGCCGGCCGGCGCCCCCAGCATGCCTTCCAGGATCGCCTTGGCGTACGGGCCGGAGACGGCGTGCATGGCGTCGAAGCGCATCGTGAATCCGGAACGGAACAGGGCCGAGATGGCGTCGAAGTCGAACAGGCGCCGCATCAGCGCGGCGTAATCGGCGACCGGGTCGATCACCTCGATGACGGTCTGCTCCAGCGTGCAGCGGCCCGGCGTGTCCAGGTCCAGGTCGATGTCGGCGCCGTCGCTGATGCGGTAGGCCTCGATGACGCCGGTGCGCTTGTAAATCGCTTCGGTGACCTTTTCCGGCGCCGGACCGCCGTTGGCGATGTTGTACTTGATGCCGAAATCGCCGTCCGGGCCGCCCGGATTGTGGCTGGCCGAGAGCACGATGCCGCCGGCGGCGCCGTGCCCGCGCACCACGCAGCTGAGTGCCGGGGTCGATAAAATCCCGCCGCGCCCCACCAGCACCCGGGCGTAGCCGTGGGCGGCGGCCATGCGCAAGATCACCTGGATCGCGGCCCGGTTGAAGAAGCGGCCGTCGCCGCCCAGCACCAGGGTCTGGCCGGCGCTCTCGCCCACGGTGTCGAACAAGGCCTGGACGAAGTTTTCAAGATAATGGGGTTGTTGAAATAGCGTCACTTTTTTGCGCAAGCCCGAAGTGCCCGGGCGCTGGTCGGGAAAAGGCGTGCTCGCTACGGTGTTGATGGTCATGTTGACTCCTGCTCGGTTAAGAAAACCGCGCCGCCGTGGATGGTGAACAAGCTGGCGGAACGGTCGCTTCCGCCTTTGTACCGATTT
>JAYVUV010000202.1:0-3949 GCA_043787615.1 Janthinobacterium sp. | reverse complement strand
CGGAGGCGGTGGCGGCCAATCTGGCCGCCGGCGCGCGCCAGGTGACGGTGGTGCCGGGCGTGCTGCTGGCGGCCCGGCATGCCAAGAACGACATGCCGGCCGAGATGCAGGAACTGGCGCGCGCCCATCCCGCCATCGACTTCCATTTCGGCGCGCCGCTCAATTTGCACCCGCAACTGCTGCAACTGGCGCAGGAACGCGTGGTCGAGGCCGAGGCGCGCTCGCCCAACACGGTGCGCCGCGCCGACACCTGCCTGGTGCTGGTCGGGCGCGGCACCACCGATCCGGAAGCGAACGGCGAGGTGGCCAAGCTGGCGCGCATGCTGGAAGAGGGCATGGGCTTCGGCTCGGCCCACGTGTGCTATTCCGGCACCGCCGCGCCGCTGGTGGCGGACGGCTTGCGGGCCGCCGCGCGCATGGGTTTCGCGCGCCTGGTGGTGCTGCCGTTTTTCCTGTTCGACGGGGTGCTGGTCAAGCGCATTTACGCCGCCGCCGACGATATACAAGAACGCGAGCCGGGCCTGGAAGTGCTCAAGGCGGGCTACTTCGGCGTGCACCCGCACGTGGCGGACGTGCTGATCGAGCGCGCCCGCGATGCGGTCGAGGGACGCGCGGCGATGAACTGCTCGCTGTGCAAATACCGGGTCCAGATCGTCGGCTACGAGCAGCAGGTCGGCGAGCCGCAGCGGGCGCACCACATGGCCGTGCGCGGCTTGCTGGAGCAGGAAGGCGCGGCGGCGACAACGGCGGTGCCGGCATATCTGCCTTACGCGCCGCACCCGATCGAGGCCGAGAGCTTCCGCATCATCGCGGCCGGGCGCGACTGGTCGGCTTTTCCGGCGGCGCACCTGACCGCCTTGCAGCGGCTGGTCCACACCAGCGGCGACTTCAACGCCGTGGACGACATCTACTTTTCGGCCGGCGCGGTGGAGAGCGGCATCCGCGCGCTGCTGCGCTGCAAACGGGTGGTGGCCGACGTGACCATGGTGCAGTCGGGCTTGAAACGCGCGCTGCTCGAACAACTGGGCATCGAAACCTGGTGCGGGGTGCACGACCGCGAAACCCATCTGATGGCCAACAGCCACGGCATCACTCGTTCGGCGGCCGGCATCCGGCGCGCCTGGGAAAAATTCGGCAACGACATGGTGCTGGCCATCGGCGACGCGCCGACCGCCATCATGGAGGCGGTGCGCCTGATCCGCGACCACGGCTGGCGCCCGCAACTGGTGATCGGTTTGCCGGTCGGGTTTGTCGGCACGCGCGAATGCAAGGACGAGCTGAAACGCTGCCTGCAAGTGCCACGCATCACCAACAGCGGCACCCGCGGCGGTTCGCCCTGGGCCGCCACGGTGGTCAACGCCTTGCTGATCGACGCGCTCAATCAGCTTGCCGGGTATGAGCGAACTTGAACGGGCCGAATGGGATTTGAATGTGCTGGCGCCGAACGGGCTGCGGCGCGGACGCACCACGGGTAGTTGCGCCACGGCGGCGGTCAAGGCCGCGTTATATATGCTGTTGCGCGGCGAGCGGCGCGAACGGGTCGAGGTCAGTTTGCCGGACGGGCGGCATTATCTGGTGGTGCCGATCCAGCTGGTGAACCCGGTCGATGCCGGCGCGGTGCGCGCCGAGGTGCGCAAGGACGGCGGCGACGATCCTGACAACACGCACGGCGCCACCATTTTCGCCGAGGTGCGGCGCAACGCGCTCGGCGAGACGCGCTTTTTCGCCGGGGCCGGGGTCGGCACCGCCACCAAACCCGGTTTGCGGGTGGCGGTGGGCGAGCCGGCGATCAACCCGGTGCCGCGCCTGATGATGCGGCGCGCGGTGGCCGAGGTGGTCGCCGAGCTGCCGCCTTCGCGGACGCCGGCCGGCTTCGACCTGACCATCGGCTGCGAGAATGGCGAAGTCATCGCGCGCAAGACCTTCAACCCGCGCCTGGGCATCGTCGGCGGCATTTCGATCCTGGGCACGTCCGGCATCGTCGAACCGATGTCGATGGCGTCGTGGGTGGCCTCGATCGAGGTGTATGTGCGGGTCGCGCTGGGCGGCGGCGCGCAAAGCGTGGCTTACCTGCCGGGCAAAATCGGGCGCGATTACGCCAAGGACGTGCTGCGGCTGCCCGAGGAGCGCAGCGTGCAGATCGCGAACTTTTTGGGCGACGCGCTGGACTTCACCGAAACCGCGCTGGTCGAGCAGGGCCGCACGCTGGACGTGTTGTGGCTGGCCGGCCATCCGGGCAAGCTGGCCAAGGTGCTGGACGGCGTCTGGGATACCCATTCGAGCAAGAGCGGGATGGCGATGGCCGGGGTGGCGCGGGTGGCGGCCGAATGCGGCTTCGCGCCGCACCTGGTGCGTGAAATAGAAAGTGCAAACACAGTGGAAGCGGCAATGGAAAGAATGAAGAATGAAAGCGGGGCGCAAGCCCTGTGGATCGAAATCGAACGCCGGGTGGCGCGGCTGGCGCAGGCCAGGATGCCGTCGGTGTCGCGGGTCGAGGTGCGCCTGTTCGACTTGCACGGCAACGCGCTCGGAGTGGACGCGTGAGCGGCGCCGCGCGCCCGGCGATCGGCACCATCGGCACCCTGTGGGGCATCGGCGTCGGTCCCGGCCCGGCCGGTTATCTGCCGCTGGCGGCGCTCGAAGCGCTGCAAAAGGCGGACCTGGTGTATGTGCCGCGCGCGCGCGGCGCCCAGGCCTCGGTGGCGCTGCAATGCCTGGCCGGGATCGCCATCGCGCCCGAGCGCCTGCGCGAGATCGAATTCAATATGGACCCGGACCGCTCGGTGCTTAGCGAGCATTACGCGCGCCTGGGCGACAGCATCGCCGTGGAATTGCGGGCCGGGCGTGACGTGGCCTACCTGACCATCGGCGACACGCTGACCTATTCCACCTACGGTTATGTGCTGGCGGCGCTGCGCGAACGGATCGCCGATCTGCCGCACCGCACCTTCCCCGGCATCACCAGCTACGCTTCGGCGGCGGCGGCGCTGGACTGGCCGCTGGGCGAGGGCAAGGAGCGGGTGCTGATCCTGCCCTGTCCCGAAACGGCGGCCGAGCTGCGGCGCGAGATCGAGACCCACGACATCGTGGTGCTGATGAAGATAGGCGCGCGCCTGGGCTGGGTGCTGGACTTGCTGCGCGAGATGGGCATCGCCCGGCACTGCGCGTTCGCGCGCCGCATCGGGCTCGAAGGCGAGCTGCTGGCGCGCGACGTGGTGGACTTGTCGGCCACCGAGGCGATGGGTTACCTGGCGACGCTGCTGGTGCGGCGCAATCCACGAGAAGAAAGATAAGCATGAAAGTCTATTTTATTGGCGCCGGCCCCGGCGCCGCCGACCTGATCACCCTGCGCGGCGCGCGCATCCTGGGCCAGGTGAGCATGGTGCTGTACGCCGGCTCGCTGGTGCCCACCGAGATGTTGCAGCACTGCCGCGCCGACGCCGAGGTGCTCGATACCGCCAAGATGGATCTGGAGCAGCAGCAGGCTTGCTACCAGCGCGCCCAGGAAGCGGGCATCGACGTGGCACGCCTGCATTCGGGCGACCCGGCCATTTACGGCGCCACCGCCGAACAGATGCGGCGCCTGGAGCGGCTCGGCATCGAATATGAAGTGGTGCCGGGCGTGTCTTCGTTCACGGCGGCGGCGGCGGCCATCGGCGCCGAGCTGACCAAGCCGGAAGTGTCGCAAAGCGTGATTCTCACGCGCGTGTCCGGGCGCGCCTCGGCGGTGCCGGAACTGGAATCGATCGCCCGGCTGGCCGAGCACCGCGCCACCATGTGCATCTTCCTGTCCGGACCGCACTTGAAGAAAATCGTGGCCGACTTGTCGCTGCATTATCCGCAGGATACGCCGGTCAATCTGGTGTTCCGTGCCAGCTGGCCGGACCAGAAGGTGTATCAAGGCACGCTCGGCACGGTGCTCAAGGATACCAAGCGCGGGGCCTGGAAC
>JAYVUV010000201.1:0-5544 GCA_043787615.1 Janthinobacterium sp. | reverse complement strand
GAGCGCGGGCGGACGGACGGTCACGCGACGTGGGTCGGGTGCCGGTCGGCGAATTAACGAATATGGCTGGAGCGCGAACCGTGGTTGAAGTTGGAACTACGGTTCAAGGTGGAATAGTTACTCGAGTCCGGGCTGGAGTCGGGCCGGCCGATGCCGCGCAGCGATTTCCGGTCGGGCGAGCCGATCGATTCGGAATCGGATTCTTCGCTGTCCGAATCGCCGCTGATCGATGACAGGTCGTCACCTTTTTCGCGCGAGATGCGTTTGTCCAGGGCGGCGTTGATTTCATCGGCCGAGGCGCCATGTTTGATCGCGTCGTTGATTTCGCTCGGCTCGACGCCGGCGTCGGCGGCTTTCGACATCAGATTGACACTGGCGGTCAAATCTTCCACCGACACGCCGGCCTTCAATTGTTTTTGCAGGGATTTCGGCGAAATGCCGGCGTCTTCCGCCTTCGCGACCAGGGCTTTAGCGTCTTCTTTCGACATGCCGGCTTTTTCGAAGGCTTTGACGGCATCCTTGCTGGCGTGTTCGTCGTGCTGAATAGGGGAGGCGTTCGAACTGGATGAACCGCTGACTGCTCGCATGATGATTCCTTTGTCTAATTGTTGAATGGATGACGTATGCCGCTATCGCATGCCGATGGCGGCAATGCTGCGCTCGCACCTTGCTGCCGGTGACAATTGTCGGATGGCGTCAATCAGTGGCGGAGGAAGTCGCGCCGGTTCCGGCGTCGCGCGGTTTTTTTTGAGGCGAGGACGGGGCGCCCGCGATCGTGCGGCGCGGCGTGGAAAAGCGGGCGGCGTGCCGTACGGCGGGCCGCACGGCTCCGCGCCCCGGCTCAGCGCACGTTGGGGATCAAGAAGGAGGGTTGGCCGCAGCTGCTGGCCGAGCGTTTGATTTCATTGTCGCCGCAGCTGAGCGCGCCGCCGCGCGGGTCGTAACAAGCGTGGACCTCTTGCAGGAAGCGCCCGCCGCCGCTGCAAAACGGCAGCACCGCGTTGTCGGGCATATAGCCGTTGGCATCGCGGAAGGCTTGCTTGAAGGCGGCGTTGTCGACCCGGATGGGCGCGTCCGGACTTTGATAGGCGGGCGGCACCTTGAGGACGGTTTTGAGCTTGCTCGACAGGGTGAAATAATCGGCAGGCTCCAGGCCCGAGCAGGTGCCGTGCTTGGACCACTCGTGCTCGATCAGCTTGGGTGAGGGATACAAAGCCGCATATTGGGCGCGCACTTCGTCGGGCAATTTCACGGTCGAGCAATTTTCCGGATAGCCCTTCGCATATTGCGGCCACAAGCCGTGCAGCACGAAGCCGAGCTTGCTCCCGCCGGCGCACTGTTGCGGATCGTTGTGGCTGGCGCAATAGGACGGCGACCAGCTCAACGCCAGGGCGTAGTAGTCGAACTCCCCCGGCTGCCCCGCCAATTCATTGGCGTTGGCATGGGCGCGATGATGCGCGTGGCGCGCTTCGGCGGCGCCGCCGAGCGCCAAGAAACCGACAAATAATAACTTCCACGGACGGCCAGGCATAGTGTTCCTTCGGGTAATGATGAGTCGATGGCGGCTATTTTAACCGCTGACGGCGCGCCACGGCGTGCGCGCGGCGGACCGGGAGCGGCGCGGCACGCGCTTGTTCGGCTCGGCGGCGGGTTTGTTGTATGTCAAACAAAGCGCGTGGACAAAGTTTCCATAGTATGGCGCCGCCTTTTAACATTTATATGGCGGTGTCAGAATGGGCCGGAGTGGCCGGGTTGATGGTGTATTGCAATTCAAGAAACGCGAAAAATTATAAATACCATGTCTCAGTTTAACTTTCCCGATAATAAGAGGTATTTCCATAAAACAGATGGTTATATTTATTTATGAAGTTATTTTAGTGCCGCGAGGGAAGGTCATATTACATCGCGGTCACTTGCGTTTCGATAGCTTCCCGGGGCCGGTTCCCGAGCGGCGACATTACTGCTGAGCTTGGCTAGGCGGAACTAGCATGATTGGACCGGTTTGGCACGGCGATTATAAAAATTAATCATCGGCGCCGACACGCTAAAATTTCTCTTTAAAATTTTTCTATATGGAAAATTAACGTGAAATATTTATTTAACTATTGGTTTTAATTTCATAAAAATCGATCGATCAATATGGCGCTTGACATCGTCTTCAAACATGGTAAAACGGTAGCACGATAAAAATATAAGAAAAATCCGCCGCGACACCATTGTCGAACGCATCGCTTTGCGTTACCTGTTTTCCGCCTCACTTTCTCTCTTTGTGTATTGACCCGAACGGATAGCCGATTGCTTCGGTAGCCATTTGTTGCCGCTCCATCGTTAAAAATTTGTTTGGAACATGTTGCTGCTTTGATTAACAGGATTCACTATTTTCAAGGAGGCCGTCCCATGCCAGTCGCGCTCAGTTACCCAGGCGTGTATATCGAAGAGCTGCCCAGCGGCGTGCGCACCATCACGGGCGTGTCGACCTCGGTCGCCGCTTTTGTCGGCTGGGCGCCCAAGGGACCGACCGACGGCGCCGAACTGGTGCTCAGCTGGTCCGATTACGACCGCAAGTTCGGCGGGCTCGACCCGCGCAGCCTGCTCGGTTACGCGGTGTCGCAATTTTTCGGCAACGGCGGCCAGCGCGCCTACATCGTGCGCCTGGCGGCCGGCGACGCGGTGGCGGGCGGCGTCACGCTGGACGGCAAATTGACGCTCACCGCGAAAAGCGCCGGCGCCTGGGCCGGCGATTACGCCATCGTCATCAAGGCCCGCGCCGCCGATCCGGCCGATCCGTCCATCGCCAAGCGCTTCCAGCTCAAGGTGGCCGGCGTGCGGCAAAATCCGAAGGGGGCGACGGTCGAGGTGTTCGAGAATCTGTCGCTCAACCCGGCCGACCCGCGCTTCGTGGTCAACGTGCTCAAGAGCGAGTCGGCCTTGATCACGGCGGCGCTGGTCGGCGCGCCCACCGAGCCGCCGGCTGACACGGTGCCGGGTGCCGAGGGCCAGTTGCCCGACGGCGCGCGCCTGGCGGGCGGGGTCGACGGCGCGGTGCTCGGTCCGGACCAGGGCGCTTTCGAGACGGCCTTGCTGCCGGCCGGTGGAGTGGGCGGCGTGTATCTGCTCGACCGCATCGATCTGTTCAATTTGCTGTGCGTGCCGGGCGAAACCACGCCGGCCGTGATCGCCACCCTGCAAACGTTTTGCCGCGCCCGGCGCGCCTTTTTGATCGCCGACAGCGCCGCCAACGCGTCCATGGACAGCTTGCAAAGCGGCCCCAACACCAGCTTGACCGGATCCGCCGCCATCAACGCCGCCTTTTACTTTCCCTGGATACTGGCGCCCGACCCGCTCCAGGAAAACCGCGCGCGCGCCTTTCCGCCCTGCGGCTTCGTGGCCGGGCTGTACGCGCGCACCGACGCCAGCCGTGGCGTGTGGAAGGCGCCGGCCGGCACCGAGGCCAGCTTGAATGGCGTGATCGGGGTGCACAGCATGCTCACCAACGACGAGAACGGCGTGCTCAATCCGCAAGCGGTGAATTGCATCCGCACCTTCCCGGTGTACGGCACCATCGTCTGGGGCGCGCGTACGCTGCAAGGCAACGACGAGCGCGGCTCTGAATGGAAATACGTGCCGGTGCGGCGCACCGCGCTGTTTTTGGAGGAAAGCCTGTTTCGCGCCCTCAAGTGGGTGGTGTTCGAGCCCAACGACGAACCGCTGTGGAGCCAGATCCGGCTCAACGTGGGCGCCTTCATGCAAGACTTGTTCCGCCAGGGCGCGTTCCAGGGCAAGACCCCGCAGCAAGCCTACTCGGTCAAGTGCGACAAGGAAACCACCACCCAAAACGATATCGACCGCGGCATCGTCAACATCGTGGTCGCCTTCGCGCCGCTCAAGCCGGCCGAATTCGTGATCATCAAAATCCAGCAAATCGCTGGACAACTTCAAACCTGAAGGGGACGAACGTCATGGCTCAGTTCAGCGTCAACGCACAACGTTTCGATCCTTACAAAAACTTCAAATTCCGCGTCAAGTGGGACGGCCGCTACGTGGCCGGGGTGAGCAAGGTGGGCGGCTTGAAGCGCACCACCGAGGTGATCAAGGCGCGCGAGGGCGGCGATCCCAGCACCAGCCGCAAGTCGCCCGGGCGCAGCGAATTCGAGGCCGTCACCATCGAGCGCGGCGTCACCCACGACACGGAGTTTGAAAAATGGGCCAACAAGGTGTGGAATTTCGGTTCCGGCCTGGGCGCCGAGGTCTCGCTCAAGGATTTTCGCAAGGATATCATTATCGAGATCTACAACGAGGCCGGCCAGCTGGCCCTGGCCTACAAATTGTATCGCTGCTGGGTCTCGGAATTCCAGGCGCTGCCGGAGCTGGACGCCAACGCCAACGCCGTCGCGATCCAGCACATCAAACTGGAAAACGAGGGCTGGGAGCGCGACTACGAAGTGAGCGAGCCGAGCGAGCCCACCTTCACGGAACCGGCGGCTTGAGCCCCATGCATTCGCCTTCGGCCACCCAACTGCTCGATTGGTGGGAAGACGCCGCCACGGCAGGGCCGGTGCGGCGCGCGCTCGACTTGTTGGCGCTGGCCTTTCCAGAACAGGACATGGCGGCGCTGGCGGCCCTGCCCGTCGGACGGCGCGACGGCTTGCTGATGCAGCTGCGCGAGCATTTGTTCGGGCCGCGCCTGGACTTGATCGCCGCCTGTCCCCATTGCCACGAACAGCTCGAATCGCGCATGGCGCTGGGCGACATGCGCCCGCCCGATGCCGATGCCGGCGCCGACCAGGCCGGCGCGCCGCTCGACATGGACGGCTATCGCATCGCCTTCCGCCCGCCGTCCAGCGCCGATCTGCTGGCTTTGCCGCCCGGTTTGGCGATCGACGCGGCGCGCGACTGGTTGTGCCAGCGCTGCCTGACCGAAGTGCGCGCGCCCGACGGCGCCCTGGCCGGCCACGCCGCGCTGGGGCCGGCGCTGAGGCGGGAGTTGGCGCGAAAAATGGCCGAGGCCGATCCCTTGGCGGACCTGGAACTGGCCTTCGCCTGTCCGGCCTGCGGCCACGGTTGGCAAGCCGTGTTCGACATCGGCAATTTCCTGTGGCGCGAATTGCAAGCCTGGGCGCTGCGCACCCTGGGCGAAGTGCATCAACTGGCGCGCGCGTATGGCTGGTCCGAGGCGCAGGTGCTGGCGCTCAGTCCCGCGCGCCGCCAACGTTACCTGGAATGGTGCCAGCAATGAACGCTGACCACGTCACCGATCGCGCCGGCGATTTTTTAAGTCGCATGGTGCGGAAAACGCTGGCGGTCGACAGCGCGATCGCGCCGCGCCTGCCATCCGTGTTCGAGCCGGCGCCGGGTGGGCCGCGACCGACCGGGCCGCGATCGGTCGGGCCGCGCTCGGCCGCGCAAGCCTGGTCGGCGCACGCGCCGGCGAGCCGGCAAACGGAATGGGCCGTCGCGGCCGCCGAGGCTGGTCGGCACCCGGGCCGTGCCGCGCGCCCGTCAGGTGCGGTCGCGCCGCAGCGCCTCGCCGACGTGGTGGAAGCG
>JAYVUV010000200.1:0-8299 GCA_043787615.1 Janthinobacterium sp. | reverse complement strand
TTCCTCATGGCCGGCATCGCCGAACAAAACATGGTGTCGGTGGCGGCCGGCATGGCCGAATGCGGCCGGCGCCCGTTCGTGTTCTCGTTCGCCGCCTTCCTCTGCTATCGGGCCTACGACCAGATCCGGATCGGCTTGAGTCAATCGAAGCAGCCGGTCACCCTGGTCGGCTCGCACGCCGGCGGCTTGGCGGCGCGCAACGGCAAGACCCATGCCGCGCCCAACGACCTGGCGCTGATGCTGTCGCTGCCCGATATGGCGGTGTGGGCGCCGGGCGACTTCGGCGACGTCGAGCTGGCCGTCCATGCCACCCTGGAGAGCGGCGCCCCGACTTACATCCGCATGCCGCGCCGCGCCTTCGACGCCGATGACAATCTGCCCGGCGCGCCGGCCGCGCTGCGCTGGCTGGCCCCGGCGCGCGCGCTGACGCTGCTGTCGACCGGCGTGGCCAGCCACTGGGCGATGGAAGCGGCGGCCCTGTTGCGCGCGCGCGGCATTGAGGTGGGCATCCTGCATTGCCCGCACCTGAACCAGCGCGCCGCGCTGACGCGGCAGCTGGCCGACGTGCGCCAACTGGTGGTGATCGAAGACCACAGCGTGGTCGGCGGGCTGGGCGCGCTGGCGTCGCAACTACCGCTGGCGGCCAAGGTGAGCTGCTTCGGCTGGCCGACCGACTACGCCGGCAAATCCGGCGGCGACGACGAATTGCGCCATCATTACCACCTGTCCGGCGCCGCGCTCGCGGACGCGATCGCCGCACTCGCCGTCACCTCCCGCAACCTCACTTGATCGAGAAATCCATGCTTTCCATTATCGTTTCCTGGCGTGATCGCGACGAACTCGGGCGCGCCCTGCCCTCCCTGCGTCAAGCGGCCCGGGCCGTCGGTGGCGACCTCACCGTGGTCAATTTTTCCGGCTCGGCGGCGCGCCTGGCGCCCATGCTCGGCGAGCCCGGCCCCGACCTGCACGTGGTCACGGTGGCCGACCAGCGCTACTTCAACAAGGCGGCGGCGCAAAACATGGGCGCCGCCCATGCGCGCCATCCGGTCTTGTTCTTTTGCGATTGCGACATCGTGCTCGAAGCCGGGCTGGTGGAGGGCCTGGCGCGCCGCCTGCACGAGCAGCCCGGCCAGTTCGCCACGCTGGCCGGCGTGCGCGAATCGGAAACCAATGCGCGCGGCGCGCGCCACGTTGTCTCGTTCGGCTATGAATTGAACATCCGTACCGCCGACGGCCGCCATTTGCGCATCGTCGACAACGAAGAGGACGGCAACGACGGCACCCGCCAAGCGCCGGGGCTGCTGCTGGTGCGGCGCGCCGACTTCATGTCGATCGACGGCTACAATTCCGACCTGCACGGCTGGGGCTGGGAAGACCAGGATATGATTTCGCGCCTGACCCTGGGCGCCGGTTTGCGCCGCGTCAGCGAAGGCTACGCGATCCACCTGTCGCACGACGACCATGCGCGCACCGCGCACTATCCCTACGTCGCGTCGCGCTGGGAAAGCCGCGACCGCATGTTCCGCCAGGCGCTGGCCAACTATGACGACGCCAACTTCCAAGGCAGTTACCGGCGCGACACCGGCAATTTGATGCCGCACGCCAGCCTGGCGTCGGGCGGCGCGGCCAGCCTGACCGGATAGACCGGCCCGCCGGCCGAGACCGCCGGCGGTGCGGGCGGCGCCCGCCCCCTCCTTCTGCGGGTCGCCGGCCGGATCAGGTGTTGCCGCGTCGCGAACGTATCGCCCCCGGCTGCGGCGCCTGGCCGACCGGATCGCTGCGCATGCGCGCGATATGCAGGGCCAGGCCGGCCACCGTCGGCGCGTCCAGCAGCGCGCGCAAAAACTAGGGCGGCGCACTGTACTAACGGCCTACTCCCATGTCAAAAATTCCATTGCGTGGGCGCTGTGAGGGCGGCGCGCCGAGCGACGCGAGCGGATCGACATGAGCAAACATACAAGCATGGTTTTATGATAGCATCCGCGCGACAGGTATCTCCACAAAAGGCAGCGTGAAAACCATTCTCATCATCGGCGCGGGCTTTTCCGGCGTCGCCGTCGCCGTGCAGCTTCTCAGACGGCGCCATCCCGGCCCCTTGCGTGTGGTGCTGGTCAATGGCGGCGAACGGATCGCGCGCGGCATGGCCTACGGCACGCACAGCCCCGACCACACACTCAATGTACCGGCAGGCAATATGAGCGCGCTCGAGGACGATGCCGAGCACTTTTTGCGCTTCGCCCGCGCCGTCGACAAGGGGATCGATTCCGGCAGCTTCGTTTCGCGCCAGCTGTACGGCGACTATCTCGAATGGCTGCTGGAGCGGGCCGAGCAGGATGCGTCCGAACAGCTCGACCTCCAACGCGTCTTTCGCAACGTGGCCTCGCTGCGTGCCGCGCCCGACGGCGCCGGGCTGGTCGCGCGGCTCGACGATGGCGACACGATCGCCGCCGACCAAGTGGTGCTGGCCTTGGGCCACTTTCCGTCCCACCCGCTCCCGCTCCCCGGCGACGCCGTGCTCGATAACGAACGCTACCTGCGCGACCCGTGGGACGCGGCCCGGGTCGCGCGCATTCCGGCGGACCAGCCGGTGCTCCTGCTGGGCACCGGATTGACCATGGCGGACATGGCCACCACGCTGCTGACACACCATCCGGGCCGGCCCATCGTCGCGGTGTCGCGTCGCGGACTGGTGCCGCGCCCGCATCGTCACGGCAGCCACCGCCCCGGCGCCGGTGGCGCGCGCGCCATCTGGGGCGACGCCAGCACCGTGCGCGAGCAATTGCGCGCGTTCCGCCACTATAGCCGCGCGCTGGCGGCGCAAGGCATGGATTGGCGCGACGCGATGGCGCTCTTGCGTCCCGTCACCGCCGACATTTGGCAGGGCTACACGGACCGGGAGCGCAAACGTTTCCTGCGCCATGTGCAGCCGTACTGGGACGCCCACCGCCATCGCCTGGCTCCGGCCTTGCACCAGCGCCTGGCCGAGGCCGTCGCCTCGGGCGCGGTGCGCACCTTCGCCGCGCGCGTCATCGAATGCGAGGCCGGCGGCAGCGGCGTGCACGTCACCTTGCGCCGGCGCGGCGCGGCGCACACCGAGGCGCTGCGTGTGGGCGCGATAATCAATTGCACCGGTCCTTGCGCCGATCCTCGCCATACGGGCAATCCCTTGGTCGAGCAACTGTTGCGCGACGGCTTGATGCGGACCGACCGCCTGGGCCTGGGACTGGAGGTGGCCGGCGATGGCGCGCTGATCGACCGGGACGGGCGGGCTTCGGACGCGTTGTTTTACATCGGCCCTTGGCTGAAAGCCACCTATTGGGAAGCGACCGCCGTGCCGGACCTGCGCCGCTTCGCGCTGGCGCTGGCCCGGCGCCTGGGCGACTCGAGCGAGCCCGGGGTGGCCGGCGCCACATCGGCCGCCTCCTGAAGCGCATCGGCGCGGGCGGCGTGATCCTGATCGACCCGGTCGCCCGCCGCGCTGCCGCGCCGGCCATCCATCCCCTCTGCTGAGTGGCCGGTTTCACATGCTTACTGCCGCATGTCGCCTATCGAACATCTGGCGTCGTCATTTCCTCAGCAAAGCCGGTGGTTCCCGCACCGCCTGTCGCCCGACAGCGGTTTATACAACTTGCCGATCGCCTGGATCATCGGCGGACCGCTCGCCACGCCGGCCTTGAACGCGGCCTTGCAGACGATCGTGGCGCGCCACGAAGCCTTGCGCCCACGTTCGAACTGGAGGGCGAGCAACCGCTGCAAGCCATCCATGCGCCCGCCCCCTGCGCGCTGGAGACGCTCGACTTGACCGGCCAAGCCGATGCGCCGGCTGGCCCTGCACGCGCGGCGACCATTCGGCTTGCGGCGCGGCCCCTTGTTGAAGGCTTTATTGATCGCGGTGGCCGAGCAGCGCCATTTTTTCCAGCTCGCGCTGCCCCACATCGTTTCCGACGGCTGGTCCATGGGCATGCTGGCGCAGGAGCTGGGCGCGCTGTACGCCGCTTTCAGCGAAGGCCGGGCCTCACCCCTGCCGCCGTTGCCGATCCAATTCGCCGACCACGCGCTGCGGCAGCGCGACTGGCTGCAAGGCGACGCGCTGGCGCATCAACCGGCTTACTGGACAACCACGCTGGCGGGCGCGCCCCCGCTGCTGGCCTTGCCGCTCGACCGCAAGCGTCCGGCCACGCCCAGCCACCGCGGCGCGGCGGTCGACCTGATCTTCGACGCGCAGCTGGCGGCGCGTCTGCGCCAGTTCTGCCGCGCGCGCCAAGTGACCATGTCCATGACGCTGGAGTCTCGGCGCGGCTGCTGCGCCAGGTCAAGGCGATGCTGCGCTCTTCGCGGCCAGGCGCCGAGGATTATTTCATGCAGCTCGAACCGTACGACGCCAACCCGCCCGGAACCGACGTCCATGTCGTCACACTCAGCGAGAACCGGTCGCGCGCCGTGGTGCGGGTCGAACTGCGCGGCGGCTGCCCCGCCGCTTGGCGCTTGGGCGTCGCGCTGCGCATGCAAGAACGCGGGTGGAAAATCGATCGTGTCGCCACCGAAACGGGGCGGCTTGGGCGGCGACAAGGCTGCGCGCCGCGCGCACTCCCCGAAACCGGCCGCATCGGCTAGAATGGCAAGCCGGATTTTTAATTTAATAACATTGTTATAGTTGTCACACAACCGGGGCTGAGTAAATGGAAGAGCAAAACAACACCGAATTATTCAACGTCGTCGTCAACCATGAGATGCAGTATTCCATCTGGCCGGAACATACAGCGACGCCGGCGGGATGGAACGCCGTGGGGGTGCGAGGTCACAAGGACGTGTGCCTGGCGCACATCGAAAGCGTGTGGACCGACATGCGGCCGCTATCGCTGCAAAAGCACATGCGGGCGGACGCCGAATAAACCAGCCCGCAATCCCCGTCCCATCGCGCCGCTATCGGACCGAACCGAACACGCCACGCGCATGTAACAACGCGATGACCTGCCGCACCGATTCCGCCAAGTCCTCGCGGCTGGTGTCGATGAGGAGGTCGGGGTTGGCCGGTATGTCATAAGGCGAGGAAATGCCGGTGAACTGCCCGATTTCGCCGGCGCGGGCGCGCTTGTACAAACCCTTGACATCGCGCGCTTCGCATACCGACAGCGGGCAGGCGCAATGGATCTCCAGGAAAGCCCCGTCCGGCATCAACGCCCTGACGCCAGCGCGGTCGCTGTGCAGGGGTGAAATAAAGGCGGCCAGCACAATCGCGCCGACCTCCATGAATAATTTGGCCGTTTCGCCCGCGCGGCGGATGTTTTCGGTGCGATCCGCTTGGGAAAAGCCGAGGTCGGCGCACAGGCCGTGGCGCAGATTGTCGCCGTCCAACACCCGGGTCAGGCAACCGTCCAGGTGCAGCCGCTCTTCCAAGGCATGCGCCAAGGCCGACTTGCCGGACCCGGACAAGCCCGTGAACCAGACCACCACGCCCTTGTGTCCTTGACGCGCTTCGCGCCGGGCCTGCGTCACGGTGGCGGCATGCCAAAAAGTATTTTCAGATTTCATCATCGGCCAGGTTTGTTTCTTAATCGAAGAAATAGATGGGGCCGACACGCTCGCGCGGTCTTGCGCTCGCATCCCGCCCCCACCTTATACGCGAAGCATTCTACGGACCGGCATAGCGCGTGTCAAAAACATCGGCGGCGCGCGCCGAGCCGGCCGGCGATTCCTTCCAGGAATAAACACTATGCCTGCGGGCCGGCTACCCGGGGTGGCCGGAAACGCCCACAGTAGCGCCATCAACCACCTCATTTAAGGAACGCAACATGAGCACCCCGTCGTTTTAATCGCCGGCGCGCTGACCGGCATCGGCCGCGCGACCGCCATCGGCTTGGCCCGCCAAGGCGCCGACTTGATCGTTTCCGGCCGGCGCGAAGAAGCCGGCCTGGCTTTGGCCGTCGAACTGCGCGGCCTGGGGCGCGCGCGCCGAATTCGCGCGCGCCGACGTGCGCCATGAAAACGACGTGCGCGACCTGGTCGCGGCCGCCATCAAGCATTTCGGCCGCCTCGACGTCGCCGTCAACAACGCCGGCACAGAGGGCGAAGGTGGACCGCTCGGCCAGAAAACGGTCGATAATTACCACGCCACGTTCGACACCAACGTGCTCGGCACGATGCTGAGCCTGAAACACGAACTGCCGCTGATGCCGGCCCGGGGCGGCGGCATCATCAATATTTCCTCGATCGCCGGCCAGGTCGACTTCGCCCGCGTCGCCATCTACGTCGCCAGCGAACACGCGGTCGAGGGCTTGACCAAGGCCGCCGCGCTGGAGGCTGCCGCCGCCGGGTGCGCGTCAACGCCGGCGCGCCCGGCCCGGTCGCCACCGAGATGCTGAACCGCTTCAGCGGCAACGAGCCGGACGCGAAGAAACTTCATGTTCCTCGGCGCCGACAGCGGCGGCGAGCGGGCCGCCGCCATGTACTCGCTGATCGTCACCGCCAAGCTCAACGGTGTCGACCCGCAAGCCTAGCTGCGCCATGTGCCGACCCACATTGCCGGCTACCCTGTCAATCAGGTTGCCGATTTGTTGCCGTGGAATGTGGCTGATAAACTGTAAGCCATCACAGGCAGTTGAACCGTTCCCGCCGGGAACGGCGTCTTCCTAACTTTCTAAATCCGCAATGGCAAAACAAAACCGCGTCATCACCCTGCGTGTGGAACTTGATGGCATCACGCCGCCAATCTGGCGCCTGATTGCCGTCGATGGCGACATTACACTACGCGCTCTTCATCACATCATCCAATCCGCATTTGGCTGGACAGACGCTCACCTGCATGAGTTCAGCGTGGGAGGGCGCCTGACAGCCAAGAGGCCAAAGACTATCTGAGGTGGATCGACGGCCGCTTCAACTCGGAAGACTTCGACAAGCGGATGGCGAACGCAGCAATGCTGAGAATGGCTGCGAATGGTTGGGGTAAAAAATAAGTCGCGCGTCAACCCGGGCCAGACGTCACGCTTACCACTGGTGCGGTCACGATGCCGCCTGCCAGCAGGAGCCGGCCACATCGCCCATAGTTAAGATGGCGGCTTGCCTGCCCCGGCCCGGTGGCCGGGGCAGGCAAGCTTCAGTTTCTACAAGATCGGGCAGATGGACGTAACATTTTTGCCTTCACCGGGACGCTCTTTCGGCCAGTTTTCGTTGGCGCTGGCATTCTTCGGCCACATCGCATCGACCCAGTCCGACCAGACTTTCATGCGGCGTGGATCGGCGCCGATTTCCCGACCCTTGAAGATGCCGTACTGGTTGATCTGGTCATCAGTATTGATGCCGCCCCCAACCAGCATGGGATAGCCGGTTCGCTCATTCCAGTTGATGGTGCGGCGTTTGGGCGGGACGCAGAAACGCTGGCCGTGCTCCATTTCAGGAAAATTCATATAGATACTGTCGCAAGTACAGCGGCGCCATTCCTCCGGCTTGGTATGGGCGAACATGTTGTTGAAGACGCCGATATTGCCATTGGTTAGCATCAGATACAGCCCTGGATAAATTTCGTCTTCAAAATGCGCCGCCTCCGGCACCCCGCTTTGCCAACCCATTCCCCAAGACGGCGAAAACTGCTTGAGCTGGCTGGCCATCGAGCCCCTGCCTGAGTTCTTCATCAAATCGTCTGGAAATTCCGGATTGGGTGCGTTGAATGCTTTGCCACGGTTATACATGGTCATATACTGCCCTTCGCGCACCTTGCTCAGAATCTGCCGCATCAGCAGGTTTTTCCTTGCAGTCTTCTCTTCTGCCCCTGGGACAGTGGTAAATCCCACCAGATTGTTCATGAAGGCGGATTGATACGGCCAGTCCATGGACGGCCCCGCACTGACGATCAGCTGCAGGTTGTACCACTGGCTTGAGTGGTAAAAGGACGACACCTTGTTATTGACTTCCCATGAAAAGATTGCATCCGGTTTCACCCCGTCTACCTGGTAGTTCATATGCGGTGCTGCATGAAAAACGCTTTGCGCTTCAAATGGCCAGGATTGCGACAACAGGCGATGATCAGGCTCCCAAGTGTTGGCCTGCTGATCGTATTTGCCGACAAACCATTCGCGATGACCTTCCAGCCCATATTTGTTCACCAGCTCCCATTGCTTGACGATATTCCACTGCATCAGGCTCTGATTGGCGCGTTCCATGAAGGCTTGCTTGGTATAAACTGCTGGATTGGCGCTGGTGGTGGTCGACGAAGCCAGCTTGGCCAGGTTGGCGGCGCCGACTTCAGAACCGGTCATGCTGCCGCCCGCGTTGATGCGGTGGCCGCGCCCGCCGCCGAGGAAGC
>JAYVUV010000199.1:0-4171 GCA_043787615.1 Janthinobacterium sp. | reverse complement strand
CGCTATTGGCACTGCGAAATCGTCAAAATCTGGCCTCGTCCAGCGCATTTCTCGCTTCGACTCCCCAAGTCCGACAGGCTGCTAGCAAACTCAGGTCAGCGCCCACTCCCTGGCCATCTGGCGCAGATACGAGGGTGGCGCCGCCGCGTTGGTGGCGAACGACACCACTTCATACGCGTCGGGCCGCTCCAGCAAGGCCCGCAGCAATTGATTGTTCAAGGCGTGACCCGATTTATGGGCCTCGTAGCTGGCCAGCAGCGGATGGCCGACCAGATACAGGTCGCCGATCGCGTCCAAAATCTTGTGCCGCACGAACTCGTCGTCATAGCGCAAACCGTCCGAATTGAGGATGCGGTATTCATCCATCACGATGGCGTTTTCCAGCGACCCGCCGCGCGCCAGCCCGATGCCGCGCAACATTTCCACATCTTGCATGAAGCCGAAGGTGCGCGCGCGCGCCACGTCGTGCACATACGACACGTCGCCGAAATCGACCTGGGCGCGCTGGGTGGTGCCGTCCACCGCCGGATGGTTGAATTCGATGAAAAAGTCCAGCTTGAAGCCGTCGTAGGGGCTCAGGCGCGCCCACTTTTCGGCCCCGCCCTTGCCCTCGCGCACCTCGACCGGCTTGAGCAGGCGGATGAATTTCTTGGCCACGTCCTGCTCTTGCACCCCGGACTGCTGCAACAGGAACACGAAAGAGGAAGCCGAGCCGTCCATGATCGGAATTTCCTCGGCGCTCACCTCGACATACATATTGTCGATGCCCAGGCCGGCCGCGGCCGACATCAAATGCTCGACGGTGGACACGCGCGCGCCATCCTTGATCAGCACCGAGGCCATGCGGGTGTCGCCGACCGCCATCGCGCTGGCCGGAAACTCGACCACGGGATCGAGATCGACGCGGCGGAACACGATGCCGGTGTCGGGCGCGGCCGGGCGCAGGGTCAGCTCCACCTTGGTGCCGGAATGGAGCCCGACACCGACGGTGCGAACCAATTGTTTGATGGTGCGTTGTTTTAACATGGAGTAATTATAGCCATTTGACGCAGCGCCGTGGCGAACCGCGCCATCACAGGCTATCGGGCGCCACACACCCGCACACGGCGGCGGGCCGATACCGCGCCGATTCTTTTTTACAAATCATGTCGGAACCGCCCATTCCCCCTTTTTACTCACCAATGTGGCGATGTGCTCGCCGTGTTCACGTGGCGGCAAGCCTGCGGGTGCCGACACGCCTATTCGTAACAATTTTAGGAGGGAAATAGCAATGGTGAACTTGGTTTCAGCCGGTCTGACGGAACGCATCGTCCCGTTCAATCAAGAAACGCCGCCGGTCACGGACGGCGCGTCGCGCAAGGACGAGCCGGACGACGGCGATCATCACGGCCATATCGGAAACGACCGGCTTTTCGAGCGCCCGCAATCGTTCGCGAAGAAAGACGGGAGCGGCGCCGACGGCCTTCTGGGCTTGCTGGCCAAGCTATTTAGCCAAGCCGGCCACAAGCAACCGGAAGCGGCCGGCCCCCGGCCCGCCACCGAGTTTAGAACCGTCAACAGACTGCCAGTCACCCAGGACAAACCGGTTTGCGACTTTCAGCCGCCCGTGGCCGAGGTCAAGGCTGAGCCGGCGCCGCCGCCCCCTCCGCCGGCGAGCGAAAAAAGCGGCAAGCCGGTCGAAGGCGAGCATAAACCGGACTCGGACGATCGTTCGGCCGACCAGATCATCAATGACAATCCGGTGCTGAAAAATCTCGGCAATCAGAAAGACATTCAGCGCGGCAAACTGAAGGACTTGTGCGGCGACTGGACCGACGCCAACAAGGACCCCAAATCGCGCGCCGACGCGGCCTGGAAAATGGCGCATGTATTGAACTACATCGACAATTCCAAGGATTCCAAGGGCAATCCGCTGGACAACGCCGGCAAGGGCGACATCACCGGGCTGACCAAGGGCGGCGACGCGCGCCACGGCACCAAGGCCGGGCTCTTGAAAGACTTTGGCGACAAAGGCTATTCGGCCATCAAGGACGATCAACAGCTCGATGTGACCAAGGATTCCCATGTGCGGCCGAACGGCACCAACAAGGACAACTTCCAGTGGGCCTGCGGCCAGGCCGGCAAGGTCCTCAAGTACATCGTGCCCGGCCTGGGCAATGTGCTGGTCGGCGTGGGCGACTCCGAGGGCGGAGTCGGCGGCGTGTTCAAGGGTGCGTTCAAGGGCGTGGTGAAGACTTGGAAAAACGACCTGAACGGCTTGAAGGACGCCATCACCAAAGGCCGCATCTCGCCGGCCCAGATCGCCGTCAGCATGTACAAGTCCAATATCGAGGGCGCCATCAAGGACGACGCCAAGGCGAAGGCGAAGGACGAAGTCAAAAACCGGGCATGAACGGGATCGCGCCATGAGCGCGCCCATAAACAACAACGGCGCCGAAGCGCCGTTGTCGATCGATGCGGCCCGGCCGGCGCCTTATGCCAGTTGGGTCAGCAGCGTTTCGGCGTTCGACACTTCGAACTTGCCGCCCTGCTCCACGTTGAGCTGGGTGACCACGCCGTCGACCACCAGCATCGAATAACGCTGCGAGCGGGTGCCCATGTTGAATTTGCTGAAGTCCGCGTCCAGGCCCAGCGCCTTGCTGTAGGCGGCATTACCGTCGGCCATCATGCGCACCACGCCGGTCGATTTTTGATCGCGGCCCCAGGCGCCCATGACAAACGCGTCATTGACCGAAATGCACCAGATTTCATCGACCCCGCCGGCCTTCAATTGCGCGGCGTTTTGCACATAACCCGGCACGTGCTGGGCCGAGCAAGTCGGGGTGAACGCGCCCGGCAAGCCGAAGATGGCGATGGTTTTGCCTTTGGCGATCTCGTCCACCTTGAACGTGTTCGGTCCCAGCGAGCAACCTTCGGTTTCGGTTTCGACGAATTCGGACAGGGTACCTTCGGGCAGTTTGTCGCCGATTTTGATGGTCATATGTGACTCCTTTATGCGTGGATGAATGGATGGGGATGGATTGGCCGAGCGGCGGGCCGGCGCGGCGCGCACCCTGGCCACGTAAAAAAGCCGCGCCGAGCGCGGCCGGCCCGGGCATACCGCGCATACCGCGCATAGTATGCCTGAATCGCTTGTGTTTCGCATAAGCCAGGCGGGCCGCGTACGGAACGCGGCGCCCCCGGCCGATGTCAGTCGGCTTGCTTGCGCAAAAAGGCTGGAATGTCGTAGGTTTCCATGCCATTTTTTTCCATCGCGCGCACCTGCTCGGAGGCCGACTCGCGCCGCCACACGGCCGGCGCCTTCATGCCGTCGAAGCCTTGCGCCGGCACCGCCATGCCGACCGAGACGCCGCCGGTCACCGCGCCGCCCAGCGCCGCCGACGGCGTCGCCAAACCGTTGTGGGTGCCGGTGCGCAGCAGTTGCGACTGCACCAGCTGGATGTTTTTCTTGGCCCGGCCCAAACCGGTCGCCACCACGGTGACGCGGATATCGTCGCCCATGCTGTCGTCGTAGGCGATGCCTTGCGCGATCGAGGCGTCGGGCGCGGCGAAGGCGCGCACGGCCGCCATCACTTCCTTGATTTCCTTGCCCTTCAAGCCGCGGCTGGCGGTCACGTTGACCAGCACCCCGCGCGCGCCCGACAGGTCGATCCCGTCCAGCAGCGGCGACGCCACGGCCTGCTCGGCCGCCAGACGCGCGCGGTCGATGCCGGACGCGGTGGCGGTGCCCATCATGGCCTTGCCCTGCTCGCCCATGATGGTTTTCACGTCGTTGAAGTCGACGTTGATATGGCCCGGCACGTTGATGATCTCGGCGATCCCGGCCACCGCGTTGTTGAGCACATCGTCGGCGTGCTGCATCCATTCCAGCATGCTCTCGTCCTCGTAAATCTCTTCGAGCTTCTCGTTCAAGATGATGATCAGCGAATCGACGTGCAGCGACAACTGCTCCAGGCCCTCGTCGGCGATGTCCATGCACTTCTGGCCTTCGTAGGAGAACGGCTTGGAGACCACGGCAACGGTCAGCGCGCCCATGCTCTTGGCGATCTCCGCCACGATAGGCGCAGCGCCCGTGCCGGTGCCGCCGCCCATGCCGGCGGCGATGAAGACCATGTGTGCGCCGCGCAAGGCATCCTCGATGCGGCTGCGCGATTCTTCTGCCAGCTGGCGG
>JAYVUV010000198.1:0-4089 GCA_043787615.1 Janthinobacterium sp. | reverse complement strand
TCGTACGTCAGTAGCCGCTCCACGCCGTCGGGCCGGATTTCGGAGGTGAGGCGGTCGCCCGCGTCGTAGCCGAAGCGGTAGCGCGTGGCGTCGTCGGTGACCAGTTCCAGCAGCCGGCCCTGGACGTCGTAGCGGTAGCGCAGGTGGCGCCGGGCCGGGTCGATCGCGTCGACGACCTGGCCGCGCGCGTTGCGCCGCCACTGGCGGATCTGGTTTGCGCCATCGCGCTGCTCGATCACCAGGCCGGCGGCGTCGTAGGTAAATTGTTCGCTGCTGCCGTCTGCCAGGATCACTTGTAGCGCCTCGCCGGTGCGCCGGCGGCGGTAGCGGGTGGTCTGGTTCAGCGCGTCGGTGGCCGCCACCAATCGGCCGTCGGCGTCGTACTCGTAGCGCGTGCTCTTGCCCGAGCAATCGGTGTAGGCGGTCAATTGGCCGCGCCGGTCCCAGGCCATGCTTTGGCGCCCGCCGCGCGCGTCGATGTGGGCCAGGGGCAGCGGAGCCAAGCCATCCCCGTATTCGTAGCACTCCTCGCGGCCCAGCGGGTCGGTGGTGCGCGTCAGGCGGCCCAGGTGGTCGTACTCGGCGCGCCAGCGGCTCCCGTCCGGCAGCGTCAGCTGATTCACGCGCAGGCTATTGCCGTCGTAGCCGGTGTGGGTGGTGCGGCCCAGCGGGTCTGTCTCGCCGACGATGCGCCCGGCCGGATCGAACGCGAAGCTAATGTGGCGTTCTCCCGGCAGCGCGATGTGCTCCGGCTGGCCGGCCGCGTTGTAGACCATGCGATAGCGGCCGCCATCGAGATCGGTGCAATCGGTGATCTGAAACTGCTCGTCGTAGATCCAATGGGCGACCCGTCCCTGTTCGTCCTCGGCCCAGGTTTGGCGGTTGGCGGTGTCGTAGCGGAAGCGGGTACTTTCGCCTTCGCTGGAGGCGCAGACCAGCACGCGCGCGCGGCCGTCGATCTCGCCCCAGGTGTAGCGGCACACCAGTCCCAGCGCGTTGGTATGGCTGGCCATCAGCCCGTCGGCGTAGCTGAATTGGCGCACCACGGCGCCGTTGGCGTCGGTGACCGAGACCAGTTGCCCCAGGGCGTCGTAGGCGTAGGCGACCAGCGGCCCGGGCGCGCCGCCGTGGGTGCATTCGATCACGCTCAGGCGGGAGGGCAGGCCGGTGTAGTGCAGTTGCAGCTCCTGGCCGCCGCTGGTGCGGATGAAGTCCACCTGGCCCGCGGCGTCGCGCTGATACGCTTGCCACTGGCCGCAGCGGTCTTCCACCCGCGCCACCCAGGCGATGGCGTCGGTCGCGCCGTCCAGCCGGCCGAAGTCGTAGTAAGCCTCGTTCAAATCGTACAGGATGTGGCGCCCGTCCGGCGTGCACGCCAGGTAGCACTGCTCGGCGTCGCTGAAGGCCGTGTGGCCCGGCGCGATCATGGGAAAGCCGGTTTCGCGGCCCTGGCCGTCGGTGAACCACAGCCGGCCGTCGCGCGCCTGCAAGCGTAAATCCCAGGGCAATACCCAGCCCCGGCCCATGCTGCCTTCGTGACGCAGGTCGCTGGCGTAAAAACGCGCGCCGACCACGGGAATCGGGCTGGCGACCACGAAGTCGATTTCGTCTTGCGCGAGCAGGATCTTGCGCCCGGTGGCCACGTCCACCGGTTTGCCGAACAAGCCGCCCATGACGCGGCTGACGATGGGCGCGGCCACATAACGGCCCACCGCCTCGCCGATGACGAAGCCGCCGATGAATTTGGCGGCGCACGGCAGCACCGCGCGCGACAGGCCGCCGGACGCCTTGATCAAGCCGGCCAGGCCGCCCACCAGCCCGGCCAGGGCGAAGGCCCAGTCGACGCTGGTGCGCAACCAGGCCGGCACTTCGTCGGCCACCGGCAGATAGGGCTTGCTGCCGCCGCCGATGAAGACGTTGGGCGAGCCGGCGTCGATCTTGGCGCCGCAGATCAGGGCGTCTTTTTTGCGCGCGGCCGGCAGGCTGTTGATGAAGACGTTGGTCGATCCCTCGGCCACCAGCGGCACCGGATTGTGTTTGCTGCACGCGGCGCCGCTGGCGGTGGCGAAGGCGGCGGCCAGGCCGTTGATGAAGACGTTGGGCGAGCCGGTGGTGATGGCGCCGGCCGGCGAGGAGAACAGCTTGCCGATCGCCTCCGATAGCCCGAGGATGGCGCTCGCGCCCACCCCCGCGGCCAGTCCCGCCAGCAGGGCGACGCCGAAGCCGCAGGTGAAGGTGGCGAAGGCGACGGCGGCGATCAGGGCGATGCCGATGACGGCGCCGACCAAAAAGCCGGCCAGCGCGCTGGTGTGGGCGATCGGGTCGGTCAGGCGGGCGGCTTCAAACATGGTGGGCGATGGGAGCGGGTTTATTTACAGTGGCAGGCCGGCGGCGCCGGGTGCGGATGTCGGCGGCGCGAAGCTGTCCAGCCAGGCGCGCCACAGGATGTCGAAGCGTTCGTCGAGCGGGCGCGCGCTGGCCGCCGTCACTATCAGCACCCGGCGCGGGGCGACCAGGAAGGCGGCTTGACGCTGGCGCACCGTCTGGACGCCGTTTTTGTATTGGGCTTCGATACGCTCGCCCGCCAGCGCAGGTTCGTGCCGGCCCAGCCGCTCCGGCGCGCGCGCCAGCAGCTTGTGGCTGGGCAGGCGCGCTTTGAGTTGCGCCAGTTGCCGGTCGACGTAGGCCGGCAGGGTTTCGCCCTCGCCCAGCCAGTCGCGCGCCACGCTCAGATTGGGTTGGTTCTGGGTGTCGGCCGGGACGAATATATTGGCGCTGCGGTCTTCGAAGCCGGGCGGCAGGCCGATGCTGCCTTCGTGCAGGCCGATGCGTTCGAACGGGCGCGCGTCGTCCGCGGCGGTGGTGGTGTCGGTCATCGCTGGTCCGGTCAAGGGTTGAGGAAGATGTTAGCGCCGACGATGGTGATGTCGCCCGGCGTCATCGTGATCGAGCTGCCGCCCACGGTGAGGGTGATTTTGGTGGGCGAGGTCAGCGTGATTTCGCCGTTTTGCGAGGTGACGGTGATGTCGCCCTTGACGGTGCTGTCCTGGCGTCCGTCGGTGACGGTGAGCGTCATGTCTTTTTTGACGGTGGCGGTGTGGCAGCCGCCCACCGCCTGGGTCATGTCGCCGCCAATACTTTCGGTATGGCTGCCGCCCACGCCGATGGTGCGGTCCTGGCCCACGCTCTGGCTGTCGTTGTGTTCGACCACCGCCTCCATGTCGCGCTCGGCCTGTATCCACAGCTGCTCGCTGCCTTTTTTGTCCTCGAAGCGGATCGCGTTGGCGTTGTGGTAGGCGCCGCCCGGGGTGGAGCGCGACAAGATGCCGCTCTGGGTCTTGTTGGCCGGCAGCGTCCAGGGCGGCATGGTGTCCGCGTTGGGCACCATGCCGGTGATCAGCGGACGGTCGGGATTGCCGTCGAGGAATTGGACCACGCATTCGGCGCCGACCCGCGGAATGGTGCTCATGCCGAAGCCGGCGCCGGTCCAGGCGCTGGCGACCCGCACCCAGGCCGAGCTTTTGGCGTCGTACTGGCCGGCGCGGTCCCAGTGAAATTGCACGCGCACCCGGCCGTATTGGTCGGTGTGGATTTCCTCGCCCGGCGGCCCCACCACCAGCGCCGTTTGCAAGCCGTAGATTTTCGGCTCGGTGCTGTTGTGGCTGCGCCCCGGCCGCCACGGTATCGATTTGCGGCCGCACACCAGGCGGTTTTCGTAGTGGGACGGCGCCTCGGCGCCGTTCTGGTAGTTATTGCTGGCGGTGTGGCGCACTTCGAGGATGAGGAAGGTATCGTCCCCGTCCGCGCCGGGCGGATGGTCGAAATGGCCGGTCAGCGCGAAATGGCGGCCGGCCTGGGCGAAGCGGTCGTTGCCGGCGCCCTCGAAGTGCTTGCCGCCGGCCTCGATTTCCTCCAGGCGCAGGCGGGTCTGGGCGTCGCCGTCGGCGTTGTCCTTGAAGCCGTAGGCGCCGGTGTATTCGTACACCTCTTCCTTGAGCACGTCACCCTGCCGGTTGACGGTGGGCAGGTCGACCAGTTTCGGGCGCGGCTGCTTGAAATCGAAGCTGGACAGCACCACGCTGGCCGGCA
>JAYVUV010000197.1:0-4747 GCA_043787615.1 Janthinobacterium sp. | reverse complement strand
CCCCAACAGCTGCCGCAGATCGCCAAGGCGATGAAGGCTGCCGGGCTCAAGACCGATCCGCAGCAGCTTGCCAAGCTGACCGAATTTCCGATGGGCGCGGTGGTCTCGCTGGGCGGCTGCACGGCGTCCTTCGTGTCGCCGCTGGGCTTGGTCGTCACCAACCACCACTGCGCTTACGGCAGCATCCAGTTCAACTCCACGCCCCAGCGCGACCTGCTGAAAAATGGCTTTCTTGCCGCCAGCCTGGCCGATGAACTGCCCGCCGCACCCGGCACCCGCGTGCTTATGACCGTCGCCGTCAGCGATGTGACGCCGCAGGTCATCGACGCCAAGACCGCTGCGCTGACCGGCAAAGCCCGCGTTGATGCGATCGAGGCCAACGAAAAGGCCCTGGTCGCCGCCTGCGAGGCTGATGTTGGCCACCGCTGCAACGTCGCCAGCTTCTATGCCGGCGTGCAATACCAGCTTGTCAAGCAGTTGGAGATTCGCGACGTGCGCCTGGTCCATGCGCCCGCCCAGGGTGTGGGTCTGTTCGGTGGCGACACCGACAACTGGATGTGGCCGCGCCACACCGGCGACTACGGCTTTTACCGCGCCTATGTGAGCAAGGACGGCAAGGCGGCCGACTTCAGCAAGGACAACGTGCCTTACGTGCCCAAGCATTTCCTCAAGCTGGCCAAGGACAATCTCAAAGAAGGCGATTTCGTGATGGCGCTGGGCTACCCCGGCCGCACCAACCGTCACCGCCTGCCGTCGGAAGTGGCGTACACCTTCGACACGAATTATCCGGCCTATGTGAAGATCTCGGGCGAAACCCTGGCCATCATCGAGCGCGAGACCAAGGACAATCCGGACACCAAGTTGAAGTACGCGTCCCAGGTGGCCGGTGTCAACAACTACTACAAAAATCGGCAAGGCATGCTGGCCTCCTACGCGGGCAGCGATTTCCTGGCCCGCAAAACCGCCCAGCATGAAGAGTTGAAAGCCTGGGTCAACGCCAGCCCGGCCCGCAAGAAGGAATTCGCCGCCGATATCGAGCAAGTCGAAACCCTGATCGCCCGCCGCGACGCCGAAGCGAGCCGCGACTTTTTCCTCGGCTACTCCTCGCCGCGCCTGCTCACCAGCGCGCGCGCGCTGTACCGCCTGGCCAACGAAAGCGCCAAGCCGGACGCCGAACGCAAGCCCGGTTACCAGGTGCGCGACCTGCCCAGGTTTGAAGCGAGCGTGGCCGCCATCGAGCGCAACTACGACGCCCAGGTGGACCAGGCGCTCGTGCTCAACGGCCTGTCCCAGTACGCGGCCAAGCCGGCAAGCGAACGCAACGCCAACTTCGACGCGGCCCTGGGCATCAAGGACGGCATGACCCCGGCCGAGCTCAAAGCCCTGCTGGTTCCGCTGTACGCCGGCAGCAAGCTGGGCGACAAGGCCGAACGCGCCGCCTGGCTCAAGCGCACCCCGGCCGAGTTCAAGGCCAGCGACGACAGCTTTATCAAAGCGGCCGTGGCCATGTACGACGAAGGCTTGAAAACCGAAGCCAAGGAAGAGGAACTGGGCGGCGACATCCAGCAAGCCTACGCCAACTACATGAAAGCCAAAATCGCTTACATGCACAGCAAGGGCCAGGCCATTTATCCGGACGCCAACAGCACCCTGCGCGTGACCTTCGGCCAAATCGCCGGCCGCGCGCATGGCGCCGACGGCACCAGTTGGTCGGCCTTCACCACGGTGGAAGGGGTGGCCGCCAAGGCCACCGGCAGCGGCGAGTTCAACGCCCCGGCCGCGCAATTGAAGGCGATCAAGGCCAAAGAATACGGCCGCTACGCCGATCCGAAACTTAAATCGGTGCCGGTGGCGTATCTGGCCACGCTCGACATCACCGGCGGCAATTCCGGTTCGGCCGCCCTCAACGCCAAGGGCGAGTTCATCGGCCTGGCCTTCGACGGCACCCTCGATTCCATCATTTCGGATTGGGATTACAACAAGGCCAACACGCGCTCGATCCAGGTCGATGTGCGTTACATTTTGTGGAATATGAAACACATCGACCACGCTGATAATTTACTCAAAGAAATGAGTGTGCAATAATAGGCAATGCCCGGCCGCTTCGACGCGCGGCCAGCAAGAGCGGAACAACCAACAATAAGCCGGGGTCATGGCAGTTGTAAGCTTGAAACCACACCCAAGGGTGTGGTTTTTTTTCGTCCGCTGGCGTAAAGCGTGCGTCCAGGGTATTATTGAGCGCTTACTCATTAACGATCTCTTCCATGGCCCGTCCGCGCAGCGACGATAAACGCAACGCCATCTTGCAGGCGGCAACCCGGGTGTTCGCCGAACGCGGCTTGGCGGCCGCCCCCACCTCGGCCATCTCCAAGGCGGCCGGCATCGCCGAGGGCACGCTGTTTACTTATTTCGCCAGCAAGGACGCGTTGATGAACGACTTGTATTGCGAGCTCAAGTCCCAGATCGCCGAACAGTTGCTGCGCGACTTTCCGGTCCGGGAAGACGCGCGCGGCAAAATCGGCCACATCTGGACCCATTTCGTGCGCTGGGGCGTGGCCAATCCAGCCGAGCGCAAGGTGCTGGCCCAGTTGACCTTGACCGACACCATCAGTGTTCAATCGCGCCAGGCCGGCATGCGCCCTTTCGCCGAACTCGAAACGCTGGCCCTCGACAGCATCGCCAGCGGCGTGTTGCGCGATTATCCGGTGCAATTTATCGCCACCATGATGAGCGCCATGGCCGAGGCCACCATGACCTTCATCGGACTGGACCCCGACAACGCCGAACTGCACATCCGCAACGGCTTCACCATATTCTGGACCGGCATCGCCACCTGAGCATTTTTTGGCTTATAGATGACTGATTACTCAAACATAAACCGCGTTTTACCAGGACCGATCATGCACCTCCCCGCCCGCCCCCTTTGTTCCACCGGTCTCACCGCCCCGCGCGCCGGCAAGGAGACGACATGAAAGTCATCTTGTTCGGCGCCAGCGGCATGGTGGGCCGGGGCGTGCTGCGCGAATGCCTGCAAGACCCCGGCGTGGAGGCGGTGCTGGCCGTGGGCCGCAACCCCAGCGACGTACGGCATCCCAAGTTGCGCGAATTGATACACCAGGATCTGTGGCATTACGAGGCTATCGAAACCGAGCTGGACGGCTACGACGCCTGCTTCTTTTGCCTGGGCGTGTCGGCCGGCGGCATGGCGCCCGAGCTGTATGAAAGGCTGACCTACGGCATCACGCTGGCGGCCGGCACCGTGCTGGCGCGCCGCAATCCCGGGCTGACCGCTGCGGCGCCTGCTACCGGGTCGGCTGAGCACCACCGAGGAAATCGGCCGCGCCATGCTGGCCCTGGCCCGTCACGGCGCGGCCAGCCGCATCATCGAAAGCGAGGCCATCGGCAAATTGGCACGGCCAGACCCTAACGCGACGGCCGCGTGAACACGTACGCCGTGCCTGGCGGCTGGTAAGCGACCATACCCCGCCACCGGCCCAGCTTGACGGGGAAGGGCGCCGGCGCGTGGGCATCGTCGCCGGGCGCGGGGGCGATGAGGCGCGCCATCCGTCTGCCTCGGCCGGGGTCCTCGCCATCCGCCAGCACAGCCAGCAGCCGGCTATCGCCCGCGTGTAGCAAGACCAGATCGGCGCCCGGCAAGCGGCGCGCCAAATCCAACCACTCGTCGGGCGGCAGCGTCTCGCCGCTGATATACAAGCGCCACGGCCGCGACGCGCCGGCCCCGGCGCCACCGAAGTCCAGCATGAGGTTCACGTCGCCGTTTCCGGTTCGACCGCCCGCCACGCCTGGCCGCTCCGGCAGGGCTGTCAGGCGCAAGCGGGCCTGGCCCTTTTTGAGCAACAAGCTCTGCCAGATTGGAAGCGGATACAGCCGGGTGAAACCGGCCGCGCGCAAAGCGACGGCGCTACGCTCGGACGCCACGATCGGCACGTCGCGGCCGATCTTATGCCACAGCAAGCGTTCGACCTGGCCCTGCTCGAAGCGCGACAGCAGCACCACATCCGGCGCCGGCAAGGCCTCCACCGTCGGCGCCAAGTCGCTGAGGATCGTGACGCCCCGGTAACGGATCAGCGCGGAATCGGCGCCGACGAAGCGTATGTTTCCCTGTCCCGTTTCGCTCTCAGGCGCGGGCCCGCCCGGCAGGACAAGCACGTGGCGCGCGGCGGCCGCCGGCGCGGCCCCGGCATCGCCGGCGGCAAGCAAGAGCCACATGCAGCCGATTACATTCGCTACTCTCATCGCCAGCTCCAGCTCGCCACGGCCCCCAGCAATATCATGCGCGGCCGGAGCGCGCCATGCAGCGCGTCAAGCCGCGCGCGATCGCTCCAAACCAGCCGTCCCAACGGGCCGCCGGGGCAAAACCGAATGCTACAATTCCGGCTTCGACGGCACGCTTACCCAGCGCGCCCTTCTCGTTCCTTCAGACTGAAGACCGCTATGCAACCAGACATGCGCACCCCGTACGAACTCGGCAATCAAAACCAGACCACGACCTGGCAGGAATGCATTGCTTTTTATGAGAAGTTGGCCGCCCGCTTCCCCCAATGGCTGCGCTTTGGCCAGGTCGGCCTTTCCGACGCCGGCGTGCCGATCCACGCCGGGGTGCTCAGCGCGGACGGCGAGTTCGACCGCGAACGCCTCAAGGCCGCCGGCCGGCCGGTGTTCTTCAACAACAACGGCATCCACCCGGGCGAACCCGAAGGCATCGACGCGTGCATGGCCCTGGCGC
>JAYVUV010000196.1:0-14486 GCA_043787615.1 Janthinobacterium sp. | reverse complement strand
CCGGCGCCGGCACTGCCGGCACGATGGCGGCGGAGGAGGCGGTCGGCGCGCACGGCGCCGCCGCCGGAACGGGGGGGGACGCGCGCGCCGGCCAGCCCGACCGGCGCCGCCCGCGCCCCGATCACCGGCCGGACCTTGACCGGGAGGTGTCGGGCCGCGCCAGGCCGGATCGCGCCAAGCCGGGCCGCGCCAGGCCGGAGCGCGCCACACCCGACGGCGTAGTCGAGCCATCCAGGCCACCGCCGCCGTTAGCGACCTGGTCCGGCCATGAAGAGGGCGACAGCGCCATCCTCGACCTGGGCGCCCTGGCGCAAACCTTCAACAACAAGCCCGAAAAGATGCGCCGCTACGCCATGCTGTTTCTCGACACGGCGCGCGAATCGCTGGCCGAGATGCAAGACGCGATGGACCGGGGCGACCTGGCCCAGTTGGCCGATCTGGGCCATCGCACCAAGTCTTCGGCGCGCGCGATCGGGGCGACCAGTTTCGGCAGCCTGTGCGAAACCCTGGAAAGTTTCCGGGATAGTCATGATCTGGCCCTGGCCAAGCGCACCCTGGCCGGTATGGAACCCTTGCTCGACCGTTTGAGCGAACATATCGCGCTTGAATTTAGCGCGCGCGACCCGGGCTGAGCCAGGACAGGCGATAATAGCGTGCTTGCGTGCGCCCGCGCGCCGTCCCTATTTTTCGGATCGACCTGCCCTTGACCGTCACGCCCGGCCTCCTCATCTTGCATGGCAACCAGCTGGAACAGTTGCGCGCCGCCGTGTTCGAATGGCTGCGCGCCAACCCGCTGGCGCCGCTGGAATCGGATATCTTCCTGGTGCAATCGAACGGCGTGGCCGAATGGCTGAAAATCGCCCTGGCCGAGGAAATGGGGGTGTGCGCGGCCACCCGCATCGCGCTGCCGGCCCGCTTTTTGTGGGAAACCTACCGCGCCATGCTGGGCCGCGAGCGCGTGCCCAGCCGTTCGGCCTTCGACAAGGCGCCGCTGACCTGGCGCTTGATGCGCTTGTTGCCGGGCTTGCTGGCCGAGCCGGTGTTCGCCCCGCTGCGCCACTTCCTGGCGGACGGCGACCCCGAGCGTCGCCTGCAACTGGCCGAGCGCCTGGCCGACTTGTACGACCAATATCAGGTGTACCGGGCCGACTGGCTGGCCGACTGGGCCGCCGGGCGCGACCAGTTGCGCACGGCGCGCGGCGAGGCGCCGCCCCTGCAAGCGGACCAGCTTTGGCAAGCCCGGCTCTGGCGGGCCGTGATCGACAGCGTGCCCGAGCACAACCGCGAACACGGCCGCGCCACCGTGCATCAAGCCTTCGTGCACGCGCTGGAGGCCGGCCAGGCGCCGGCCGGCGCGCTGCCGCGCCGGGTGGTCTTGTTCGGCATCTCGGCGCTACCCTATCAAAGCCTGCAAGCGCTGGCGGCCCTGGCGCGCCACACCCAGGTGGTGCTGGCGGTGCCCAATCCCTGCCGCTTCTATTGGGGCGACATCATCGAGGGGCGCGACCTGCTGCGCGCGGCCCACCGGCGCCAGCGCCTGCGCAAGGACCAGGACCTGGGCCAGATCCCGCTCGAGGAACTGCACGCCCACAGCCACCCGCTGCTGGCCAGCTGGGGGCGGCAAGGGCGCGATTTCATCCGCATGCTCGACGAATTCGACGCCCGCGCCGAGAACGACAGCCTGCGGGTCGACCTGTTTGGCGAGGAAGAGGGCGAGACCCTGCTGGCCCAGGTCCAGGCGGCCGTGCGCGACTTGCTGCCGCTGAGCGAGCACGCCGGCCCGGCGCCCGATCCAGCCGACCGCTCGATCGCTTTCCACATCGCCCACAGCGTGCAGCGCGAAGTCGAAATCCTGCACGACCAGCTGCTGGCCATGTTCGGCGCCGGCGACGGCTTGCGCCCGCGCGAGGTGGTGGTGATGGTGCCCGACATCGACACCTTCACCGCCGCCATCCACGCCGTGTTCGGCCAGCACAAGCGCGGCGACCCGCGTTTCATCCCGTTCGAGATCGGCGACGTCAAGGACCGCAGCGTCAATCCGCTGCTGGTCGCCCTCGAGTGGCTGCTGCGCCTGCCGCAGCAGCGCTGCCGCCAGAGCGAGGTACGCGACCTGCTCGACGTGCCGGCCGTGGCGGCGCGTTTCGGCCTGGCGCCGGACGACTTGCCCGTCCTGGGCGGCTGGATTGAGGGCGCCGGGGTGCGCTGGGGCCTGGACCTGCCGCATCGCGAGGGCCTGGGCCTGGGCGCGGCCGGCGAACAAAACGCCTGGATCTTCGGCATCCGGCGCATGCTGCTCGGTTACGCCAGCGGCGCCGGCGCCAGCTTCGAGGGCATCGAGCCCTACGCCGAAGTGGGCGGGCTGGACGCGTCCCTGGCCGGCTCCCTGGCGCAACTGGTGGAGGCGCTGCTGCATTGGCGCGCCGCGCTGGCCCGCGCGCGCACCCCGGCCGAGTGGGGCGGGCAGGCGCGCGCCCTGCTGGCCGCCTTTTTCCGGGCCGACGAGGAAGCCGACCGCCTCACGCTGGCGCATCTGGAGCACGCGCTGCAAGGCTGGCTGGAACGCTGCGAGTACGCCGAATACGACGAGGCGCTGCCGCTGGCGGTGCTGCGCGAAGCCTGGCTGGGCGCGCTCGACGAACCGACCCTGAACCACCAATTCGTCTCCGGCGGCGTGACTTTTTGCACCCTGATGCCGATGCGCGCCGTGCCGTTCCGGGTGGTGTGCCTGCTCGGCATGAACGACGGCGACTTCCCGCGCCGCGCGCGCCAGGCCGACTTCGACCTGCTGGTTTTGCCGGGCATGGCGCGCCCGGGCGATCGCTCGCGCCGCGACGACGACCGCTACCTGATGCTCGAAGCGGTGCTGGCCGCGCGCGACAAGCTGTATCTGAGCTGGGTCGGGCGCAATGTGCGCGACAACAGCGAGCAGCCGGCCTCGGTGCTGGTGTCGCAGCTGCGCGACTATCTGGCGGCCGGCTGGCGCCTGGACCTGGCGAGCCTGACCACCGAACACGCCTTGCAGCCGTTCAGCCGCAAGTATTTCGAGGCGGGCGGCTTGCTCACCTATGCCGGCGAGTGGCGCGCCGCGCATGTCGGCGACGAGGCGGCCGCGCCGGGCGCGGGTGCGGGTGCTGAACCGGAAGCTGACCGGCTCGGCCTGGCGGCGCTGCCGCCGTACGAGCTGGAACCCCAGTTCCGCCTCAAGCTGAACGACCTGGCCAGCTTCGTGCGCCAGCCGGTGCGTTATTTTTTCCGCCGCCGCCTGAGCGTGAGTTTCGCCGAGGCGGCCGTGCTGGGCGAGGACGAGGAACCGTTCGCCTTGAACGCGCTGGAGCGCTATCTGCTGGAAGACATCCTGCTCGACGACAGCGGCCAGGCCGAAGCCCTGTCCGAGGTGCGCGCCGGCCTGGACGCGCGCGCGGCGCGCCTGGCGCGCGAGGGCGTGCTGCCGATCGGCTTGGTCGGCCGGCAGTGGCAGCGCCAATTGGTCGAGGCGCTGGTGCCGGTGCGGCGCGCCTGGCTCGGCCTGTGCGCCCGGTTTCCGCTGCCGGCCGACAAACTGGCCTTGGCCATGCAGTTCGGCGAAGTGCGCATCGAGGATTGGCTCGACCGCCTGCGCGGCGACGGCGCCGGCGCCACCGTGTGGCTGATGCAGATCTCGTCCAAGGTGCTGGGCAAGGACGGCCGCGCGCGCGGCGACAAATTGATCGGCATGTGGTTGCGCCAGCTGGCCGCCGCCGCGCAGGACCGTCCGCTCGGCGGCCATCTGGTGGCGCGCGACGCCATCGTCGCCATGCGCCCGCTCGAGCCGGACGCCGCGCGCCGCGCGCTGGCCGCCGTGGTGGCGCTGTGGCGCGAAGGCATGGACCGGCCGCTGCCCACCGCTTGCAAAAGCGCGCTGGCGCTGGCCCAGGAGGGCGACCCGCGCGCCGTGTACGACGGCGGCTTCGAGCTGACCGGCGAGCGCGCCGACTTGTGCCTGGCGCGTTTGTGGCCCGATTACGCCGCCTTGAGCGCCGAAGCGGCCTGGATCGACTGCTCGCTGGAGTTGTACGGTCCACTGGCCGAATGGATCAAGCACGACATCACGCTCACGCCGATCGGCGCCGCCGGGGATGGCGAGGATGGTAAAAATGGCGGTCACGCCGCGGGAGACGCGTCATGAGCCAGTTGCTCGACCCGCTCAACTTCCCCCTGCACGGCACCCGCTTGATCGAGGCCAGCGCCGGCACCGGCAAGACCTGGACCATCGCCGCGCTGTACGTGCGCCTGGTGCTCGGCCACGGCGGCGACGACGGCTTCGCGCGGCCGCTGCTGCCGGCCGATATCCTGGTGATGACCTTCACCCGCGCCGCCACGCGCGAACTGGCGAACCGGGTGCGCGAGCGCCTGGTCGAGGCGGCGGCTTATTTTCGCGCCGACGGCGAGGCCGGCGACGACGCCTATCTGAACGCGCTGCTGCTGTCCTATCCCGCGCGCGCCGAGCGCCAGAAGGCGGCGCACCGCCTGATGCTGGCTGCCGAAACGATGGACGAGGCGGCCATCTTCACCATCGACGCGTGGTGTCAGCGCATGCTGCGCGAGCACGCCTTCGACAGCGGCTGCCTGTTCGACGAGGAGCTGGTCAGCGACGAGCAGGCCCTGTTCGAGGACGCCGCCCACGACTACTGGCGCCAGCAAGTGTACCCGCTCAAGGAGGCCGCGCTGGCGCCGTTGCTGGCCTGCTGGCCCGACGTGACGGTGCTCAAGCGCGCGGTGCGCGAGTTGGCCGGGCGGGCCGCCATCATCGAGCCCGGCGCGGCCGACGACAGCCTGACCGATTTGATCGCCCGGGTCGAGCGCGAGCAGCAAGCCCGCCTGGCTGAATTGAAGCGCGGCTGGGCCGAGCGCGCCGACCGCATGGAAGACTGGATCGGCGCGCAACGCGCGGCGGCGCCCAAATGCTTCAACGGCAACAAGATGCGCGCCGATTCGCTGCTCAAATGGTTCGCCGCCCTGCGCGGCTGGGCCGGCGACGCGCGCGCGCTGCACCCGGACTTGCCCGAGACGGCTTGGCGCCGCCTGACTCCGGACGGCATCGCCGACGCCTTCGCCAAGGGTGTCGAGGCCGTGGTGCCGGACGACTTCGCGCACACCGCCGGCCTGGCGGCGGCGCTGGCCGAGCTGGAACCGCTGGCGCACGCCTTGCGGCGCCACGCCGCGCTGTCGATCGCGCGCCGCATGGAGCAGCTCAAGCGCGGCGCGCGCCAGTTCGGCTTCGCCGACATGCTGATCCGCCTGCGCGAAGCCCTGCTGGGCCAGAACGGCGCCGCCCTGCGCCTGCGCATCACGGGGCAGTATCCGGTGGCCATGGTGGACGAATTCCAGGACACCTCGCCCAGCCAGTACCAAATCTTCAACTTGCTGTACCGGGTGGCCGACAACGACCCGGCCCACGGCCTGTTCTTGATCGGCGACCCGAAGCAATCGATCTATGGTTTCCGTGGCGCCGACATCCACAGCTATCTGGCCGCGCGCGCCGCGACGGCCGGCCGGCACTACCAGCTCGGCACCAATTACCGGTCCACGGTGGCGCTGGTGGCGGCGGTGAACCGCCTGTTCCTGCACGCCGAGGGCGACGGCGCCGATGGCGGGCGGGCCGGTTTCGCGGCCGGCGCGTTCCGCTTTCGCGCCGACGGCCACAATCGGCTGCCGTTCGAGGCGGTCGCGGCCCAGGGCAGGGCGCAGTACCTGGTGGGGGTGGACGGCCCGGTCCAGGCGCTCACGGTCTCGCTCAGCGCCGCCGAGGATTTGCGTGGCGACGACTACCGCGACTATTTCGCGCACCACTGCGCCGAGCGCATCGTCGGCCTGCTCAACGACCGCCACGCCGGCTTCGCGAGCGGGGACGGGGACGAGAGCGGGGCCGATTTCACGCGCCTGCAACCGGCCGACATCGCGGTGCTGGTGCGCGACCGCAGGGAGGCGGCGGCGATCCGCCTGGCCCTGCAAAAGCGCAAGGTGGCCAGCGTCTATTTGTCGGACAAGGATTCGGTGATCGACAGCCAGGAGGCGGCCGACGTGCTGCGCTGGCTGGGCGCGGTGGCCAATCCGCTCGACGGCGCGCTGGCGCGGGCCGCCTTCGCCACTCCGACCATCGGCTTGCCGCTGGCCGCGCTGGCGCTGCTGGCGCAGGATGAAATCGCGTGGGAAGGGCGGGTCGAGCAGCTCAAGGGCTGGCATCTGGTTTGGCAGCGCCAGGGCGTGCTGGCCATGCTGCGCCGCTTGATTCACGAACTCGGTCTGCCGGCCGCGCTGCTGGCGGCGCCGGGCGGCGAGCGGCGCTTGACCAATTTGCTGCATCTGGCCGAATTGCTGCAATCGGCCAGCCGCCAGCTCGATGGCGAACAAGCCCTGATCCGTTGGCTGGCCGAGCAAATCGCCGGCCAGGCCGAAGGCGGCGACGAGCGCGTGCTGCGGCTCGAAAGCGACGCAGAATTGGTCAAGGTGGTCACGGTGCACAAATCCAAGGGCCTGGAATACCCGCTGGTGTTCTTGCCGTTCGCCGTCACCGCGCGCAAGGTGGAACGGCGCAACCGCGGCTTTTTCGAGTACGCCGACGCGCAGGGCGAACGACACCTGGATTTGGCCTTGACCGACGCCGCGCTGGAGGCGGTGGAGGCGGCCCGCATCGAGGAAGACTTGCGCCTCTTGTACGTGGCGCTGACGCGGGCGCGCCATTTCCTGTGGCTGGGGGTGGCGGCGCTGGCCGGGCGGCGCGCCGGCGCCAACACCTTGCACGATTCGGCGCTCGGCTATTTGCTGGGTGGCGGCGCGGCGATGGCGGCGGCCGATCTGGCCGGCCACTGGGAGCGCCTGCGCGGCGATTGCGACGCGATCGGCATCGCCACCCTGTCGCCGCCGCGCCAAGTGACGCCGCTGGCGCGGGTCGAGCGGCGCCCGGCGCTGGTGGCGCCGGCGCCGTTTCACGCCGATTTCGAGCGCGACTGGTCGGTCGGCAGTTTCAGCTCGCTCACGCGCCAAGTCAACGCGGCGGCCATCGCGTCGCCGCCGCCGCAGCGCGCGCTGGACGCCACTTTGCTGGAGGATGGCGCCGGCGCGGCCCCCGAGTCGGCCGCGCGCGCCGACGACGCGCCTTGGCACCGTTTTCCGCGCGGTTCGGTGCCCGGCAATTTCATGCACGAGCAGCTCGAATGGATGGGCCAGGAAGGCTTCGATGTGATCGAGGACGACAATTTCGACGCCCGCCTGGCCGCCCGTTGCGAGCGGGCCGGCTGGGGCCACCGCCAGGAAGACGCCATCGCCTGGCTGCGGCGGGTGGCGAGCACCCGGCTGCCGGTGCTGGGCGCGTCGCTGGCGCAGCTGACAGGGGTGCTGCCCGAGATGGAATTCTGGTTCCCCAGCGAGCGCCTGTCGAGTCAAGCGCTGGACCGCCTGTGCGGGCGCCACCTGCTGGGCGACACGGCGCGCCCGGCGCTGCCGCGGCGCCAGTTGCACGGCATGCTCAAGGGCTTCGCCGATCTGGTGTTCGAGCACGCGGGCCGCTACTGGGTGATCGACTATAAATCGAACGCGCTGGGCGCCGGCGACGCCGCTTATCACGCGCAGGCGCTGGCGGCCGGCATGGCCCAGCACCGCTACGATATCCAGGGCGCGATCTATATGCTGGCGCTGCACCGCTTGCTGCGCAGCCGCCTGGGCGCGGCCTACGATCCGGCCGTCCAGCTGGGCGGTGCGCTATTCCTGTTCCTGCGCGGGATCGCCCATCCACGCACCCACGGTTGCCACTGGCTGGCGCCCGACCTGGCGCTGCTCGATGGCTTGGACGCCTTGCTCGAGCGCGGCGGCCAGGCCGACGCGGAAGGGCCGGACCATGCGGCTTGAACGGCACGACCATGGCGCCGCGCTGCTGGCGGAGCTGGACGGCTTGACCGATACCGGTCAGTTGCGCCGCCTGAGCGCGGCGTTCGCCCGCTTCGTCGCCGAATGCAGCCACGGCCGCGCCGCGCCGGCGCTGCTGCTGGCCTGCGTGGTGCTGTCCGAGCTCGAAGGGCGCGGCCACAGTTGTTTGCTGCTCGACGATCTGGCCGCCGAGCCGGCCGCGCTGATGGGCTGGAACGCGCAGCAATGGGCCGCGCTGGCCCAACCCTGCGGCGCGCTGCCGAAAACGGCGCCCGCCTGGGGCGCCCTGTTGGCGGCGGCGGAACCGGTGTGGGAAGTGGGCGCCTTCGATTTCGCCCAGCCCCTGGTGCTGGACGGGAGCCGCCTGTACCTGCGCCGCCACTGGCGCGACGAGACGGAAGTGGCGGGCGCGATCGGCGCGCGCGCGCGGGCCGAGGCGGCGCCGGCGCTGGCAGGCGTGACGGCGGGCGCGGGCGGCCTGGCCCTGGCGCGGCACTGGCTCGACATCCTGTTCCCGCCCGCCGCCGACGACGCCCGATCCCGGCCCGACTGGCAAAAAATCGCTTGCGCGCTGGCCTTGCGCGGCACCGTGACCATCATCACCGGCGGTCCCGGCACCGGCAAGACCTACACGGTGGCCAGCCTGCTCGCGCTGCTGTTCGCCGTCGCCGAGCAACCGCAACATCTGCGCGTGGCGCTGGCCGCGCCCACCGGCAAGGCGGCGGCGCGCTTGAAGCAATCGATCGACCACGCGCTCGACGGCTTGGCGCGCAAAGTGGGCGCCGCCTTGCCGCTGGCCGAGCTGACCCGGCGCATGGGGCCGGCGCGCACCCTGCATAGCCTGCTGGGCGCGCGGCCCGGCACGCGGGCCTTCGCCCACCACGCCGGCAACCGGCTCGAGGTCGATGTGCTGATCGTGGACGAAGCCTCGATGGTGCATCTGGAAATGATGGCGGCGCTGCTGGCGGCGCTGCCGCCGACGGCCATCCTGATTCTGCTGGGCGACAAGGATCAACTGGCCTCGGTGGAGGCCGGCGCGGTGCTGGGCGACCTGTGCCAGAACGCCCAGGCCGGCGGTTACACGGCCGCCACCGTGGACTACGTGGCCGCCGCCAGCGGGGTCGCGATCGGCGCGCCCTTCCACGGCGACGCGGGGGCGCTGGCCCAGCACACCGTGATGTTGCGCCATAGTCATCGTTTCAGCGGTCCCATCGGCGAGCTGGCGCTGGCCGTCAACGCTGGCCGGGCCGGGGCCGCCGTGGCCCTCTTGCGCGCCGACAGCGAGGAGCGCCTGCGCTGGATCGAGCCGGCCCAGCCGGCCGACGTGCTGCGCCTGGCGCTGGCCGGGCGTGGCGGGGCCGGCCGCGGTTACGCCGATTATCTGGAAGCGGTGCGCCGGGGGCCGCAAGAAGAGGGCCACCCAGCCTGGGTGCGCGCGGTGCTGCGCCAATTCGAGGCGTTTCGCATCCTGTGCGCGGTGCGCGAGGGCGAGTGGGGCGTGGCCGGCCTCAATGGCGCCATCGAACTGGGCCTGGAACGGGCCGGCTTGATACGGCGCGCCGAATGGTATGTCGGGCGCCCGGTCATGGTCACGCGCAACGATTACGGCACGGCCGTGTTCAACGGCGACATCGGCCTGACCCTGCGCGACCCGGAACGGCCGGCCTCGCTGCGCGTATATTTTCTGGAGGGCGAGGCGGTGCGCAGCGTGCTGGCCACCCGTTTGCGCCATGTCGAGACCGCCTACGCGATGACGGTGCACAAGTCGCAAGGCTCGGAATTTCGCCACACCGTGCTGGTGTTGCCGCGCGAGGGCGGCGCCATGCTGGCGCGCGAACTGGTGTACACCGGCATCACCCGCGCGCGCGACTTTTTTACTTTAGTTTCACCAAATCAAGTTGTGTTGACCGACGCTATCACACGCCGCACCCAGCGCGCCAGCGGCTTGCGCGGCTTGCTCGACAGCTAGCGCCGTCCGTGTCGGGCGGCCGGCGCGCAACGGCGCCGCGGCCGGCCAAGTCGCTCCCTGTCACACTCTCATCCCTCCCAAATTGTTGTAAAAAAACAACTCGTAAGCGGGCGTGGCATCGCGCCTCGATCACTGGTTTTGCGACCTGGACAACAGGGCGCTTCAATCCGCAATAACTCATTCCTTTCTTTTAACGATAATTTCTGCTGTACCAATTTTTTTGTTGTAAAATAACATGCTTTATTCGCCCGGCACTGTTTCGCCAAGCGAAATTTGATACATTGAAGCTGACGTCCCGACCGAAGCCCCGGCCCGGTTCGGACGCGCAGCCCATCCTTGACCTGTTGCTGACTTGTCGGACACGCGAATGGCCATGATTTTGCCGCTCTGCCGCTTTATCCATCCCGCCCGCCCGGTGCGCGCCGCGCGCGGGCGTGGCCGTAGTCCCCCGACGCCGGCCGGCCGTCGGCATTCGCCTTGCAAGCACGATCGCCCCCGTCACCACGCGCGCGCCGGAACGCCGCGCGGGCGCCACCCAGAACCCGGGAATACAAGGACGAGTTATGGATTCTAAGGAATTATTGAGCAGCACCCGCGCCGAGTTCATGCGGGCGTATTCGGCGGCCATCACCAAGACTATGCCGGTGGCGAAAGAGCGCTTGTTCGAGGCCGCCAATGCCAGCTATTCCTCGACGCAACAGACCCGGCTCTTGCAATCGCGCGTGTTTTTGGTCGATAAAGACCCGATGGTCGCGCGTCAAATGACCACCAGCATGGAGCGCTTGCTCAACCGCAGTTTCCAAACCACCTATAACAGTTTCCGCAAGCCTTCGGCGCTCGACGCCAGCGCCGACAAGCTGTCGCTGATCGATTCCTCGACCTTCGAGGACGAGCTGCGCATCAATGAAGTGACCAACCGTTTTCGCACCGAGGCGGAAGAACAGTTGCGCGATCTGAATATTCGGATCGCCTTGATGTTTGGCCAAGACAACATCAAGGAGAGGGAAAATCCGTTCCGGCCCTACCTGTTTTCACGCGGCATCGCCACCGCCTTCGAAAGCTTTGGCTTGAGCACCGACCTGGCATCGACCTTGATCGAGCAGTTTTCCGACTGTTTCGCGTCCTCCGTGGCCGGGGTGTACGCCGAAGTGAACGCCCATCTGGCGCAACAGGGCGTGGCCGCGCAATTGCAACTGAAGATACAAAAGTCGCCGCAGTCGTATTTCCCGACCGTGACGCCCTTGGCCGAGGGCGAAGCGGCGCCGTCCATGGCCAATTGGGGCGCGGCCATCGCCGAGGGCGCCATGGCCGGCACGCGGCCACATGCGGCGCCCGCCGGCCCCGCCCCGCAAGCCAGCCGGACCCTGGCCAGCCAGGCGTTCGCCAGCCACGCCATGGCCAGTTTGATGCAGGCGCAGCAGGAAGAAGCGGAGCAAGAGGCGGAGCGGATGCAGGCCGAGCAGGAGCAGGCGCGGCAGGTGCGCGCGCGCGCCGGCGAAGTCCACGCCAAGCAGCGGGTCGATAAATTGATGGCGTCGGTATGCGGCGGGGCCGTCGGGGCCGTTGCCGCCAACGACGGCTTGGGCGCGGCCTATGCGCCGGGCGAGGCCGGCGCCGCCGCCGAGGCCGGCGAGTCGGTGTTCGCGCCCCTGATCGGCGAGGACGAGGCGGGCGCCGCGCACGGGGGCGCGCGACCGGCGTACCGGCCCGCGTCGCCCGCCGCCGCCCCGGGCGGCGCGTTCGGCTGGTTGCCGGGCAATCAAGCGGTGGGCAGCGTGTTGCGCAAGTTTTTTTCCAATAAAGCAGGAACGTCGGCGGACGACGGCACGCCGGGCGGGCGCGGCCGGGATCGGGCGTCGTATCTGGCCGACGCCGCCGGTGGGTCGCGCGGCGGGCCGGTCGGCGCGTCCGGCGACGCCGGCCGCGACCTCGGCGACGAGCGCGGCAGGCTCCAGGGCGGACGCGCCGCCGAGCACGATACCAGCCCTGGCCCCGGCGCCGGTCCCGCCGCCCGTGGCCAAGCCGGGCCGGCGCGGGCCGAGGCGGGCGCCGCCTCGAACGGCGTCGGCACCAATCAAGCGGGAATCGGGTCCGGCGTCCAAGGCGGACAGCCGGGCGCGGGCGCTGGTGGCGCGGGCGGCGGCAGGGCCGAGCAGGGCGGCGCGGGCGGCAGCCGGCTGGTGCAATCGGTCCAGCAGTTGCAGCGCGGCCGTACCCCGGCCACCGAGGACATGTTCAACGAGCAGGGCGAGGTGCGCAACCTGATCCTGGAGCAACGCGGCGCGCTGACCGAAATCAGCCAGGACATCGATGAACAGATGACCATCGATATCGTGGCCATGCTGTTCGAGTTCATCTTGCGCGACAACCAGGTGCCGGCCGAGGTGCGCGCGCAATTGGGGCGCCTGCAATTTATCGTGCTCAAGGTGGCGCTGCGCGACACGTCGCTGCTGACCCAAAAAGGCCATCCGGCGCGCATGCTGGTCAACCGTATCGGCTCCATTTCGGTCGGCTTGAAACAGCTCGATCCGACCGGCGCCCATATCACCACCGAAATCGTGCGCATCGTCGAAACGCTGTTGCAGGACGAAGACGAGAGCGCGCATCTGTTCGCCCGCATGCTCGACGAGTTCGACGCCTTCATCGCGCTCGAATTGCGCGCCGGCGACAAGAGCATCGAGCGCGCCGTGGAAGTGGTCGAACAAGTGCAAAACCGCACCCTGCGTTTCGCCCACACCGCCGCCCAACTGGGGGAGGCGCTGCATGGCTTGACGATCGACCCATATCTACAGCAATTTCTGGAAAACAGCTGGGTGGCGGCGATCGAGATGGCCGAGCGCGACGACGCCCACAAGGCGCGCCGTTACCGCTTGCTGGTGCCGGACCTGCTGTGGAGCATCGTGCCGAAGTCGAACGAGGACGAGCGCGGCCACTTGTTCGCCTTGCTGCCGATTATTCTGAACACCCTGCGCGAGGGGCTGGCCTTGATCGACACCGACGCCGACACGTCGCGCACCTTGATGAACTGGCTGGTCGGCGCCCATACCAGCGCGCTGCGCCCCGCCCAGCCGGGCCTGCACGCCGCGTCGCTGCCGTCGATCCATGAACATTTCCGCCAATTCGTGGACAATCCGGAAGCCGATGGGCCGGCCGAGATCGATTACCAGCGGGTGGCGCAAAACCATCAGTTGATGAATCAAGCCATCAAGGCGCTCGATCTGGAAGTGCAAATGCTGGACCAAGTGTTCGAGGAAGCCTTCCCCAGCGACGCGGAGGAGCCCGAATCGGCGCGGCCGGAGGTCGACCTCAGCCAAGACGAAGTGGAGGCGCGCCTGCGCAGCGGCGTGGCGGTGGAAATCAATCTGGGATCGCAGCCGAGCCAAGGCCGCTTGAACTGGATCAATCCCAACTTGAGCAATTTGGTGCTCAGCCTGGAAGGGCAAGACAAGCCGTCGATGATCAGCGTGCGCATGTTTTTACGCATGCTGGGGCGCGGGCGGGTGCGTTTCATGGAAGCCGAGCCCCTGTTCGAGCGTGCCGTGCAATCGTTGCTGACCTCGGCCGACAGCCTGGACAAGGTGCCGGCCTGAGACGGAAAGGGCGCGTCGCGCGCGCCCGTTCAGATCGCGGTCTTCAGATCGCGGTCAATTGTCGCGGCCGATGCGGCGCGCTCAGGTCGCGGCGCGGCGTTGATGGCCGGCGCGGGCGTGACGTTTGTGGCGGATCGAGACCTTGACGGCATGCGCCGCCACGCCGGCGGTCGGCGCCGCCAGCATGGCGCGGGTGGTGGCCACCAGCGCGCGCGATTGTTCGTCGGCATCGTCGGCCTCGTCGTTGGCGGCGATGAAGCGGCGAATGTTGAGCGCGTCCATGATGCGGGCCGAACTGGCCTTGGCGTTCAACAGCACCAGGGTCGCGTGTTTCCCGGCCGCCTGGATGCGCATGATCAAGCAGCGTCCCGCCTCTTCCGTGAAGCCGGTCTTGGACAGGGCGATATCCCAGCCCTTGGCGCCCACCAGACGGTTGGTGTTGTGGTACTCCACCTGGCGTCCATTGATGCTGATCAAGCCCTTGGTGTCGGTGGTGATGCGCGTGATGTCGGGATAGGTGGCCGCCGCCATCGCCATCTTGACCAAATCGGAGGCGGTCGATTTATTGTTGGGAGACAAGCCGGTCGGTTCCTCGATCACGGTCTGGGTCATGCCCAGGGCCTTGATTTTGGCGTTGACGGCCAGCGCGAAGGCGGTCGGGCCGCCCGGAAAGGTGCGCCCCAGCGATGCGGCGGCGCGGTTGTCGGAGGACATCAACGCCAATTGCAGCACGTCGCGCCGGCTGATGGTGGCGCCCACCGGCACCCGCGAGGTGCTGTGTTTGAGCATGTCGACGTCGATTTTATCGATGTTGATCGGTTCGTCCATGTCCGGTTTCGAGTCGATCACCACCATCGCGGTCATCAGCTTGGTGAGCGAGGCGATCGGCACCACGGCGTTGGCGTTTTTTTCCAGCAGCACCTTGCCGGTGCCGTCTTCGATCACCAGCACCGACTGGGAACCGAGCGGCACCGCCATGGCGGCGGAGGATAGCGATAGCATCGCCACAATAAATAGTTTCTTGA
>JAYVUV010000195.1:0-16752 GCA_043787615.1 Janthinobacterium sp. | reverse complement strand
TGCAAGCGGCGTTGTCCCGGTTCGCTCAATTCATCACGCCAAATGGCGACGCTGGCCTTGAGGTTCAGGCCCAGCATGAGCGCCGCCATGACGCCGAGTAGAATCGGCATGCCGCTCAGGCTTCGCTGCGCTGTTTGTAAAAGCGCAGGATCGCCGCCGCCGAATCATCGACCAAGACTTGCCCCCACCATGCCGAGTACCAGTTGAAATTGGTGCTGACGCGGTAATTGACGACGATATCGAGCCGGGTGCCGCCGGCTTCCGGTTCCAGACGGTAGGAGGTATCGATCAGGTCGAAATATTTGCCGCCGATGAGGATATGCTCGTCGAGCGCGCCGGCGGGGAAGGATTCGGGCTTGAAGCTGTAAGTCCACTGAATGAAGCGGTTTTCTTGCCACGCCGTGATCGGCTCGTCGAAGCTGACGTTTTTATCCCAGCGCAGTTTTCTGACCCGGCCCGCCGGCGTGGTGTGGGTGATCGCTTCCAGTGGATAGGGCAGGCCGATCATGTAAGCCAAGCCGCCGCGCATTTCCTCCGGCTTGATCGCCACCGCGTGATTAATATAATTCCACACCACTTCCGGCTTGGCCGCGATATGGGTGCTGGCCACACTTTGGCTCAACACCTGCGGCAAAGGCACATGCGTTTCCGCGTAACCGGTGAGCAGCGGCAGCAACAGCAAGGCATTCATCGAGGAAGACTTCGGTGTACTGTGTTTGTTAATGACCAGACCGACGATGCCGCCAAACGACGACATGGCGAGAAATATCGGCAGCGCGAGGGCGATGCAGATACTGCCTTCGATCAGCAGCAGCGCCGTGCCGAACACAAAAGCGAAGGTGGGCGCCCACGGGCCGAAGAGGGCGAAATAGAAGCCCGGCGTCTCGTCCCTGACCGCGTAAACGGTATAGGCTCCGATTAAAAACGGCACCAGCAGCGCGAAAGAGGATAGCATCGGGCCGGCGGCATTGGTCGATAAAGGCGATTCGAACAGGCCGAAACCCAGGCGCATCAGCAAACCATAGGCGGCGCCGAGGGCAAAGACGTGGAGTTTTTTCATAACGGAGCGGTGAACTTAAAAGCGATAGCTCCATCGGGAGCGGCAAGCGCATTATAAGTCGGGGCCGACATCGGTCATCAAAATAGCGGCGGTAAACGACGGCAGCCGGAACAGGTCCGGCTGCGTTGGCTCAATAATATCAGCCGATCATGCCGCAGGGCGATTAGCGCTGTGGTTGCTGCGCCGGTTGTTGCACGCGGTTTTGGATTTCGTTACCCAGGAAGCCGCCACCGATCACGCCGGCCACGGTGGCCAGGGCTTTGCCGCGGCCGCCGCCGACTTGGTTGCCGAGCAAGCCGCCGACCACGGCGCCGGCGCCGATGCCGACGTAGTTAGGCGAGGCCGGCGCCGCTTGCTGCTGCACCGGTTGTGGAATCGGTGCTTGTTGTTGCGCTTGTTGCACCGGACGCTCGTCATACGATGGCGAGGCCTGGGCCACTTGGGTCGCGTGGTGGACGCGTTGCGGGTGGTGGTGCACCGGCGCCGGCGCGTCGTATTGGCCTTGCGGCGCGGCCGCTTGCACGTTGCCGCCCGGGGCGATGGTGCTGGCCAGCGCGGCCGGGGTGGTGGCGGTCACCGCCGCGCCTTCCGCCGGCACCGAGCCGTGCGAGGTGGGCAACCAGCCGGCGATGGCGGCGGTGCCGACCAGGCTCAAAACGATAACCGACACGGCTGCGCCAGCGAACAATGGGTGGATGCGGCTTTTGCTTTGGATGGCGTTCATTTTATTTTCTCCGGAAGTGGTGTGGTGGTGCATGTGTTCAGATTAACCACATGCCCGGTTTCAAGCAAGACGTTGCCCTGTATCAAAAGTAAGCATGTGTAACGGCGGCCTTGATCGCGCCGCCGCCCCGGGCAATACCGGCGCGCGCTGAGCGGATCGGGACTGCGCTACACTGGCGCTTTCGCCACCTACGAGGATGCAACATGAAGCCTTTTCCGCTGTTTTCCCTGTTTTGTCTGGCCGTCTGCGGCGCCGCCCAGGCCGGGCCGGCGACGTATCAGATCGATCCCGATCATACCTTTCCCAGTTTCGAGGCCGATCACATGGGCGGCGTGTCGGTCTGGCGCGGCAAGTTTAATAAAACCAGCGGCAAGGTCGTGCTGGACAAGGCGGCCGGCAGCGGCAACGTGGAATTGACGATCGACCCGGCCAGTATCGACTTCGGCCAGGACAAGTTGAACAGCTGGGCCGCCGGCCCGGATTTTTTCGACAGCGCCAAATTCGCCCAGGCCGCGTATAAAGGGCGGCTGGTGTTCGCCAACGGCGCGCCGACGCAAGTGCTGGGCGATTTGACGCTGCATGGCGTGACGGCGCCCGTCAGCCTGAAGATCAATTCCTTCAAATGCATCCCGCATCCCATGCTCAAGCGCGAATTGTGCGGCGCCGATGCCTATGGCGTGTTCAAGCGCGACGCATTCGGCCTCACCGCCGGCAAGGATTACGGCTTCAATATGGACGTCACCCTGCGGATTCAAATCGAAGCCGTCAAGGCCGAATAAGGCGGCGCCGGGCGCGGCCGGCGGAAATGCGTAGAATGGCCCATCACCACATGGAGCCCGTCATGAGTCAATTATTCTCGCCTTTTTCGCTGGGTCCCCTGCAAGTTCGAAACCGCATCGCCATCGCCCCGATGTGCCAGTATTGCGCGCACGACGGGGAAGCCGGCGACTGGCATATGATCCACCTCGGGCACCTGGCCTTGTCCGGCGCCGGCCTGCTGTTTATCGAGGCCACCGCCGTGCTGCCGGAGGGCCGCATTTCGGCGGCCGATCTGGGTCTCTGGTCGGACCCCACCGAAGCCGCGCTGGCCAAGGTGGTGCGGGCGATCCGGCGCCACGCCGACATCCCGCTCGCGGTGCAACTGGCCCATGCCGGCCGCAAGGCGTCCGTCGCCGTGCCATGGGAGGGCGGCGCCCATGTGGCGCCAGCCGAGGGCGGCTGGCAAACGGTGGCGCCATCGGCCCTGCCTTACGCGGCCGGCGACACGGCGCCGCTGGCGCTGGACGCGGCCGGGCTGCGAGCGGTCAAAGACGCCTTCGTGGCCGCCGCCGGGCGCGTTCACGCGCTCGGCATCGACGCCATCGAGCTGCACGCCGCGCACGGCTATTTGCTGCATCAGTTTTTATCGCCGCTGTCGAACGCGCGCACCGACGCTTACGGCGGTTCGCTGGAAAATCGTATGCGTTTCCCGCTCGAGGTGTTCGAGGCGGTGCGCGCGGCCGTGCCGGCCGGGATGGCGGTCGGGATGCGCATCTCGGCCACCGATTGGGTCGAAGGCGGTTGGGACATCGAGCAAAGCGTGCGTCTGGCCCAGGAGCTGAAACGACGCGGGGTCGATTTTATACACGTGTCAAGCGGCGGCCTGTCGCCGCTCCAGCGCATCGCGGCCGGTCCCGGCTTCCAGATCCCGTTCGCCGCGCGCATCAAGCACGAGACCGGCCTGCCCACCATCGGGGTCGGTTTGATCACCGAGGCGGAACAGGCCGAGGCCATCGTGGCGCGCGGCGAGTCCGACATGGTGGCGCTGGCGCGCGCGATGCTGTTCGATCCGCGCTGGCCGTGGCACGCCGCCGCCAAGCTCGGGGCGCAGGTGACGGTGCCGGAACAGTATCGGCGTTCGGCGCCGCACGGCCACGCCGATCTGTTCAGCCCGGCCCCGCCCGCCCTGTAACTACCATTCCAGCGCGTCGGGTCCGAACACCTCGCGGTGCAGCCGTTCGGGCGGCACCCCGAGCGCCAGCAAGGCCTCATGCTGGGCGCGCATGAAGGGCGGCGGGCCGCACAGATACACCTCGGTGCTGGCGTGCGGCCATGCCGGCAGCAGGGTGGCCGCCATGGCGGGCCGCAGCCGATCCGATGCGTAAAAATTGAGCACCCGCAGCTCGGGCATGACGGCCAGCGCCGCCGCCACGTCGGCCTGGTGCGCGTGATGGGCCGGGCTGCGCGCCGCATGCGCGAAAATCACCTGGCGTCGCGGGCGCGCGACGGCGATCCGGTTCAAGACCGCGATCATCGGCGTGATGCCGACCCCGGCCGACAACAGCACGATCGGCCGCGCCGACTCGGTGTCGGGCGTGAAGTCGCCGAATGGATGGCTGACATCGAGCATGGAGCCAAGCGTCAGGTGGCGGTGCAGCCAGTTCGACACGGCGCCGTCAGGCTTGTCCGCGTGGGCGGCCTCGCGTTTGACGGAGATGCGGATATGGTCCGGCTTGGGCGCGTCCGACAGGCTGTATTGACGCAGCTGGCGGCGGCCGTCGGCGAAGGTGACGGCGCAGCTGACGTACTGGCCCGGCATGAACCCGGGCGCGGCGCCGCCGTCGGCGGGCGCCAGCGTGATCGAGAGTATGTCCTCACTTTGGCGTTCGATGGCCAGCACCCGCATCGGCTGGAGGCTGCCGGGCGCGCTGCCGCTGCGCCGGTACAAGGCGTGTTCGGCATCGATGAACAGCCGGGCCAGGGCGCCGTAAGCCTCTTCCCAGGCCGCCATCAGGCCGTCGCTGGCGGCGTCGCCCAGGATGTCGCGGATCGCGCCCAGCAGATATTTTCCGACGATGGGATAGTGTTCCGGCCGAATGCCGAGCGACACGTGCTTGTGCACGATGCGATTGATCACCGGCGCCAGCGCGCCCGGGTCGTCGATGTTGGCGGCATACGCGAACACGGCCGCCGCCAGCGATTGCTGTTGGGCGCCATTGGCCTGGTTGCCCATGTTGAACAGATCGGTCAATTCCGGGTGGGCGGCGAACAGATGGCGGTAAAACGTGGTGGTGATGGCCACGCCGTGCGCGCGCAGCACCGGCACGCTGGCCGCGATATAGGGACGGGAAATGGCGGAAATCATGCATGCTCCTGAATGGACCCGCTCTCCGGGCCGAGGTGCGCATCATAGCATTAAAGATGTAAAATAAATGAATCTTTGTTCGAGCGCTCCGTGCTCTAGAATGTGCACTTCGTTCGCGCCGCCGCTTTCCCTCACGCCCATGGCTTACCAACTACTGATTTTCGATTTCGACGGCACCCTGGCCGACAGCCTGCCATTTTTTCTGGAGGTGTTCGACATCCTGGCCGCGCGTCACGGCTTTCGTCCCATCGCGCGCGACGACCTGGCCACCTTGCGCACCTACGACACGCGCCAACTGATGCGGCATGTCGGCTTGCCGGCCTGGAAATCGGTGCGGGTGGCGGCCGATTTCCGCTCGCTGATGGCGCAAAACATCGAGCGCATCCATCCGTTCGATGGCGTCGAGGCGATGTTGCTGGAGCTGGCCGCGCAGGGCGTCACGCTGGCGCTGATGAGTTCCAACTCGCTCGAGAACGTGCGCGCCGTGCTGGGGCCGCGCAGCATGGCCTTGTTCACCCACCTCGAATGCGGCGTGTCGCTGTTCGGCAAAGGCCACAAACTGCGCCGGCTGCTGGCCGCCAGCGGGGTGGCGCCGGCGCGGGTGCTGTGCGTGGGCGACGAGGTGCGCGACATGGAGGCGGCCCGGGGCGCCGGACTGGACTTCGGCGGCGTCGGCTGGGGCTATGCCACGCCCGAATCGCTGCGCGCGCGCCAGCCGACCAGGATGTTTTTAACCGTCGCGCAACTGGCCCTTGTCAACCAGGCGCCCGCCTGAGGCGGCCCGGCGTGGCCGGTCTCGCTTGCTATTTTTATACAAAAGTTCTGTATTGGCGCGGCCGCTAAGGCCCTATAATCGCTGTGTTTTACGGTGGCGGGATTGCTGTTGAAAACAGTTTCCACGCTCGCCATTTCTCCACCATTAAAGGATAGCCTGTGAAGCAAACCCTGGGCCAGAAACTGATCCGCACCAAACCGGTCGACACTACCGTGGACCACGGGCAGGGCCTCAGCAGCAGCGGGCTGAGCCGCTCGATCGGCCTGTTCTCGCTCACCATGATCGGGGTCGGCGCCACCATCGGCACCGGCATCTTCTTCACCATGGTCGAGGCGGTGCCGAAAGCGGGGCCGTCGGTGATCCTGTCCTTCTTGCTGGCGGCGGTGACGGCCGGCTTGACCGCGCTGTGCTACGCGGAATTGTCGTTCCGCATCCCGGCCTCGGGCTCCTCGTATTCCTTCGCCTACGCCACGGTCGGCGAATTCCTCGCCTTTATCATGGCCGCTTGCCTCTTGCTCGAATACGGCTTGGCGGCCAGCGCCACCGCGATCGGCTGGTCGTCCTATCTGAACAACTTCCTGGGCAACGCGATCGGCTGGCAAATCCCGGAGATGCTGCGCAGCCCGATGCTGGTGTCGGGCAAGTCGGGACTCGAATTCCATCCGGGCCAGCTCAACTTGCCGCCCATCCTGCTGGTGATCATGTGCGGCTTTCTGCTGCTGCGCGGCACCAAGGAATCGGCCACCACCAACGCCGTGATGGTGCTGGTCAAGCTGGCGATCCTGGTCTTTTTCGTGGTGATCGCCTTCTCCGGCTTCGACAGCGCCAATTTCGTGCCGTTCTTTAATACCGACAATAGCAAGGGCATGGCCGGCATGACCGGCGTGACGGCGGCGGCCGGCACCGTGTTCTTTTCCTTCATCGGGCTCGACACCGTGGCCACCGCCGGCGACGAGGTCAAGAACCCCAAGCGCAACGTACCGATCGGCATTTTGGCGGCGCTCGGCATCGTCACCGTGTTTTATCTGCTGGTGGCGGTGGCGGCCCTGGGCGCCCAGCCGGCCGCCAAGTTCGAAGGCCAGGAAGCGGGCCTGTCGGTGATCCTGCAAAACGTCACCGGCAAGGCGTGGCCGGCGCTGGTGCTGTCGGCCGGCGCCGTGATCTCGGTGTTCAGCGTGACCCTGGTGACGATTTACGGCCAGACCCGCATCCTGTTCGCCATCAGCCGCGACGGCTTGATTCCGAAGTCCTTCCAAAAAGTCCATCCGCGCACCCTGGCGCCGGTCAGCAACACGCTGATCGTGTGCCTGGTGGTGGGGCTGGTGGCCGGCTTGGTCGACGCCACCTTTTTGTGGGACATGGTCAGCATGGGCACCTTGACCGCCTTCATCGTGGTTTCGATCGCCGTGCCGGTGCTGCGGCATAAAATGGGCGACAGCGCCGTCAAGGGTTTCCGGGTGCCGTTCGGGCCGTATGTGGTGCCGGGCTTGAGCATCTTCGCCTGCCTGTACATCATGCGCGACTTGTCGCACACGACGTTCGTGGTGTTCGCGATCTGGATGACGGTGGCGGTGCTGACCTATTTCGGCTATGGCATTCACCATTCGCGCTTGAATCGGCCGCTGCCGGTCTAAACGCGTGGTGGCGTCGCCGGCGCCGCCTTGTTCGGCCGTGGCCGGCGTTCCGCCCGCCCGGGTGGCGGCCGCGTCAGCGCCTGTCTTGACATATACTTTCGCTTATTATTTACCACCGCGGCCGCCGTCCCGGCCGGCCGCGCTTCCCCAACGCCGCCCAGGAACAACATGACGCAGTCGCCCGCACGAACACCCCTCGCGCTGATCGCAGCGCTGCTGTTTGCCACCTCGGCCCAAGCCGCCGAACCGCCGCCCTTGCGCGGCTACCGCGCGCTGCTCTTGTCGCCGGCCGGCGACCGGGTGGTGGCGCTGGAGTCCGACGATACCGGCCTGATGCCCGCCAAGCCGCATGCGGTGGTGGTGGTGCGCGACGCGGTCAGCGGCGCCATCGTGCAGCAATACGATCCCTGCCCGAGCTGCAATTACGATCAACCCAGCTGGTCGCCGGACGGCGCCCGGCTGGCCTTCATCGGCGCCGACAGCAAGGCCGGCAGCGCCACCGTGTACCTGGCGCAGCGCGGCGAGAGCGGCGCGCTGCTCACCATCCAGGGCGTGGCCGGCGCCGCGCGCTGGTCGCCGGACGGCAGCCGATTGGCCTTGCTGGCCACGGTCGGCGCGCGCAAGCTGGCCGGCGCCGTCGAAGCGGGCGCGCGTCAGGTGGGCGAAATCGGCGGTGTGGAAGACGAGCAGCGCATCGCCATCGTGCCGGTCGGCGGCGGGGCGCTGCGCATGGTGTCGCCGGACGATACCTATGTCTATGAATACGACTGGACTCCGGACGGCAAGGGCTTCGTCGCCACCAGCGCCAAGGGCAATGGCGACAATAACTGGTGGATCGCGCAGCTGAGCCATATCGACGCCGCCAGCGGCGCCTTGCGCGTGATCGCCGCGCCCAAGTTTCAACTCAACTATCCCAAGGTGTCGGCGGACGGCAAGACCGTGGCCTTCATCGGCGGCTTGATGAGCGACTTCGGCGTGGTGGGCGGCGACGTCTACACCGTGCCGCTGGCCGGCGGCGCGCCGGTCAATCTGACCCCGGATTTCAAGGGCTCCTTCAACGGCCTGGCCTGGCGCGGCGCCGGCTTGCTGGCCAGCGCCCAGGTCGGCGCCGATCTGGCCGCGATCGCGCTCGCGCCCAAGGCCGGCGGCGCCGCGCCGCGCACGCTGTGGTCGGAACCGGTGAGCGGCGCCTCGGGCGCCGACGGCCGCTTTTCCTTCAGCGCCGACGGCGCCATCGCCGCCTCGGTGCAGGAAGACTTCGGCCAGGCGCCGCGCATCGTGGTGGGACGGCTGCCGCGCTTGAAACCGATCACGCACGAAAACGACCAATTCGCGCCGCACGTGTCGGCCCGCAGCATCGCCTGGGACAGCGACGGATTCCAGGTGCAGGGCTGGCTTGTGGGGCCGGCCACAGTCGTGCCGGGCCGGCGTTATCCGATGATCGTGGTGGTCCATGGCGGCCCGGCCGCCGGCGCCATGCCGCGCTTCGTGGCCGAGGGCGAACAAGCCAATCCGCTGATGCGCGACCTGGTCGCGCGGGGCTACTATATTTTCATGCCCAATCCGCGCGGCAGCCACGGCCAGGGTCAGCGATTCACGCGCGGTAACGTGCGCGACTTCGGCGGCGGCGACCTGCGCGACATCCTGGCCGGCGTCGACGCGGCGCAAAAAGTGGCGCCCATCGACGGCCAGCGGCTTGGCTTGATGGGCCATTCCTACGGCGGCTTCATGACCATGTGGGGCGTCACGCACAGCCAGCGTTTCAAGGCGGCGGTGGCCGGCGCCGGCATCGCCAACTGGATCAGTTATTACGGCCAGAACGGCATCGACCAATGGATGATTCCCTATTTCGGCGCCTCCGCCTACGACGATCCGGCCGCCTACCGCGCGGCCTCGCCGATGGAATCGATCAAGGCCGGCAAGACCCCGACCCTGATCTACGCCGGCGAGCGCGACGTGGAATGCCCGGCGGTCCAATCGATGGAATTCTGGCGCGGGCTGCGCGCCATGGGCACGCCGAGCACCCTGGTCATTTACGACGGCGAGGGCCATGCCTTGCGCAAGCCCGAGAATCAGCGCGACCTGCGCAAGCGTACCGTGGCCTGGTTCGAGCGGTATTTGAGCGCGCCGGCCCTGGCCGATGACGGTGGCGCGCTTGAGCAGGGCGGTTCCAGCGCCGATGCCGGCGGGCGCCAGTCGGCGCGTTAGGATGGAAAGCTGCGCCTACTGGACCTTGAACAAATAATGGGAAGCCGTTGCGTCTGTCGAAGGGAGTAAATCAATACAGCATTCAAAAATGTTGCTCGATGAGGTTTCGTTAAGTATGCGAAACCTGAATCGAAGCCCTTAGATTAATTAAACAAAGCGATTCTTGCTCGTATCCATTCTATTCTCGTAGGAGGCATGGTAATAGAATGATCTTGCTGCTTATCATCATCCTGGTAAGTGATGCTATCTTTTCCTACCGTCAGCGGCGCGTGGCCAGGAACGCCATCCCAAAATATTTTGTAATATCTTTTAGCTAAAATTTCACCTTGGTCATTGAGTATAGTCAATTTTGCTTTATCCATTCCATCGCCGAAGAAGTGGCTGTTATCGACCCCGCTTCCACATATATTCACAGTATATTTTTTCCCCTCGAATTCTTTAATTCCGCCATTCAATGTTTTGTTGTAGTTGTATTCCTGACAGTTTGTATTGTCAAATGATTTTTCAAGAAACATTGCAGCGTAGGCAATAAGTGTTAGCAAGATAATGATGGAAGGACTCATTTTAAGAAGTTCGTTGCCAAATGATTTTTCGGTTTGGTAAATTTTAAAAGCTTTATATCCAAACAGTATGATAATAAGGCCGGTAATCGCGATGCCTATTTCTTTGACGAAATAGAGCGAAGAAAAAATCAATCCGTTATAAGATTTTAGAGGGGCAATTAATCCAATGGCGACTATTAATAAAATTACGGTAATGATCGCCAATATAATAAGAAATAGATTTATTATTAATCGATAAAAATATTTTAACATGCTCGGCATACTGTTTCCAGTTTAACTATAATGGGCTTTTTTAATTTGTAGAGTTGCGGTTTGCTATAAACCATGAAATCTCCGCCTCTTTCGTGTTTTTTTCGCCACTCATTATAAGATTTGTTATCAATAGGCCAGTAGACGTTTTTTTCTACATATTTTCTAAAAAATACTATTCTTGTATCAATAGGGGTGTCTACTTTATCTCGGTTTGGCAAGAATTCCCACGTTACTTTATCGTCTTCAATTGGTTTTCTTTCCACATTTATTTTCCAGTTTTTGTTATATTTTCAATAAGCTCGCTGGCTCCTATTTTGTATGAAGGAACCATGTCGGTTTTATTCCAGTGACCAAGATATTGACTGGTTGATGGATCTGGGTCGTTGAAAGAATAGCTGTCTTTTAGGTAGATAAAAATATGGGTTAATTTCGCCACCGCGTCAAGGCAATATTCATGGGGCTTTTTTTCATATTTGTAGTATCTCTCGCTGGTGACTTCAACTCGGCCAATAGCAGCATACAAAAGGAAATTTCCTAGCGAACCGGTAAGGTCAGTTAGAAATCTTCCATCCCATGTGTCAAACATGCTAATTTTCTTCTGTTGCACTTGCCAATCAAGATGAATTGCCTTATGTCAGACTTAATAATCGAAGTCTCAAAATTTAAATTTGGGTTTGGGTTTTTAGTTTCTGTAAAAAGTTGAGTAACATGTTCAATAATTTTTCTTTGTATGATCGGAAGTGCTTTTTCCGAATAAATATCCTCAAACAGCAATTCATTTAATCTATTTTTTAAATTTCCGAATTTTAAAGCCCAGTTGAGGGTGACTGTATTGTCATCTAAGGGTTCTACAGAATCGGTTTTATCATTGTATATATGAGAATCCCCGGCAAACCATTTTCTGGCAAATTTTGCAGAGATGGGCCATTTAAGATTATCCATCGCATTTGGAATATCCTGTAGGTCAAATTCGGGAAGTTTTTCTTTATCCTCTGCCTCAAGCACTTTAGGTTTAGGAGTTTCGGCTTGCTTTGGCTGTGAAGTTTGCTGTTTTTTTTGAAGTTCAATCGCTGCTTTCTGCTTGGCCTCCTCAATTTGCTTTATCTTCAGCTGTTCCTTCGAGGGTGCTAGAGGTTTCGGTGGCGGTATGACACCGGGTGCAGCACGCTCATAGGATACCTTCTGTGGAGTATTAATTGGAACCGCGCCCTCTGACCCGCAATGTTCTTTCCATATCTTTCCTTTAAAAAAGGACCGTTCCATAGTGTAGTAATGAACTTTTTTGATTTTTTTCATACCACATTTCTCAAATAAAAAATTAATAACTGCTAACAATAAGTCGGATCACCAATCTGCCAAAAGCAGCGGGAAATTCGAAATGCTGAGTTTAAATATTATTTATATATTATTGGTTGGGGATTTATATTATAGCAAATTAATCTTGGTGTCGATGTGCAAGCCGATGGGCTACGGCTGAGAACATGCGACTACAAAATAAGAAGTGCGGGAATAGAATACGTTATTATAACGTTGCTATTGTTAAAAATGTATTGTCATAGTCATGGTGTCATGGAAGAACAATCATGCTATATGTTGATGGGTATCGAAGCACTTCGAAAAATCTTATGAGCCTACTGGCTTTTTCGATCAGCTGGAATTGGCTATCTGAACCGTCAGTCCGGGTCGCCCGAGCCGGCTTGCGCGCGCATCAAGCGAGCGCCAAACAATACGCACACCAGCGACGCCACCACCAGCGCGATGCCGCCCCACTGCCAGGGGCCGATCACGTCGCCCAGCAGCAGCATGCCGGCGCTGATGCCGACCAGCGGCACGCCCAGGCTGAACGGCGCGACCCGGTTGACCGGATGCCGTTTGAGCAGCCCGGTCCACAGCGCATAGCCGAGCAAGGTCGCCATCCAGCCCAGATAGGCCAGCGCCAGCCAGGCGCGCCATGACGCCTCCAGCCACTGCCAGCGGCTGGCCGGGGCGTCGAAGGCGAGCGTCAGGGTGATGAAAGGCAGTACCGGAGTCAGGCTGCTCCAGACCATAAAACCGAGCACGTTGAAATCGGGCTGGATCGCCCGCACCCGCCGCACCACGATATTGGAGGCGGCCCACATCGCCGCGGCGCACAGGCACAGCGCGAAACTGGCGACGCCGCCTCCGGCTTGGCCGGGCGCCAGGTAGTGCGCGCAGAAACACAGCAAACCGCAGGCGGCCAGCGCCAAGCCGGCGATCAAGTTGCGCCCGACCCGCTCGCCCAGCAGCAGGTAGCCGAAAATGGCCGTGAAAAACACCTGGGTTTGCAGCACCACGGACGCCAGCGAGGCCGACATGCCCAGCCGCAGCGACAGGAACAGCAAGCCGAACTGGCCCACGCCCTGGAACAGGCCGTACAGCAGCAGCCATTTCCACGGCAGGGCCGGCCGCTTAATGAATAAAATCAGCGGCAGCACGGCGAACAGGTAGCGCCCGGCGCCTAGCTGGAACGGGGTCAGCTCGCGCAGGCCGATCTTCATGGCGACGAAGTTGGTGCCCCAGATGAGGACCACGCAGAGCGCCGCGATTAGGTCGCGGCCGCTCAAGACGGTGGGAGGGGGGCTGCGCATGCTGTCGTCTTTCGATGCGGCGCTGTCGATGGCGACGCTCACAGCGTCTGGCGCACCAGCGCCGCGCGCGCTTCGACATTGTGCACGATCGCGGCGCTGTGCACGGCGATTTTGTCGGCGTCCGCTTGCAGCAGGCGGATGCGGCGCCGCGCCAGCGGCCAGCCGGACCAGTTGTCCGCCGTGGCGGCCAGGTCGGGCGGGACGGCGATGGCGGCGGGCGCCGTCGTCGCGGCGAACGCGCCGTCCGCGCTCGGCGCGTGCTGACGCAGCGCCAGCGATAAAGTATGGCAAACCTGGCGGTGGTTGTCGGCCAACATGGCGTTGACGGCGTCGGCCGGCAAGTCCTTGGCGTGGCGCAGCAGGATCGAGCGCAGCGCCGCCACGTGCGCCACCAGCAGGTAGTTTTGCACGATGAAGAGGTTGATGTCTTCCACCGCGCGCTGTTTGCTGGCCGGTTCGTCGAGCATGCGCACCAGGGCGGAACTGAGGGCCGCCAGGCTGTCCATCAAGCCCTTGCGCTGGATGCGATAGCGGAAGTCGTTGCCGCTTTTGCCTTGCAGCAGATCGAAGGCCGATTCCATATAGCGCAGGTTGGCGTCCAACACTTGGCGGATCAGGCGCGGCAGGCTTTGGTATTCCCAGCTGGCCAGCACGAAGCTGAACACGGTGGCCACCGCCGCGCCGACCAGGGTGTCGAACAGGCGCTCGGCGATCAGGTTGCCGCCGCCCTGCGACACCAGATGCATTTGCAGCAGGATCATCATGCTGACGGCGATCGCGGCGTAGCGATAGCGCAGGTAGATGAAGGTGGGGGTGGCCACCATGGTCAAAAACAGGATCGCCAGCAGCGCCGGCTGGTAGTGCACCAGGCGCACCACCAGCGCCGTCAGCACGCAGCCGATGATGGTGCCGACGATGCGGTCGGCGCGGCGCTGCTTGGTCATGCTGAAGGTGGGGCGCAGGATGATGGCGATGGTGAGCATGATCCAGTAGCTGTGCGCCGCGTACGGCAGCATGCCGCTCACCAGCAGGCCGGCCGAGATGGCCATCGCCACCCGCAGCGAAAAACGGAACACGGGCGAATCCATGCGCAGGTTCGACAGCAGCATGCCGAGTTCGTATTTTTGCTGCGACAGGAAGGGGGTCATGTCGGCGCTGTCCCAGAACGGGGTGGCGGCGTAAGCCTTTTGGGTCGATAGATGCAGTTGGCCGATCATGGCGATGATGGCGCGGATCTTGTTGCGCTGGGCGCGCAGCACGGCCAACCCTTCCCGCGTCGGTTCGGTGGCGGCGCGCTGCTGGAGTTCGTCGATGGCGGCGTCGAGCGCGGCCAGCTCGGTGTCGTAGACGATGCCGGCGTGCGAGACGCGGTCGCGGGTGACGGCGTAACCGACCGCCTCGATGTCGCGCGCCGCCTTGAAGGCCAGCGTCCGCAAGGTGGCCAGCACCGGCGCGTCGGCCAGGTGGGTGCGCAGGTGGCCGTAGTCGGTATGGGTCGAGAGCACCAGTTCGTACAGGTCGAGCATGCACACGTGGATCTGCACCACCACCGCGTCGCGCGCGTTTTGGTGGCTGCGCAAGATCAGGTCGCGCGAGGCTTGCTGGCGGTCGGCCAGCACGCCCTGGTGGCGCACCAGTTTGTTGAATTGCTCGGTCAGGTTGTAGCGCTGGTCGTAGAAGTCGGCCTTGATGTGGATGTAGGCGGCCAGCTCGAACAGCGCTTCGGCCAGCACTTGCTGCTTGATGCGGTGGCGCAGTATCCAGGCCAGCGCCATGGCGTAGACCAGGTAGGCCAGGCCGCCGCCCATGAACAGGGCGGTGTGGCGCAGCGATTGCAGCGGCGTCATGGCGTGTTCCATGGACATGGTCATCATGAACAGGCAGGTCAGTTGCAAGGGCAGCGACTTTTTGCCGTACACCACCATCATGCTGGCCAGGAAGCTGACCACCACCAGCATGCTCATCAGCAGCCAGTGGATCGGGGCGCAGAGGCTGATCAGCAGGGTGACGCCGCTGCACAAGAGCACCGAGACGGTCATTTCGTTGACTTTATGGCGCAGCGGGCTGGGCAAATCCATCAGGGCGGTGCACAGGGCGCCGATGCAGACCGTCATCGCGGTCGCCATGTCGCTCAGGCGCAGGGTCAGCACGGTCAGGGTGGCCAAGCCGATGGCGACCCGCAAGCCCAGGTAGAAGTAGTGGCTGTAAAAAAAGGTGCGCAGGTTCAGGGCGTAATGCATGACGGGTCCTCGATGGACAGCGAATGGTCAGTGTACCTGACGGAAAATAGGACGAGCGCAAGCGACGCCGCGCGCGCTCGCCCGGCGTCGGCGTGGAGGCCGGCGCGGACTTTAGAGGAGGGCCAGCACCGGGTAGCGGCGCCACTCCGGCTCGGCGTGCCGGCTGCAATGGTTGAAGATGAAGCGCAGCACTTGATCCTGGTCGCTCAGCAAGGCCGGATGGTCGCGTTTCCATTGCTCGAACAGTAGGCCCAGCTCGGGTTCGTCGCGCAGCAGTTCGGCCGCCAAGTCCTCGAACACGTAATCGGAAAAGTCTTCCTTTTTTTCGAGCACGCTGTTGAAGAAGCCCCAGCGGAAGAAGCTGTCGTGGCCTTGGGGTTCCAGGGTTTCGACCACGTAGCGGGCTTGGTCCTGGTCCAGCGTGACGAAGAAGTCGCCCGGGCGCAGGGTCATGTCGGCGCTGCGCGCGACCAAGTCCATCGACTCGTGGAACAGGTGGCCCTCGTAGGGGCCGGGCCGGCTGATGACCGAGGCGATGTGGTAATAGCGCACGTGGGCCGTTTCGGCCGTCTCCACGCGGCGCATTTGCACGCCGTTCCATCGCAGCCGTTCGATCACTTCACGCCACACTTGCGGCACCACATAGGCGCGCGGCGCCGACACCACCGCGTCCGGCACGAAGTGGTTGTAATAGGCGATGTCGCGTTCCCACGGCTGGTCGCGGTCGTAGGACAGGCGCTGGTAATCGCCCAGCAAACTGGGGCTGTAGCGCGCCGCGTATCCCTTGAAGCGCAGGCTGGACGGGCGGCTTTGGTCGAGCTTCCAGCTGACCGGCCAGCTATCGCGCCGACGCGCCTCTTGCCGGGCGGCCGCGCGCAGGGCGCGGATCGCGGCGCCATGGGCCACGGTAAAGGCCAGGGTGGTATCGAGCAGGGCGCGCATCGACTGGTAGCGGTCGGCGAAGGGCTTGAGCATGTGGGTTTCCGGCATGAAGCCGATCACATGGTGCAGGGCCGCGTAACCGGTGGAAAAGCGCGGCACTTCGAGGAACTCGGCGATGCCATGGTCCGGGCTGTCCTTGACCGGGTTGACGTAGGGACAGGTCGGCCAGCCGCGTCGCTCCATTTCCGCATAGATGTGCGGCAGCATGGTGTGGCGCAGGAACTCGCCCAGCGCGCCACCCAGTTTGTCGGCCTGGGTGTGGATCAGGGTCATGGTGTAGGGATAGTCGGCCCCGTTCGAGGTGTGGGTGTCGACCATCACGTCGGGGTCCCAGCCGCTGAGCAACTGGTTGAACACTTGCGCGTTCAAGCTGTCGCATTTGATGAAGTCGCGGTTCAAGTCCAGATGGCGGCCGTTGCCCCGAAAGCCGAATTGTTCCGGGCCGTCCTGGTTCACGCGCGACGTGTCGGCGCGGTTCAGGCAGCCATCGACGTTATAGACCGGCACGAACAGCAGCACGCTGTCGCCCAGCGCGGCCAGGCGCGCCGGTTCCAGGCACAGGTCGCGCACCAGGGCCATGCAGGCGTCGATACCTTCCGGCTCGCCCGGATGGATGCCGTT
>JAYVUV010000194.1:0-5757 GCA_043787615.1 Janthinobacterium sp. | reverse complement strand
CCCATGATATGTCCTCAGGTGAATCGAAGGTTATGATTTTTGAATTTGCGTTTGCGCCGGATACGCTTAGCGTTCACATCCACCAGAGCGTTGCTCTTGAACGCAGCTTTAGTCGCCTATAAATCGATGATTTTGCGCAGCAGAGCGGGGGAGACGCGCCACTGTTCCCCGTCGCACAGGAGCGAGCAGCTCTTGGCATTGATACGGGTAACGGTGCCGATGCGTTCGCGCAGGTGCTTGTCGGTAAAGCCGACCGTGTCGCCGAGCTTGAACGCGGCCACGTCGACCGAGCGTGGCGGCGCGGGCGGCGGCTGCTCGGCGCGCAGAGCGGGGTCGGCGAGGATGGCCACGTAGGGCAATTTCCAGTGCGTATGGGTCGCACGATCTTGAATTGTCGCCGTGTTGGTTTGCAGTTCCAGCACGCGGCCGGGCGCGAGGGCGCCACGACGGTGGTCGAAATACATCACCTGCGCGCCCAAGTGCAGATGGCGGCGCACCTCGAGTATGCGGCGCGGGTCGGCGAGCATGCGATTGATGGCCAGACTCAATTCATACAGGTCGAGGCTGGGCGCGTTGCGTAGGTTGTCGAGAAGGCGGGAATCCATTTCGCAATTTTAACGCGCCGTGGCCATTTGCGGTTTGTATCGCTGTCTAAGCACTTGAGTTCGTGCCGCGGCGATTCGGCGCGGATTGTTGAGGTTTGACGCAAATCAAGTGCGTGGACAACTTTCAGGACACATGAATCTTGCTGGATATACTGTATATAAATACAGTTATCGGTGGGTTTCCTATGCGAGTCAAAATGCGTCATCAAAAGGTGGCGTTGCCTCGGCGGGCTTTTTCAGATCGCGGCACGATCAGCCATATGGGGGAGTTAGTGATACGGGAGGCGAGCGACCAGGATCGGCGCAGGTCGGTGCTGGTGACGCGCGTGCTGGCCCCGGGCGACAAACACATCAAGGCGAAGTTGATCGAGCCGCGCATCGTGGACGAACGATTGGCGCGTGGTATTGACCTGCGTCGAGCGCGGCGAGAATGGGATGGGCAGCCGGTCGAATATGCCCGGTGTTGGCATTGCACCATCGAGCGCGGCGGCGGCTTGCCGAACGGCGACGAGCCGCCCGGTTATACGCAACGCTCGAACGGGCTGGTTAGTTAATCCGTTCGATGCCAAGTGCGGCGCCGTTCGGTCGGCCCGGCCAGCACCCGCGCCATGACGTCGAAGGTGATGCCGTTCGCGGATAAAAACATCGCCGCCGAATATTTGCAGCCGCCATCGGCCAGGCTGACTCCTTCATCGACGATGACGGTGGTGAGCGCGTCCGTCCGCGATTCGCGCGGCGCGGCCGATTGCGTTGTGTCGTGGATGCACATGGCGGTCTCCTTGTCCCGTCTAGCTTATCAGCTCGCTTGAGCGGGGTGGTGGCGCGCGATCAAGGTTCAGGCCGGTATTCTTCAGGTCGGCGCCGGTCTTGGCGCCCACTTTTCAGGGCCGCGTCAGCGCGTGGTCCCAATAGGGCGGGGCACCGAATTCCTGGCGTAAATGGGCGATGAATAGCTGCGCCTTGGCCGCGTGCGAGCGGCCGGGCAGGCGCACGGCGTGAATCGCCGCGCGTCGCTTCGATAGCACCGCCGTCGCGTCCGGAAAGAGCAAGACCAAGCGGCCTGAAGCGATCAGGTCGCTCACCAGCCAGCTGGCCAGATGCGCGATACCGATCCCGCCCACCGCCGCTTGCAACAAGGTCTCCGTGTCGTCGGTGCGCAAACTGCCCGTCACCGGCAGGGTGGCATCGCCATTGACGCCGGGGAAACACCACCATCCGGGCGGCACGGGCAGGGTCGCCACGGTCAGGCAGTTGTGGTTCGTCAATTCCAGTGGCGACGCCGGCTTGCCACATCGGGCAAGGTAGGCCGGGCTGGCGACGACGACGCGTTGCAACGGAGCCAGCCGGGTGGCCACCAAATCGCTATCGCGCAAGATCCCGATGCGGATCGCCACATCGACCCGCTGTACGCGCAGATCCAGTATTTGATCGCTCATGTGCAGCACCATATCGATCAGCGGATAGTGCTTGAGGAAGCTCACCACCGCCGGCGCGACGTGGCGCCGTCCGAACGAGGAGGGTACGGTCACGGTCAGCAAACCGCGCGGGTCGGCGTTCAAGGTGGCGATCTCGTGTTTGGCGTCGTCGAGCTCGGACAAGATGGCGCGCGCGCGCGGTAAGAATTGCTCGCCCGCGTCGGTCAAAACCATCTGGCGCGCGCCGCGATGGAGCAATTTAACGCCCAACTCGCTTTCCAGCGCGTCGATTTTGCGGGATACGGACGACACGGCGATGCCGCGCTCCTTGGCAACGCGGGACAGGCTGCCGCTATCGACCGCGGCGAGGAAGGTGCGAATGGCATCGATCATGGGTGTTTTTCTATTTGCGTAAAACGCAAATTGGCTTTGCAGTGAGCTGGATTGTATCGATTCACGCAAGCAATTACAATTCCTGTCATCGATAACCGAGCCGAAACGGCTGAAAGGACACACCATGTTTCAATCCACCCACACCCGGATCGCCCGCGCCGTCGCGCTGGCGGCTGTCACCATGTTCGCCACCAACGCGGGTTCGGCGCTGGCCGCCGCGCCGATGGTCAAGACGTCGGCGCCGGGTTATTTCCGGCTGATGCTGGGCGCTTTCGAAGTCACCGCCCTGAGCGACGGTACCGTCGATTTGCCGGTCGATCAATTGTTGTCCGAGGCGCCGGCCAAGACCAAGGCGGTACTGGCAAAATCGTTTCTGGCCGCGCCCTTGGAGACGTCGGTGAACGCCTATCTGATTAATACCGGCGCCAAACTGGTGTTGGTCGACACGGGCGCCGCCGGCCTGTTCGGCCCCACGCTGGGCAAGCTGCTCGCCAATTTGAAGGCGTCCGGTTACGAGCCGGGCCAGGTCGATGAAATCTATCTGACCCATTTGCATCCCGACCATGTGGGCGGCCTGATGGCGAACAGCGCGCTGGCGTTTCCGAACGCGGTGGTGCGCGCCGACGAGCGCGAGTCGGGTTTTTGGCTGAGCCAAGCCAACCTGGAGCAGGCACCCGCCGCGTCGAAGGGCTTTTTCCAGGGCGCGATGGCGTCTTTGAATCCTTACGTGACGGCCGGGAAATTCAAGCCCTTCGCCGGCGACGGCGAATTGACGCCGGGTTTACGTTCCTCGGCCAGCTACGGCCATACGGCTGGTCACACGACGTATGTGGTCGAGAGCGAAGGCAAGAAATTGCTGCTGGTGGGCGACCTGATTCATGTAGCTTCGGTACAATTTCCTACCCCGAGCGTGACGATGATGTTCGATTCCGACAGTAAAGCGGCGGCGGCCGCGCGCGAAAAAGCGTTCACGCAGGCGGCGAAGGACGGCGCCCTGGTGGGAGCGTCCCATATCCAGTTCCCCGGATTAGGACATTTGCACAAGGAGGGGAAGGCGTATCAGTGGGTGCCGGTGAACTACACCCAATTGCGTTAATCGGGGATCGCGCGTGGCGCGGCTGATGTGGCAGTGACACATCAATCGGTGTCGGCGCGAGAAAACGCGCGCAATCGCTTGGCATCGGCATGCGGACCTGGCAAGGTTCGCATGCCGGCGTCAACTTTATTGCGGTCCTTCGCACTTGCTGTTGATGAAGAAATTGGCGGTGCGCGATTCGGCCAGATATTGCCCCTTGCGCAAGGTGAGCCGGAAATCGTTCGACAGGCTGCACGCAAGGCGTTTGCCCTGTAAATCCTTGATCTTGAAATCGAAGAATTTATCGCCTTTGCGATGGGTAAACGATCCATCGCTGATATCGCCTTCGTCGGCATCGGACAGGCGCACGTTGGATACGACCAGGTCCAGGCGGTTCATGACATCCAATAAATTGTCGTTGCCCACAGGTACGGCACGCATGACTTGCTTGATTTCGGCCGGCGTGTAGAGCGTGACCTGATTGCTGGTCGCATGGGCGGAGTAGGCGCTCAGCGTCAACGCCAAGAACATGATGCGGTATATCATAAATAATCCTTTAAGTTCACAGGTTCGCGGTCGATGTCGGGCGCCCGGCAACGCGCGGTTTCCGCGCGCGCGTGTTCACCGTGCGTCAGCCTTGCCTCTTGTTTTACCGCGCCGAACAAGCGGCCGGCCCCATGCTGGGGGAGCAAGCTGGCATAACGAACAACAATATAACTAAAATTGGTTATGTGCAATTGCTTAGGCTGATTAAATTATAGATCAGTCAAAGAAATACAGGCGGGCGGTAGGCGGCGATCACGCGGCCTCGAGCGCATTTTGCGGCGGGGCGGGTTATCGACCGCGCGGCCGGATGATGTGTCTGGTTTTTGCCAGCTAGGCTAGAGCCGGGGACTAGGGAGGGAGGCGGCACGTGTTGAATGCGGCCAATAACCGCCGTGCGATCCGATCCCATCGACCGCACGCGGCGCCGTCAGCCGGCCGCACCGAAAATGGGCTGGACGGTCACATGCCGCGCTACGCTATGACTTGAGCGGGTGGGCGTCGATCCAATTCGATGCTTGAGCCTGGATATCTGTCCTTGCTTCCATTTCGGTCGCAAAATCTTGATCTTGCCCGGCGTGACGATACAGCGCTTGCGGTGAATGGATGTCGTCGAAAATGTCGAAGCCCGCGCTGTAGCGGCCTGAAGGCAGCAGACTCGGGCGCGGCACGACGACATAGCCTTGTTCTGGATAGCCGGAAGCTTGTGACATTGCATACTCCAATTGAACGATGCGGCGATTTTAGCACGCGACAAGTCGATTCCGCGTCGCGTACACGGTAAGGCCGGCGTTGCTGTAATGATAATGTGTTATGATTACGCCACTGTTCCTCGCAATCAAGTCGATCCCCCCGCTCGGCGCAAAGGCAGCTGTTAAACTACGACACGTTCGCCAGCGGGCGCGCGCCGATTCACCGCTTTCCCATTTGCCATGCCAACTATCCGCACCGTCGCCGCACGCGCAGGCGTGTCCATCGCGACCGTGTCGCGCGTCATGAACACGCCCCAACAAGTCAGTGAACGGACCCGGCTTCGGGTAGAAAACGCCATGCGGGAATTGGATTTTTCGCGCAACAGTTTCGCCGCTTCCTTGGTCACGCGGCGCTCCGATTGCATCGGCCTGATGGTCAGTAATTTGTCGGGTTCCTTCTTCGGCCCCTTGATCAATGGCGTGGAAGACGCCGTCAGCGCGGCCGGCAGTTATCTGATCGTTAGTTGTGGCAAAGAAAGCCCGGCCGAGGTGGCCGCCGGCTTGCAATTTTTGCGTCAACGCCGTTGCGACGCGATCATCATGTTCCCGGCCCGGTTGAGCGACCCGCAGCTGCAAGTTTTGCTCGCCGCGCAGCCGAACCTGGTGTCGATCCACCGCAGCGTGGACGGTTTCGAGGACCGCTGCGTGCAGGTCGACAATCGGCTCGGCGCGCGCTTGGCGGCGCGCTTTTTGATCGATTGCGGGCATCGCGACATCGCCGTCTTGACCGGCCCCGACGACAATCCCGAGAGCGCGCAAAGGCTGGCCGCTTTCGCGCAGGCATTGGAAGAGGCCGGTCAACCCTTGCCGCGGCGGCGCGTGTTCGAGGGCGATTTCCGCTTCGAGTCGGGACGGCGCGGCATGGCCGAGTTGCTGGCCGGCGGTGGGCCGTTGAGCGCGGTGTTTTGTTCAAGCGATCACATGGCATTCGGCGCCCTCGATTATTGCCGCGCGGTGGGCATCGACGTGCCGGG
>JAYVUV010000193.1:0-5195 GCA_043787615.1 Janthinobacterium sp. | reverse complement strand
ATCCGGCTGCGGGTCGACGGCGTGCTGCGCGAACACGCCCAACCGCCCGTGTCGATCAAGGACAAGCTGGTGTCGCGCATCAAGGTCTTGTCCAAGCTCGACATCTCCGAGAAACGCGTGCCCCAGGATGGACGCATGCGCCTGATCGTGTCGGCCACGCGCGCCATCGATTTCCGGGTCAGCACCTTGCCCACCTTGTTCGGCGAAAAGACGGTGATGCGGATTTTGGACGCGACCCAGGCCCAGATGGGCATCGACGCGCTCGGTTACGACCCCGATCAAAAGGAATTGCTGCTCGAAGCCATCCAGCGTCCCTACGGCATGGTGCTGGTGACGGGGCCGACCGGCTCGGGCAAGACCGTCTCGCTCTACACGTGCTTGAACGTGATCAACAAGCCGGGCATCAACATCTCGACCGCGGAAGATCCGGCCGAGATTAACTTGCCGGGCGTGAATCAAGTGAACGTCAACGACCGCGCCGGCTTGACCTTCCCGGTCGCGCTCAAATCGTTCTTGCGGCAAGATCCGGACATCATCATGGTGGGCGAGATCCGCGACCTGGAAACGGCCGACATCGCCATCAAGGCGGCCCAGACCGGCCACATGGTGTTTTCCACTTTGCACACCAACGACGCGCCATCGACCTTGACGCGCTTGATGAACATGGGCGTGGCGCCCTTCAATATCGCTTCCTCGGTGATCATGATCACGGCCCAGCGCTTGACGCGCCGCCTGTGCGTGTGCAAGCAACCGGTCGAGATCCTGGACGAGATCTTGCTCAAGGCCGGCTTCCTGGAAGAGGAACTGGACGGCAGCTGGCGGCCGTACGGTCCGGTCGGCTGCGAGCGTTGCAACGGCGGCGGCTACAAGGGTCGGGTCGGCATCTATCAAATCATGCCGATCACCCAGGAAATCGAAAAAATCATTCTGGCGCACGGCAACGCGGCTGAAATCGCGCGCCAATCCGAGGCCGAGGGCGTCAAATCGCTGCGCCGTTCCGGTTTGATGAAGGTCAAACAAGGTTTGACCAGTCTAGAAGAAGTCTTAGGCTGTACCAACGAATAGGAAGTAAATTATGGCAACATCATCACGCGCGGCGCCGAGCAACCGGGTCAAGGAATCGATCTTTGCCTGGGAAGGCAAGGACAAGACCGGTAAAACGGTGCGCGGCGAACTGCGCGCCGGCGGCGAGGCCATCGTCAACGTGACCTTGCGCCGCCAAGGCATCATGGTCACCAAGGTCAAGAAAAAAACTTACCGCAGCGGCAAAAAAATCACCGACAAGGATATTTCCCTGTTCACACGCCAGCTCGCCACCATGATGAAGGCCGGCGTGCCGCTGCTGCAATCGTTCGACATCGTCGGCAAGGGCCACGCCAATCCGTCCGTGGCCAAGCTTGTGCTCGATTTGCGCAGCGATATCGAGACCGGCACCAGCCTCAATCAAGCGTTTCGCAAGTATCCGCTGTATTTCGATCCCCTGTTTTGCAACCTGGTGGGGGCCGGCGAACAAGCCGGTATTCTGGAAGATTTGCTGACCCGCTTGGCGATCTACAAGGAAAAAACCATCGCCATGAAGGCCAAGATCAAGTCGGCTCTGACCTATCCGATCTCGATTCTCGCCATCGCCTTCATCGTCACCGCCGTCATCATGATCTTCGTGGTGCCGGCGTTCAAACAAGTGTTTTCCAGCTTCGGCGCCTCGCTGCCGGCACCCACTCTGGTGGTGATGGGCATCTCGGAATTCTTCGTGCAATGGTGGTACCTGATCTTTGGCGGCATCTTTGGCTCGGTCTATTTCTTTATGCAATCGTGGCGCCGCTCTATCAAGATGCAGCACTTCATGGATCGCGTCTTGCTCAAGGCCCCCATCTTCGGCGACGTGATCCGCAAAGCCACCATCGCCCGCTGGACCCGTACCCTGGCCACCATGTTCGCGGCCGGCGTGCCGCTGGTCGAATCGCTCGACTCGGTGGGCGGCGCGGCCGGCAACGCCGTGTATGCGGACGCCACCAAGCGGATTCAAAACGAGGTGAGCACCGGCACCAGCTTGACGGTGGCGATGCAAAACGCCGATGTGTTCCCTAGCATGGTGACACAGATGGTATCGATCGGCGAGGAATCGGGTTCGCTCGACGCCATGCTGGGCAAGGTGGCGGACTTCTTCGAAGCCGAAGTCGACGAGGCCGTGGCCCAGCTGGCCAGCCTGATGGAACCGCTCATCATGTCCATCCTGGGCATCATCATCGGTGGCTTGGTCATCGCCATGTACTTGCCGATCTTTAAATTGGGCGCCGTCGTTTAAACGATCGACACCCCACCCAACACGGCCGCCGCCGTCTCGCATCGAGGCGCCGGCGGCCGTTTGCATGGGCCTGGTGCACCGGCGCGCGCTAAAATGGTCAAATCGCGTATTAAGGCTAGCCGGCGGCCCGGGCGCGATGGTCTAATGGCGGCTAACGCGGCCGCATGGCCACCCCTATTCCATCCGTTGCGGAACTCATACGATGCTGCAAGACTCCCTGCTGTTTGCTGCCCCGGCCAGCCTGGCCGCCGCCCTCCTGGCCCTGGTGTTCGGCCTGCTGATCGGCAGTTTTCTCAACGTGGTGATTTACCGCGTGCCAAAAATGATCGAGCGCGAGACCGACAACTACGTGGTCGAATACATGGGCGAGGACATGCCGCGCATCGCCCGCTTCCGCCATTTGCCGCACACCGACCGTTTCAATCTGTCGCTGCCGCGCTCGAAATGCCCGCATTGCGGACACCAGATCACGGCGCTGGAAAACATTCCCGTGCTGAGCTATCTGGCGCTGCGCGGCAAATGCAGCGCGTGCAAGGCGCCGATCTCGCCGCGCTACCCCTTGATCGAACTGGCCACCGGCCTGATCTCGTTCGGGCTGATCTGGCACTTCGGCGGCGGCGTCAAAGGCATGGCGGCGCTGTTTTTCGCCTACAGCCTGATCGCCATGACCTTCATCGACTTCGACACCCAGTTGCTGCCCGACAGTCTGACCTACCCGCTGCTGGCGGCGGGCCTGTTGCTCAATCTGGACGCGACCCAGGTGCCCCTGCGCGACGCCGTGCTGGGCGCCATCGCCGGCTACCTGATCCTGTGGCTGATCAACCTGCTCTACAAACTGGTGCGCAAGACCGACGGCATGGGCGGCGGCGACTTCGTGCTGCTGGGCGCCCTGGGCGCCTGGTTCGGCTGGGCCATGCTACCCGTCATCATCCTGTTGTCGTCGGCGGTGGGCGCGGTGGTCGGTATGTGCCTGATCCTGTTTCGCGGCCACGGCCGCAATGTGCCGATTCCGTTCGGCCCGTACCTGGCCGGGGCCGGCATGATCGCGCTGGTGTGGGGCGAGCAGCTGGCGCGATGGACGTCCGGCGTGTTGCACTGAGATGTCCCGACCCGCCACCCGTTTCAGCGTCGGCTTGACCGGCGGCATCGGCAGCGGCAAGAGCACGGTCGCCGATCTGTTCGCCGCCCGGGGCGCAGCCGTGATCGACAGCGACCAGGTCGCTCACCGCTTGACGGGACCGGGCGGGCAAGCCATGCCGGCCCTGCTGGCCACCTTCGGCCCCGCCTATGTACGGGCCGACGGCGCGCTGGACCGGGCCGCCATCCGCACCCTGGTGTTCGCCGACGGCGCCGCCAAGTTGCGCCTGGAAGCCATCCTGCATCCCCTGATCCGCGCCGCCTGCGAAGATGAAGCGGCCCGGGCCGACGGCGCCTACCTGATCTTCGCCGTGCCGCTGCTGGTCGAGTCGGGCGCCTGGCGCGAGCGTGTGCGGCGCGTGCTGGTGGTGGACTGCCCCGAAGCGCTGCAAATATCGCGCGTGATGGCACGCAATAGCTTGCCAGAGGCGCAAGTGAGGGCCATCATGGCGACACAGGTGCCGCGTGCCGTGCGGCTGGCGGCGGCCGATGACGTTATCATCAACGATGACGGGCTCGAAGCGCTCACCTCCCAGATCGAGCGCCTGCACCAGCAATACCTGTCACTTTCTGAAAGAATGGCAACAACACCATCGCAACGTTTGTAATTTCGCGGCGCTTGGTTCAGAATCACGGGATGCTACGCGGGTCCACCTTTAGAGGGATGTCATTTTGATCGTCTACGAATACCCTTTCAACGAGCGCATACGCACGTTGTTGCGGCTGGAAGACCTGTACGAGAAATTCAAGTTCTTCGTTCACCAAGAACACCCGATGCAACACCACGTCGCCCTGGCCACGATCTTCGACATGCTGGAAGTGGCCGGCCGCGCCGATCTGAAGTCCGACTTGCTGCAAGAATTGGAGCGACAGCGTCAGAGCCTGCTCAGCTACCGCTCCAACCCCAACGTGGCGGCCGACACCCTGGACGCCATCTTGGCCGAACTCGACACCGTCAGCGGCGCCCTGGTGGCGGCCCAAGGCAAGACCGGGCAAAACATCCGCGACAATGAATGGTTGATGAGCATACGCGGCCGCACCATCATCCCCGGCGGCGCCTGCGAATTCGATCTGCCCTCCTACTTCGCCTGGCAAAAACGCAGCGCCGAGCAACGCTACGGCGACATCATCACCTGGTTCGCGCCGCTGGCGCCCTTGTTCGACGCCCTGGCCCTGGTGCTGCGCCTGCTGCGCGATTCGGGCGGCCCGGTCAAGATGATCGCCGCCACCGGCAGTTATCAACAAATGTTGCAAGGCAAGGTCTACCAAATGCTGCGACTGACCCTGGCCGAAGACTTGTGCGCGATTCCCGAAATCTCGGCCAACAAATACATGCTGTGGGTGCGTTTCACCAAACAGGGCGGCGACATGAAGCCGAAGCCGCTGGAAGACGACATCCCGTTCGAGCTCACGCTCTGTAATTTCTAACGCGCGCTTTATCCTGGATTATCATGACCGTCGTTCATTGCCCCACCTGCTCGGCCAAGGTCGAATGGACCGAAAAGAATAGGTACCGCCCGTTTTGCTCGGAGCGCTGCAAACAAATCGACCTGGGCGCCTGGGCCGAGGAAAAATACACCATTCCCGCCGTCAACGCGCCGGAAGACATGCTGGACGAGGAAGACCGCCTGCCCTAGCAGCCTGTCGGACTTGAGGAGTCGAAGCGAGAAATGCGCTGGACGAGGCCAGATTTTGACGATTTCGCAGTGCCAATAGCGAGCTATTGGCCGAGAAAGCGGCGAAATATGGACCG
>JAYVUV010000192.1:0-23881 GCA_043787615.1 Janthinobacterium sp. | reverse complement strand
CGCTAGTGTCAGCGGCCGGCCCCCGGACTCAGCCGATTACCAAGCCACCGATCCGTCCGCGCTGACGAATCGACCCTGCGGTTCGACGTCGCTTTGCAGCGCGAGCTTGACCGGCAGCACGGCCGCTTGCGCCGGCGACAAATAGCCGGCGTTGCCGGTCAGGTCCGTTTTGACATAGCCGGGGCAGGCCGAATTGACCACGATGTGGCTATCGCGTAACTCGCCGGCCAATTGAACGGTCAACATATTGAGCGCCGCTTTCGAGGCGTTATAGCCGATCAAGCGGGCCTCGTAATAGGGCGAGCTTTTGTCGGCGTTGCCCGCGATCGAACCGAGCGTGCTCGACATGTTGACGATGCGGCCGGACGGCGCCTGGCGCAACAGCGGCAGCATGGCTTGCGTGACCGCGAGCGGGCCGAAGAAATTGGTCTCGAACACGCGGCGCGCCACCTCGACCGACGCGCCGCCGGGTGGACCGTCGCCGGCCAGGTTGATGCCCGCGTTGTTGACCAAAATATCGAGCCGCCCGTGCCGCGCGCCGATCGAGGCGGCGGCTTGCTCGACGCTGGCCGCGTCGCTCACGTCCAGCACGATCGGGTGGACGTCGAGTCCCTCGCCGCGCAGCAGGGCGGCGGCGGCGTCGCCGCGCCCGCTATCGCGCGCCGCCAGCAAGACGGTCACGCCCGCCTGGCCGAGTTGGCGCGCTATTTCCAGACCAATCCCCTTGTTCGCGCCCGTGACCAGTGCGACGTGTTTGTGATGCGTTTCCATGTCCATTTCCTATCGTCATCGTTGAAGAATGGCCATGATCGCGCTTGGGATGGGATTTGATAAGGCGGGCAAGATCGAACGACGTGTTCGCCGCAGCGAACAGTGGCTTTCGCGCTGGGCGAACAGATAAGATCGCCGGCGCCTATCTGTTTGTCATGCTGTCGTGGGCGATCATGAGGAGGAAGCCGCCCGCCTAGCCGACCAGCGGCGTGCCGGCTTGGCGTGTGCAGATTGCGCTGCACGTGCCGGGTTGGCCTTGCCGGCAAGCTCCAGGCAAGGCCTGGTCGTGATGGGTTGCTTATTGGTAGCGGTAGCCGAAGGCGGCTTCGAAGCGGTCGCCGATTTCGGCGCCGCTCGGGCGATGGTTTTGCGCGCCCTTGTGGGCGATTTTGATGGCACCCATCAGGCTGGCAAGGCGGCCCGTGGTTTCCCAGTTCAAGCCGTTGGTGATGCCGAACAGCAGGCCGGCGCGGTAGGCGTCGCCGCAGCCGGTCGGGTCCAGCTCCGCCTCGGCGGTGACGGCCGGGATGTCGATGCGCTTGCCGCCGGTGTAGATTTCGGAACCTTTTTCGCCCCGCGTGACGATCAGCGCCTCGAGCCGGCCGGCGATCTCGGGCAGGCTCAAGCCGGTACGGTCCATCAACAATTCGATTTCATAATCGTTGGCGGTGACGTAGGTGGCCTTGTCGATGAAGTCGATCAACTGGGCGCCGCTGAACATCGGCATTTGCTGGCCCGGGTCGAAAATGAAGGGCAGGCCCAGGCCGGCCAAGTCGCTGGCGTGTTGCAGCATGCCCAGATGGCCGTCCGGCGAAATGATGGCGACCCGCGCCGGACCGGCGTCGGCCACCTTGTTTTCGTGCGCGAAGGACATGGCGCCCGGATGAAAGGCGTTGATCTGGTTATTGTCGGCATCGGCCGTGACGAAACATTGGGCGTTGTAGCTGTCGGCCTTGATCAAAATATTCTTGGTCGAGATGTCCAGCTTTTCCAGCCGCGCCAGATAGGCCGCGCTGTCCTGGCCCATCACGCCGACGATGCGCGGCTCGCCGCCCAGTAACTTGAGGTTGTAGGCGATATTGCCGGAGCAACCGCCGAACTCGGTGCGCATGGTCGGCACCAGGAAGGACACGTTGACTTTGTGCAGCTGGTCGGCCAGTAGCGTTTCGCCGAAGCGTCCTTCGAATTGCATGATGACGTCGATGGCGAGCGAGCCGCAGATCAGCGAGGTGTGGGTCATAAGATTAAGGGTAGAAAATAGCGATGTGGTAGCCAGATGCTTTGAGCTGGGCTAATTCGAAGTGCAATTTAACGGTCGATTCGGAGCGCGCGGCGAAGCCCTTGGCTTGCTCGGCCGGTCCGCTCAAATATTCCGGCGGCGCAAAGACCCGGCGCAGCACCGCCTTGTCGTTGCCGTCGGTGAGGGTCAACTCCAGATGCGGCCAGACCTGGGCGCTGCCGCTTTGGTTGCGCAGCACGGTCACGAAAGAAAATTTGTTTTCGGCCAGGGTTTGCAGTTCGCCTTGTTCGATGCTGAGCGTGTCGATCTGGGCCGGCAGGTCGACCACGCAGCCGATCACGCCGCAGGCCTGCACCAGCAGCGGCTTGAGCTGGGGCACCTGGGCCGCCAATTGATTGCGGTAGGTGGTCATGCCCTGCGCCAGCAAGACGACGACCAGGCCGAGCGAGCCCAGGCCCATCAGCACGCGCATGGCGCGGCCGGCCCGTTGCCGCCGCCGGCCCTGCTTGACGAAGCCGGGTTCGTCCAGGCGCGCTTCGGCCGCCGGGGCAATCACGGCCAGGCTGGTGCCGCCGGCCGCGCTCGTGCCCCGGTCCGCCGGCTGGTCGGCCTCGTCTTCCGGCGGCGGGGCGGCGGCCACTTCCTCGCTTGGCGGGAGGGCGGCTTCGCTCGCTTCGGCCGATGGCGCTACTTCCGGCGCGGCGCTCGAGAGCTTGGTGCGGGCCGCCCGGGAACGGGCGGCGCTGGCGCGCGCCGCTTTTTTGGCGGCGCGGTTTTCGACAAAGCGCGACTCGACAAAGCCGGCTTCCTCGGCCGCCGTCAGCGGCGTCGCATGGCCTATCTCGACCACGCCCGATTCGGAATCGACCAATTCATGGTCGGTGTCACTTTCCAGCACCGGCGCCGGTTCGCCTTCCGGCGGCGGGTCGATCGGGTCGCTTTCGGTTGCCGATGCGGCCGGCGTCGCGGCGTCGGACGATGCCTCGGCCGGCGCGTCAATGGCCGCGACTTCGGCCGGCGCGAGCTCGACGGATGCAAGCGCGGCCGGCGTGGCCTCCAGCGGTGGCGCTGTCGCCGGCGTGGCCCGACCGCTCACGACCTCGACCGGGGCGGCCTCGAGCGGTGCCGATTCGGCCGGTGCGGCGTCGACCGATGCGGTTTCTATCTCTGCCGTCTGGCTCGGCTGCGCCGCGACCGACGCCGCCTTCAGCAACGGCGCCGCGATCTGCAACGCCTCGCTTGGCTGCGCCTTTGTCGCTGCCGCCTCAACCCAGGGCGCGTCAATCTGCGACGCCTGGACCGCTTGCGCCTCGACCAAGGGCGGGTCAATCCGTGACGCCGCGATCGGCTGCGCCTCAAGCGGTGCGGCTTGCACCGTTGCCAGCGCGGGCGATGCCACCTCAATTTGCATTCCCCGGGTCGCAGGCGCCTCCAGCGGCGCCGCCTCGACCAAGTCGGCCTCGACGGGCGCCGCCTCGTTGGAGGCCGCCTTGAGCGTTTGCGTTTCCAGCGACCGCACATCGGCCGGCGTGGCCGCTTTCAAGGCATCGTCGCGCTCGGGTGGGGCCGCATCGACAGCAATCTCAAGCGCCGCCCGCTTTCCTTCGGCCGGCGCGACCGCATCGAGCGCCTCGTCGTGGTCGGGCGGGGGCGCGGCGACAATATACTCGTCCACTTGATCGAGCAGTGCCAGATCGGCCGTCGAGGCCAGTGGTGGCGTGGCCTCCACCGCCACCGGAGTCGGCGCGGGTGGCGGCACCACCGGCGCGACAACGGCCGGGGCCGTGACGGCATCGGCTTTCTGCGGCGTCGGCGAGACGGTATCGGCTTTCCGCGGCGTCGGCGCCGGCTCCGGCTCCGGCGGCCGTTTCGGTTCGGGCGGCCGCGCGGGGGCCGGCGCGGCGGGCGGCTCGTCTTTTCTGATGTCGCGCGCGGTCGGATAGGCCGGGCGCTGCGGCTCCTGTCGGTAACCGCGCGCGGCGGCTTGCACGGCCGTCTTGTCGAGCGCTTGTTTTGGTCCTGTCGCGAACGGTTTAGCGTCCTCGAATTCGAGCCGGTATTCCGGCGGCGGGCGGAACTCGACGAATTTGTCGAGCGCCGCCTTGGAGCCGGGCGTCACGACCGGCACGACATGGGTTTCGTGCGACGGCAAGAAATCGCCGGTGGTGTCGAACTCGCGCCGATGCTCCGGCAAGGGGCGGAATTCGGCAAATTTGTCGAGCCCGGATACCGGTTTCGCCGCGTCGGCGGCTGGAAGCGGCGCGATCTCGACACGCTCGGTACGCCGACGCTCGGCGGGCGCCGCCGCTTGCGGCTCGGGCGGATGGGGCAACGCGCGCTGCGGCGTCGGTGGCGCGGCCGGCGCGAGCTTGTCGGGCGCCGGGCCGGCCGGGGTTCCGGCGGCCGTCGCGGCGGCCGGGCCGGCGGACGATGCCAACGGAGTCGAGGCCGGGACCGGGACCGGGGCCGACGCCGGCTCCGGCGTCGTCACTGTGTTGGGGAAAAAGACCGAGGGGCCGGCCGGCGGCAGATCGGCGGTCGCCATGGCCGTCGCGGCCGGATCGACCAGGGCGGCGTTGCCGTCAAAGACTTGCTTGCAAGAGCCGCAACGTACTATGCCCCCACGCAATTTCAACTGGTCGGCGGCGACCCGAAATATCGTGCTGCAATGGGGGCATTTAGTGGCGAGCGCCATCGCCGCTTAGCTGTCTTGGTGACGCGCGGGCGGCACGGTATCGCTGCCGAGCCTGCCGTGCAGGGCGACCCAGCCATCGAGTTCGGCCCAGACGCCGAGCGCGATGAAGGGGGCGTAAGCGCGCGCCACTTCCTCGGCCTGGCGCGCCAGCACGCCGGACAGGATCAGCGCGCCGCCGGGCGCGACCCGGCCCGACAGCATGGGTGCCATCACCTTGAGGGGGCTAGACAAAATATTGGCCACCACCACGTCGAAGCGAGCCTGGGCGTGTGCCGAGGTGGCGAAGCTGTCCGGCAAAAAGTAGTCGATCTCGCAGCGGTTGCGCGCGGCGTTCTCGGCGGCCGATTCGATCGCTTGCGGGTCGATATCGACGCCGGTGACCAGCTTGGCGCCCAGTTTCTTGGCCACCATGGCCAGGATGCCGGAACCGCAGCCGTAATCGAGCACGGTCTTGTCCGGCGCCGGGTGCGCCTCCAGCCATTCCATGCACAAGCGGGTGGTCGGGTGGCTGCCGGTGCCGAAGGCCAGGCCGGGATCGAGTTCCAGAATCAAGCCGTCCGGGTCCGGCGCCTCGTGCCAGCTTGGCACCACCCAGATGCGCTTGCCGATATGGATGGGCGCGAATTGCGATTGGGTCAAACGCACCCAATCCTGTTCGGCCACCGGGCGCAGCGTGAACGGCGGCGCGGCGCGCAAGCCGACCGCCTCGGCGGCGGCCGCCACGATGGCGCGTTGATCGGCGTCGACCTCGGTCAAGGCCACCACCCGGCTGTGTTCCCAAGCCGCTTCCTTCGGTTCCATGCCCGGTTCGCCGAACAGCGGCCGTTCCGCCTCGGTGCCTTCGTCGGCATCCTCCACCGACACCGACAGGGCGCCCGCCTCCATCAAGGCGTCCGACAGGGCCTCGGCGTGCTCCAGCGCGATGTCGATGACGATTTCGGTCCAACTCATACTTCAGCCTTGATTTCCGATTTATTGGCGATGCTGGGGCGCTCCTGGCCCAAGCCTTTGGGCAGCACCGGCATGTCGGCCAGTTTCTGTTCCAGATAATGAATGTTGGTGCCGCCCTCGATGAAGCGGGCGTCGATCATCAATTCACGGTGTAGCGGAATATTAGTCGAAATTCCCTCGACCACCATTTCCGATAGCGCGATCTGCATGCGTTTGATGGCCTGGTCGCGCGTGGCGCCGTAAGCGATGACTTTGCCGATCATCGAATCGTAGTGCGGTGGCACATAATAACCGGCATAGGCGTGCGAGTCGACCCGGATCCCGGGGCCGCCCGGGGTATGCCAGGCCACGATCTTGCCGGGCGAGGGGGTGAACTTGAACGGGTCCTCGGCGTTGATGCGGCATTCGATGGCGTGACCGGACAGCATCACGTCGCGCTGGCGGAAACGCAGCTTTTCGCCATAGGCGATGCGGATCTGTTCTTGCACGATGTCGATGCCGGTGATCATCTCGGTGACCGGATGCTCGACCTGGACCCGGGTGTTCATTTCGATGAAATAAAATTCGCCGTTTTCATACAAAAATTCAAAAGTGCCGGCGCCGCGGTAGCCGATCTTGCGGCAAGCCTCGGCGCAACGGTCGCCGATCTTTTCGATGAGCTTGCGCGCGATGCCGGGGGCCGGCGCCTCTTCCACCACTTTTTGGTGGCGGCGCTGCATCGAGCAATCGCGCTCGCCCAGCCACACCGCGTTTTTATGCTCGTCGGCCAGGATCTGGATTTCCACGTGGCGCGGATTTTCCAGATATTTTTCCATATACACTTCCGGGTTGCCGAAGGCAGTGCCGGCTTCGGTCTTGGTCATGGCCACCGCGTTGAGCAGGGCCGCCTCGGTGTGCACCACGCGCATGCCGCGCCCGCCGCCGCCGCCGGCCGCCTTGATGATGACGGGATAGCCGACCTTGCGCGCGATTTGCACGATCACCTTGGGATCGTCCGGCAACGCGCCTTCCGAACCCGGCACGCAAGGCACCCCGGCTTTGATCATGGTTTGCTTGGCCGATACCTTGTCACCCATCAGGCGGATCGATTCGGAGCGGGGGCCGATGAAGACGAAGCCCGATTTTTCCACCCGTTCGGCGAAGTCCGCGTTTTCCGACAAGAAGCCATAGCCGGGATGAATCGCCTCGGCGTCGGTCACCTCGGCCGCGCTGATGATGGCCGGCATGTTCAGATAACTCAGGGTCGAGGTTGCCGGCCCGATGCACACCGATTCGTCGGCCAGCTTGACGTATTTGGCGTCCTTGTCCGCTTCGGAGTGGACCACCACGGTCTTGATGCCCATTTCGCGGCAGGCGCGCTGGATACGGAGGGCGATTTCACCGCGGTTGGCAATGAGGATTTTTTCAAACATGGTAGGTTGGCGTAGGTCTGTGAGAGGGCCGGCGTGCCGGCGAAACATCTGGTGAGTGAAGATGACCGGTATGGGCCGGTCAGGCCGTCGCCGGCCGCGGCGACAAGCTTAGCCTATCACAAACAGGGGTTGGCCGAATTCGACCGGCTGGCCATTTTCCACCAGGATCTGGGTCACGACGCCGGCTTGGTCGGTCTCGATTTCATTGAGCAGTTTCATCGCTTCGATGATGCACACGGTTTCGCCTTCCTTGACCGTGGAGCCGATCTCGACAAACGCCGGGCTGCCCGGGGCGGACGAGCGGTAAAAGGTGCCGACCATGGGCGATTTGACGATATAACCGGTCGGTTCGGCGGCGATCGGAGCCGCCGGGGCGGCCGCCGGCGCGCTGTGCGCGGGCGCCTGCTGGTAGGGCATGCCTTGCGGTTGCATCATGACCATCTGGTTTTGCGGCATGGCCGACGATTTGACAATGCGGACCTTGCTTTCGCCTTCGGTCACTTCGAGCTCGGCGATATCCGATTCGGCGACCAGGTCGATCAATGTCTTGAGTTTTCGTAGATCCATGTACAACCCCTTGGAATTATTTGTTATGGAGTAAAACGGTGGCGCCATCCATGCGCCACCGCGCTAATGCGGGCAGATGCCGAAGATTAACGTGTTTTAAGCACAAAGTCGATGGCCAGCCGATATCCCTCGATGCCCAGGCCGCAGATCGTGCCTCGCGCGATGGCGCTGAGAAATGAATGGTGCCGAAACGCTTCGCGTTGGTAAATATTCGAGATATGGACTTCGATGAATGGAATCGCCACGCCCGCCAGCGCGTCGCGCAAGGCCACGCTGGTGTGGGTCAAGCCGCCCGGATTGATCACGATCGCGTCCACCGCCTCGCCGCGCGCGGCGTGTATGCGGTCGATCAAGGCGCCTTCGTGATTACTTTGAAAACAAAGCAGGCGCGCGCCGGCCGCCGCGGCTTGCTCGCTGGCCGCTTGTTCGACCTGGGCCAGGGTGGTCGCGCCATAAACCTCCGGCTCGCGGGTACCCAGCAAATTCAGGTTGGGACCATTGAGCAGTAGCAGGTTTTTTGCCATTTTGTTAAGACCGCTTTACAGAAAGTTCCGCATTTTGCCGCCAAAGGTGGGCATTGGCAAGCATAAGATGGTGGCCGACGGGCGCGCCGGGCGCGAGCGAATTCACAGGGCGGCCAAATCCTTGCGCAACTGGTCGAATTGCAAACGTCCCAGATAGGTCTTCTTGACCTGGCCGTCGGCGCCGATCAAGACCGTGTAGGGCAAGCCGCCGGCCTGATTGCCTAACTGGCGCGACAAATCGGTGCCGCTCATGCCGGCCACGTAAATCGGGTAGCTGATCTTTAACCGCTGGGTGAACTGCGCGATATTACTTGGGGAATCGATGCCGATCCCGATAATTTGCAGGTTTTTGCCGGCCACCTCGTTTTGCAGCGTGGACAGCTCCGGCATTTCCTGGACACAGGGCGCGCACCAGGGCGCCCAAAAATTGACCAGCAGCGGCTTGCCGCGCCATTGCGCCAAGGCTTGCGGCTTGCCGCCGGCGTCGTCCAGGCGCTGGGCGAACAGGGCTTGCACCGGTCCGGTCACGCCGGCCGGGGCCGCCGTGACCAGCGGCGCGGCGGTTTGCTTGCTGGCGACATAGGCGCCGCTGGCGCCGAACAGCAGGGCGATCGCGCCGTAGGCGAGGAAATGGTTTTTTTTCATGGACTGCGCCGTATCGTGAGTAAAAGTAAGGGCGGAAGCGGAGGCGGGAGTGACCGGTCCGGCCGCGCTAGGCCGGCGCGGTCGGCGGCACGGCGCCGGCCATCAAGGCGCGCAAACCGGCCGCGTCGACGCGCGCCGGGCTGCCGTCGCTTTTCATCTTGCGCGCGCCGCGCAGATCGTTCAGCTCGTACAAGGCCGCGTGCACGGCTTCCCCGTGCCACAAAAAACTGACGGTTTCGACCGGATCATGGCGCTGCCCCTTAAAGTGCGGCGTGGTCGAGATATCGAGCGCCACGTTTTTGTCGAGCAAAAAAATCTGGATTTCCTTGGCGCTGTCGGCGAACAATTGCAAGTGGATCTCGGCGTGCTCGCCGGCGGTGCCGTTGAACACGGCGCCGTCGATATAGGGGTGGAAGCGCTCCAGTGCCGTCATCACTTGCAGCGCCACGGCGCGCAAGCGCGCCAGCCGCGCCGGCTGGGTGTCGGCCAAAAACAGACTCTGGTAACGCCTGACCTCCTCCTCGATCATGCCATTGTCCGGCAACAAATGGGCGCCGGCTTGCTGCTCGCCCAGAACCTGGCGCGCGGCCTTGCGTTTGGCCGTGCCGTAGTCGGCCCCGTCCCGGGCGATCAAGCGCGCGGCGGTGGCGGCGATCTGGTTGCGCAGCGCTTGGGCGTCGTCAAATGCGTTCGTCATATGGACCAGATCATACCCCGAACCGGAAAAAACCACCGGGTCGGGTAAAATCGCTATCTTACTCGGCTTACTCGGCTTGCTTGGCGTACCGCCCACTTCTCGCGCACTTATATTCATGCATATTCATATACTCGGCATTTGCGGCACCTTCATGGGCGGCCTGGCTGTCCTGGCCAAGGAAGCGGGCCACCGCGTCACCGGTTGCGACGCCAACGTCTATCCCCCCATGAGTACCCAGCTCGAAGCGCAAGGCATCGAGTTGATCCAGGGTTTCGGTCCCGAGCAGATAAGCTTGGCGCCGGACTTATATGTGATCGGCAATGTCGTCTCGCGCGGCAATCCGCTGGTCGAGGAAATCCTGAACCGCAGCCTGCCCTACACCTCGGGGCCGCAATGGATCGGCGAGCATATCTTGCGCGACAAGTGGGTCTTGGCGGTGGCCGGCACCCATGGCAAAACCACCACCTCGGCCATGCTGGCCTGGATATTGGAGGACGCCGGCTACTCGCCCGGCTTCCTGATCGGCGGCGTGCCCATGAACTTCGGCATCTCGGCCAGATTGTCCGGCAAGGACGCGCCATCGGACTTCTTCGTCATCGAAGCCGATGAATACGACACGGCTTTTTTCGACAAGCGCAGCAAGTTCGTGCACTACCACGCCAAGACCGCCATTTTGAATAACCTGGAATACGATCACGCCGACATCTTCCCCGATCTCGGCGCCATCGAGACCCAGTTCCACCATTTGGTGCGCACCGTGCCCGGTATCGGCCGGCTGCTGGTCAACGCCGACGAGGCGACTTTGGCGCGGGTGCTGGGGCGCGGTTGCTGGAGCGAGCGGGAACGCTTCGGCCAAGCCGGCGACGCGCAATGGCGCATGGAAGAGCACGAGGATGGCGCTTTCGAGGTGCTATTCCAGGGCGTGGCCCAAGGCCGGGTGCGCTGGTCCCTGAGCGGGCGCCACAACCGCGCCAACGCCCTCGCGGCCATAGGCGCGGCGCGCCATGTGGGCGTGCCGATCGGTCAGGCGATCGACTCGCTGGCCCGCTTCGAGAACGTCAAACGGCGCATGGAAGTGCGCGGCGTGGTCAACGACATCACCGTCTACGACGATTTCGCCCACCACCCGACCGCCATCGCCACCACCGTGGGCGGCTTGCGCCAGCAATTGCGCGCGGCCGGCGGCCCGGGACGCATCCTGGCCGTGCTGGAGCCGCGCTCGAACACCATGAAACTGGGCGCCATGAAGCAAGCCTTGCCGGGCAGCTTGGCCGAGGCCGATCTGGTGTTCGGTTTTGGTGGCCGCGAGGCGCTGGGCTGGAGCCTGGCCGACGCGCTGGCCCCGCTGGGCGCGGCGGCCAGCAGTTTCGAGCAGCTCGACGCCCTGGTGGCGGCCATCGCGGCGGCGGCCAAGCCGGGCGACCGCATCGTGGTCATGAGCAATGGCGGCTTCGGCGGCGTGCATCAGAAAATTTTGCGGGCGCTGGCGCCATGATCCTGTATCTGCACGGATTTCGTTCCTCGCCCGTTTCGATGAAGGCGCGCTTGATGGGACAGCGCATGGCGCAACTGGGCCGCGCGGCCGAGTATAGTTGCCCGCAATTGCCGGCCTCGCCCGAAGAAGCCATCGCCTTGGCGCTGTCCTTGACGGCCGGGGCCGATCCGGCCGCGCTGAGCATCGTCGGCTCCTCGCTGGGAGGTTATTACGCCACCCATCTGGCCGAACGGCTGGGCTGCCGCGCGGTGTTGCTCAATCCAGCCGTGACTCCGCTCAAGGACTTGGAGCGCCACGTGGGCGTGAGCAGCGCTTACCATTCGGACCAGCCGTTCGAGTTCAAGCGGGAATACATCGACCAGTTGCGCGACTTGGCGGTGCCGCGCGTTACCGCGCCGGAACGCTATTTCCTGATCGCGGCCAGTGGCGACGAAGTGCTGGACTATCGCGACATGGTGGCGCACTATGCGGGCGCGCGCCAGTTGGTGATCGACGGCAGCGACCACGGCATCGCCGAATTCGCCGATTATCTGGCCCCGGTGCTGGCGTTTTGCGGCATCGAAGGCGCGCCGTCGTGAGCGGGCGCGCGTTGCGCCTGGCGCGGTGGCATGCCCATTTGAACGCGCTGAGCGCGCCGGCCGCGCTGCGGCCCTGGCTGGCGGGCGACGGTTCGCTCACCGCCAAGCTCAAGGCCCACAGCGCCGCCTTCCGGGTGCAAGTGCTGCGCCAGGCCGGCGCGCCTTGCTTGAGCGACGAGGCGGGCGTCATCGGCGTGGCGCCGCGCGCCCGGGTCTGGCAACGCGAAGTCTTGCTACGCTGCGAAGGCGTGCCGGTGGTGTTCGGCCACACCGTGGTGCCGCTGAGCGCCACGGCCAGCGATTGGCCCTTGTTCAGCGCGCTGGGCGAGCGCTCGCTGGGCAGCATTTTGTTCGGCGACCATCGGGTGCGCCGTGGCGCGTTGCAATTCGCGCGCCTGCCCGAGGGCCATCCGCTGGTCGCGCGCGCGCGCGCCGCGCTCGGCCTGCGCGCGCCGCACGCCGGCGCCCTGTACGCGCGGCGCTGCCTGTACCGGCGCGGGCGCGGCTGGCTGCTGGTGACCGAAGTGTTTTTACCCGCCGTACTGGCGCTGACCCCGACCCGCGCCGCGCCGCCGGACCGGGCGGCGGCCGATGTCAGCGTCCCCCCATTCATGAACCAAGCATAAGAACAGAGCAATGAATCTATTTTTCGAAGAGTCCGGCGATTTCAAGGTTGGCACCGTCTTGTCGCAAGCGGGCGAGGCTTATCAAGTCGAGATGGCCAGCGGCAAGCGCACCAAGGTCAAGCTCAAGGATGTGCTGCTGCAATACACGGCGCCCGCGCCGGCCGAGTTGTACGAGGCGGCCAAGGCCATCGCGGCCGAGATCGATCTCGACTTCCTGTGGGAAGTGGCGGGCCAGGAGGAATTCGGCTTCGCCGAGCTGGGCGCGGAATACTTCGGCCACCCGCCCTTGCCGCCCGAGGCGGCCGGCTTGATTTTGAGCCTGCATTCGGCCCCGGTCTATTTTTACAAGAAGGGACGCGGACGCTACAAGGCGGCGCCGGAAGCCTCGCTCAAGGCGGCCCTGGCCGGCATCGAAAAGAAAAAACAGCAGGCCTTGATCCAGGCCGGCTATGTGGAACAGTTGAAGGCCCAGCGCTTGCCCGAGGCCATGCAAAGCCTGGTGCTGCAATTGTTGTTCAAGCCGGACAAGAACAGTATCGAATACAAGGCGCTGGAAGCGGCCTGCAACGATTTGCACACCAGCGCGCCGCGCCTGATGCTGGCCACGGGCGGCATCGCCAGCGCCAAGCAATTGCACCTGTTGAAATTCTTGTTCGAAAATTTCCCCAAGGGGCCGGGCTTTCCCGAGTTGAGCGTGCCGGCCGCGCCGGCCGGCTTGCCGCTCGCGGACGTGGCCGCGTTTTCCATCGACGACGTGACCACCACCGAAATCGACGACGCCTTTTCGGTGGCGCATCTGGCTGGCGGCTTGGTGCGGGTTGGCATCCACATCGCCGCCCCCGGCCTGGGCATCCGTCCCGACGATCCGATCGACAAGCTGGCGCGCCAGCGCATGTCGACCGTGTACATGCCGGGCGACAAAATCACCATGCTGCCCGACTCGGTGGTGGCCGCCTACACCCTGGCCGAAGGCAAATCTTGCCCCGCGCTGTCCTTGTACGCGACCCTCGATCCGGCCGACTGGAGTGTGAAATCCACCGAAACCCGCGCCGAACTGGTGCCGATTTCGCGCAATTTGCGGCATAACGATCTCGACGCGCTGGTCAACGAGGAAACCCTGGCCAGCGGCGAGGGCGATTACCCGCACAAGGCCGAGCTGGGCCTGTTGTGGTTGTGGGCGCAGCAGCTCGAACAAGGCCGCATGCTCAAGCGCGAGGGTTTCGGCTTGAAGCCGGAGCAAAACAACCGGGTCGATTTCAATTTCTACGTCGAGGACGACGCGGTCACGGTCACGCGCCGCAAACGCGGCGCGCCGCTCGACAAGATCGTGGCCGAGCTGATGATCTTCGCCAACAGCACCTGGGGCAAGTTGATGCACGACCATGGCGTGCCGGGCATCTACCGCAGCCAGGGCGGCGGTAGCGGCACCGGCTGGGCCGCCAAGATGCAGGTGCGCATGGTCACGCACGCGGCGCCGCATCAGGGCCTGGGCGTGGATCAGTATGCCTGGAGCACCTCGCCCTTGCGCCGTTACACCGACCTGGTCAATCAGTGGCAAATCCTGGCGTGCGCCGAGCATGGCGTGACGGCGCCGCTGGTGGCGCCGTTCAAGCCGCGCGACGCCAACCTGTTCGCCATCGTGTCCGGCTTCGACGCCGCGTATGCCGCGTATGGCGATTTCCAAAGCAATATGGAACGTTACTGGTGTCTGCGCTGGCTGGGCCAGGAGCAGGCGCGTCACGTCGAGGCGGTGGTGCTCAAGGACGAGGTATTGCGCCTGGTCGATATTCCACTGGTGATCAAATTGCCGGGCATGCCGCAAGTGGCGCGCGGCACCCAGGTCAAGATCGATATCTTGCGTTGGGACGAGCTTGATTTGAGCATCGAGGCGCGGCTGCTGGAAATCGCCGCCGCCGCGAGCGCGACCGGCGAAGCCGAGCTGGGCGACGAGGAAGAGGGCGACCGGGCCGAGGCCGGGCCGGACGGCCAGCCAGCTGGCGAGCCGGACGGCGAGCCGAACGGCGAGCAGCATGTCGCGGCGGCCGCGATAGCCGATGGCGACACCGTTGCGGCCCCGGAAACGGCGCCGCTTCAGCGGGAGAACGTGGCGCCGGCGGCATAGCGGCGGGGCGCCGTGGTAAAAATATGCAATACATGGCGCCTTTGACGTAGAATTCAGCCATTCTTTTGACGTAACAACTATCAATGTTTGGTCGCGCGTGAAGTCTTATTATCAACAAAACACTTTTTTAGTCATTGCCATCGCGGTGTCGGTGCTGGCGCACGGCGCCTTGCTGGCGGTCCATTTCGTGGCGCCGGAAGCCTTGCATTTCGCGCCCACCGATCCCGGCCTCGAAGTCATACTGGTCAACGCCAAGCATGCGCAAAAGCCGCTCAAGGCCGATGCCTTGGCTCAGGCCAATCTGGATGGCGGCGGCAACGCCGAGAGCGGCCGCAGCAAATCGCCCTTGCCGGACATGCGCAAGATGGAGACCGGCGATAGCATCAAAGAAACCCAGATGAAGATCGCCGAGATGGAGCGCAAGCAGCAAGAACTGCTGAGCCAAACCAAGAAGGCGCCGATCGCCGCCGCGCCGATCACGGAAAAAACCGCGCCCGAAGCCATCGCCACCGGCGTCGATTTGGTGGAGGCTAAAAAAACCATCGCGCGCATGAGCGCCGAGATCAGCCAAACCATCGAAGATCAAAACAAGCGTCCGCGCAAGACCGTGATTTCGCCCAGCACCATGGAAGCCGGTTACGCCATGTATTACAAGACCATGCAAAAGCGGGTCGAGGACATGGGCACCCTCAATTTCCCGCAAAAAAACGGACACAAGTTGTATGGCGAGCTGGTGGTGAGCATCCCGATTTTTCAGGACGGCTCCATCTACCAAAAGGAAGGCGGCATCAAGATCGAGCGCAGCTCCGGCAACCCGGCGCTGGACGCGGCGGCCGTCACCGTGGTGCGCCGTTCGGCGCCGTTCGGCCGCTTTCCGCCGAATATGCGCTCGAGCGACCGCGACGACGTATGGCTGGTCGTGACGCGCTTCAAGTTTACCCGCGATGAAAAAATGGAAGCCAATCTGACTTCCGGCGGCAACTGATGACGGCCGACCGGTATTGCGTATTCGGCAATCCCGTGGCGCACAGCAAGTCGCCGGCGATCCACGCCGCCTTCGCCGCCCAGACCGGGCAAGACTTGGTGTATGAGCGTCGCCTGGCCCCGCTGGACGGTTTCGCCGAGGCCTTGCGCCGTTTTATCGAGGAAGGCGGCAAGGGCGCCAACGTGACCGTGCCGTTCAAGGTCGAGGCTTGCGCGCTGGCCCTGTCGCTGACGGCGCGCGCGCGCGCCGCCGGCGCCGTCAACACCCTGCGTTTCGACGGCCATGACATGTTGGGCGACAATACCGACGGCGCCGGCCTGGTGACCGACATCGTGCGCAACGCCGGACTGGCGCTGGCCGGCAAGCGCGTGCTGCTGCTGGGGGCGGGCGGCGCCGCGCGCGGCGTGGTGTTGCCGCTGTTGGGGCAGGGACCGGCGCAATTATTGATCGCCAACCGCAACCAAGCGAACGCCGATGCCTTGGTGCGGCGCTTCGCGGCCGATGTGCCGAGCGGCCAAGCGTTGGGCGCCTGCCCCTACGCGCTGCTCGACGGCCGCTTCGATGTGATCGTCAACGCCACCTCCGCCAGCTTGAGCGGCGAATCGCCGCCCCTGTCGCCGGGCCTGTTCGACGAGAACACGCTGGCGCTGGACATGGTGTATGGCGCCCGGCCCAGCGTCTTCATGCAATTCGCCGCCTCGCATGGCGCCACGGCGCGCGACGGCCTGGGCATGCTGGTCGAGCAAGCCGCCGAGGCGTTCGCGCTGTGGCGCGGCGTGCGGCCCGAAACCGCGGCCCTGCTGGAGCGCTTGCGGGCGGCGCCATGAGCGGCGCGGGCGCGGGTGGCAAACTTCGCGGCTGGATCAAATGGTTGTTCCTGCTGTCGCTGCTGGGCTTCGTGCTGCTTCAGCTCTATTTTCTGCTGCAAATCTGGTGGTGGATCGACCACAATCCCGAGCAAACCTCTTTCATGCGCCAGCAATTGTCGGCGCTCCAGGAAAAAAATCCCAAGGCCGTGCTCAAGCAGCAATGGGTGCCGTACAACCGCATCTCGACCAATCTGAAGCGGGCCATCATCGCTTCCGAGGACGCCAATTTCTCCGAACATGAGGGAGTCGATTGGGAAGCGCTGCAAAAGGCTTACGAGAAAAACAGCAAGAAGCACAAGGTGGTCTCGGGCGGCTCCACCATCACCCAGCAACTGGCCAAGAATTTGTTTTTGTCCGGTTCGCGCAGCTATCTGCGCAAGGGCGAGGAATTGATCATCACCTATATGCTCGAGACGCTGATGGAGAAGGAACGCATTTTCGAGATCTACCTCAACGTGGTGGAATTCGGCAGCGGCATCTTCGGCGCCGAGGCGGCCGCGCGTCACTATTACAATATCGGCGCGGCCGGCCTGGGCGCGAGCCAAGCGGCAAAATTGGCCGTGATGCTGCCCAACCCGCGTTTTTACGACAAGCACCGCGACTCGGGTTACTTGGCGCGGCGCACCGGCGTCATCTTGCAACGCATGGGCTCGGCCGACCTGCCTTGAACTGGTCCGGTTTTTGTCTCACTCCCATCAAAGGAATCTATGCAGCATCGTCAGCGTGGCGCCGTCAACCTATTGTGGCTGGCCATTATCGTGGCGGCCGGAACGGCACTGGGCATGGCCGCCCTGTTCTCGATGCGTCAAGAGCGCAATTTTTTCGCCGAGGCTTGGGGCAAGCTGCGCGGTTCGGCGGCCGTCGCCAGCGTGGCCGAGCAGTCGCGCCAGGCGGTGGGCGGCGCCCAGCGCGCCCTGGGCGCGGCCGGGGTGATCGAGCACGACGGCGTGATGCGTCAATGCCGTATCGGCGGCAAGAAGGTGGTGTCCAATGTCGAGTGCGGCGAGCACAACACCACCAGCCGCGCCATCGAAATGCACGACACGCGCGGCTTCGAGCCGCCCAAGGCGCCGCCGCCGCCGCCCGCGCCCGACGCGGCCGAGCTGCGCGCGCGCCTGATCGACCAAGCCACCCGCTAAAATCGCCGCGCCGGCAAAAAATGCGTGGCGCCACTGTGGCGAAAAGTGCTTTGCGAGTACACTTGCGCTGTTTCGATTTTGGCGGTGACGGCGCCGCCCGCCACGCCGGCCGCGGCGAACTCGAACCCCACCCACCCTCCGGTTGAGAGCGCGCATGATCAATGTATTCGTATTACAAAATGGCCGGCTCAATCAAGTGCCGATCGACAGCCGCGCCGATCTGGAGCAGGTGGCGCCGGTGTGGGTGGACTTGACCGATCCGAACGACGACGAGCGGGCCTGGGTCAAGACGATCTACGGCGTCACCTTGCCCGGCGAGGACGAGGTCAAGGATATCGAGGCCTCGGCCCGGTATTACGAGGCCGAGAACGGCGACCTGCATCTGCGCACCGATTTTTTGCTGGAAGAGGACGACGGGCCGTCGCGCATCGTCACGGTGGCCTTCATCCTGGCCAAGAAAATGCTGTTTTCGGTCCATACCGACGACTTGCCGGTGTTCCGCCTGGTGCGCATGCGCGCCCGCTCGCGGCCCGGCTCGATCGCCGACTATATGGACGTGCTGCTCGATTTATACGCCACGGACGCCGAATATTCGGCCGACGCGCTGGAAGGCATCTACCAGAATCTGGAAGAGGTCAGCGGCCGCGTGCTGCAAGAGGAATTCACCGACCAGGACGCGGCCGCCGCCCTGAACGCCATCGCCCACGAGGAAGACTTGAACGGGCGCATACGCCGCAACATGATGGACACGCGGCGCGCGGTCAGCTTCTTGATGCGCGGCCGCCTGCTCAACGCCGAGCAATTCGAGGAGGCGCGCCAGATCCTGCGCGACATCGAATCGTTGGACGGCCACACCTCGTTCCTGTTCGATAAGATCAACTTCTTGATGGACGCCACGGTCGGCTTCATCAACATCAACCAGAATAAGATCATCAAAATCTTCTCGGTGGCCAGCGTGGCCTTCTTGCCGCCGACCCTGATCGCCAGCATATACGGCATGAACTTCAAGGGCTGGTTTCCGGAGCTCGATTGGGCCTTCGGTTATCCGTTCGCGCTGGCCTTGATGATCACCAGCGCGATCGCGCCGTTCTGGTATTTCCGCCGGCGCGGCTGGCTTAAATAATCGCCGTTCGGCGCCACGGCGATCGAAGCGTCGCCATGGCGCCGGGCGGCGAACCAGCTTAAAACTGGCCCGTTCCTTGCACCTCCAGGCCGCTTTGAGGCTCGGGCAGGGTCTGTGTCAGCGTGCCGCCGCCGAGCGCCGTCACGCGCACTTGCAGCGGGCCGGGCGCCAGGGAGCCGGGATAGATAAAGTAGTTATACTCTTCCCGATTCACCGCGATCCAATCGCCGCCGTTGGCCTTGATTTCCAATTTGGTGATCGGTAAGCGATGGTTCCTGACCGTGATCCCGCGCCAGTAGATGGAACTGCCGTCTTTATAGCGGAAGCTGGTCGGGCCGCTCACCTCGCCGGCCACCACGTGCCAACTGATCGGCACCCGGCCCGTCAATATATCGGCGATCTGGGAAAACGCTTGCGGACTCAAATCGATGTCGCCCGGTTTGCATTCCGGGCAGCGATCAGTGATGCGCACCTTGACCTTTCCTTTCGGTCCGGTCACCACGATAAACTCTCCGCAGACGGCGCTGTTGGCGTAATCGTTTTGATTCATGGCGGCGACCAGCAAATTGTCGGGCGTGGCATCGTAGCTACAGTTGCCTTCGCCGGTCGCGCTGTAATACGTGCCTTCGCCAAAATATTCTTGGGATAGCACATCGGGTGGATTGGGAGTCGGCGTGGGCGGCGGCGTTGGCGTGGGTGGCGGGGTCGGCGTGGGCGTGGGCGGCGTTGGATTGCCGGCGTAATCCGCGCAAAAGCCCAGCGAATTAATAGAAGAGTTCCCTTGAACCACGTTATTCCAGTCCACGCCGCCCGTCAGCACCAAAGCGCCTCCCGACTGCGTCCCCGTCGCGTTCCACAACTTGGTCATGCTTCCGGCGATCGGCAGCGAACCGCTCCACCGCACCGCTTCCGCACTGGGATTGACGACCTTAATCGCGGCGCAATATCCGCCTTGCCACTGATCGGTGACGGCGTAACTCAGGTCGACCGCGGCGGCTTGGCCGGCGATGGCGAACATACCCGCCAATATTGCTGCGTGAACGAAGTGAGCGGTGTTGAGTCGTCTCATGTGGGCACTCCAATTGATTGACAAACCATTCTCGAAAGGGTGGGGGCGGCAAGGCGGCGGCTTCAGCGCCGTGCTGACGATCCACCTGCCCACCCGGCGTATACTTTTGCAAATGAAAACGTTTGCATCGCCATGCATTGAATGCTTTTCTAAAACTATTGTCAATAAAATTATTGTTCCTGGTAACTTTTTTACTTTTCCGTGGCTACATCTCCACGATGGCGCCGGCGATGTCAGTCAGGCCTTCTGCTCGGGCGGCAAGACCGGCTTTTCCATGAGGGCCAGGTGAACCCCGCGATACCGGGCCGGCAAAGTCGGGCTGGTCGATGAGGTGCGCTGGCCGATAAAATGGAAGCCGAACGAGGCGTAGTAGCGAATCGAAGCGCCGTTCTCGGCCCAGGTATCGAGGCGCAGCGAGGCGATGTCTTGACCTAGGGTCTCCCGCTCGCACCAGGCGGCGCGCGCAGATTGCATGTGCGTGATATGAAAAATGAATGGAGGAATAGGCCCAGTGTGCGGCGGGGCGGCCGGCGCGTCTTGTACCGTTGTAGCGTCCGTTCCGCGCTTGGTTTACAACGGTACAAGGCACATGAAGCGGTGGCCGCTACAATGCAGACGCTGGCGCAACGAGTTGAAAGATAGCGATGCATGCGGACGACTTACCTGGCTCCGATTCGGCGGGGGCGATGCCCACCGACTGGGTGCGCTACCGGCCCGCCGCCATGTCGGGTGTGAAGCCGATGCGGGCGCACTTCACGGAGCATGCTTTCGAGCGGCACAGTCATCCCGAATACGGCATCGGGCTGACCCATAGCGGAATACAAACCTTCCATTGCCGGGGAACCGTGCAGACCAGCGTTCCCGGCGACCTGATCTTCCTGAACCCGAATCAAGCCCATGACGGATTGCCCGGCACGGATCAAGGCTATGGTCACGCGATGCACACGCGATGCGCATGCGGCGCGGATGTTACGCGGCGCGATCGAAGCGATGGGGCAATGCCAAGAATCGCTGCGGGCCGAGAGCTTGATGCTCGGCGCCTTCGTGACGCTGTTATCGCGGCATGGCGAAATAGCCAAGTCCGCGCGGCCGCCGATCCATGCCGGGCAGCGCCGGCTGCATCAGGTGCGTGAATATATGCATATGCATGCGAATCGGGATATTTCGACCGGCGAATTGGCGCGCGAGGCGGGCCTGTCGCGCGTATATTTAAGCCGCGCGTTCAAACACCATTTCGACGTGCCGCCCCATGTCTATCTGAATGCGATTCCGGCTGGCGAGCGCGCGCCGGCTGTTGCTGAAGGGAGTGCCATTGGCGGCGGTGGCGGCGGGCGCCGGGTTCGCCGATCAGAGCCATTTCAACCGGCGTTTCAAAGGCGCGACCGGTTTGGCGCCGGGCGCATGGCTGCGCCAAATGCGCCCCGGTCGTTAAACATACATGCCGGCGTGGCGGGAGCGGGCTATCCGCCTCATCATTTCCAGCGCGCCGTTCACATGGTCGCGAACATCGCCACCACCGCCACCAGCATTACCGCCACGCCGATCCAGCCGATCACGGTGTGGCGCCGGGTCAGGGTGAAGCGGCCCATGATGCGTTTGTTATGCGCCAGCAGCATCATCACGACCATGATCGGCACCGCGATCACGCCGTTGATCTGGGCCGACCACAGCAGCGCCTTGATCGGGTCGATGGGGGCGAAGTTGAGCGCCATGCCGCCGATGGTGGCCAGCGAAATGATGGCGTAGAACTCGCGCGCCTCGAGCGCCTTCAAATCGAGCCCGTTCGGCCAGCGAAAACTTTCCGTCACCGCGTAGGCGGCCGAGCCGGCCAGCACCGGCACCGCCAGCAAGCCGGTGCCGATGATGCCGAGCGCGAAAATGAAGAAGGCGAACTCGCCGGCGATGGGTCGCAGCGCCTCGGCCGCCTGGGACGAGGTCTGGATATTGGTCACGCCGTGCACGGCCAGGGTGGCGGCCGCTGTCAACATGATGAAATACGCCACCAGGTTGGAGAAACCCATCCCGATATAGGTGTCGAGCTTGATGCGGCGCAGATGCTTGCTGGCGTAGGCCGGCTCCGGCGCCTTGCTCAAGGCCTTGGCGCCGCTATCGGCGCGCAATTCTTCGACTTCCTGCGAGGCTTGCCAGAAGAACAGATAGGGGCTGATGGTGGTGCCGAAGATGGCCACGATCAAGGCGATCGATTCGCGGTTCCAGGAAAAGTGCGGCCAGACGGTGTGGCGCGCCACTTCCAGCCACGGCATCTTGACGGCGAACACGGTGGCGACATAGGCCAGCAAGCCCAGGGTCAGCCATTTCAGGTAACGTACGTAACGCCGGTAGGACAGGAAGATTTGCAGGCTCAGGCACAGAAAGCCGAAGGCCAGCGAATACAGGTGGGCCGAGCCGACCCCCAACACCAGGCGCAGCGCCTCGCCCATGGCGGCCACGTCGGCGGCGATGTTGATGATGTTGGCCACCAAGAGCAGCAGCACGATGGCGTACAGCAGCGCCGGCGGGTAAGCGCGCCGGATGTTGGCCGCCAGGCCGCGCCCGGTCACCAGGCCGATCCGGGCCGACACCAGTTGGATGCCGACCATCAAGGGATAGGTCAGCACCAGGGTCCACAGCATGTTGAAGCCGAATTGGGCGCCGGCTTGGGAATAGGTGGCGATGCCGGACGGGTCGTCGTCGGCGGCGCCGGTGATCAGGCCGGGACCCAGGGCCTTGACGGCGTCGTGTTCGGAGATGCGGTTAAAGATTTTCATGTTGGCCAATGCAAAAACAGGCGGCCAACCTGAAGGGGAGGGTCGCGCGCTAGGTCGAGATGGTAGAGGGAGGTTTCATGTTGGACAGGATTTTACCAGGATTGCCGGCGCGAGAGTATGACAATCCTGTTACAAAAAGTATCGCGCCGCATGGCATATCGATATGCTCATGCCGGCGCGCCGCCGGCCCTTACGCCAGCTTGGCGAACACCTTGCGCGCCGCCGCCAGGGTCGCTTCGATCACTTGCTCGTCGTGGCGCGCCGAGACGAAGCCCGCCTCGAAGGCGGCCGGGGCGAAGTACACGCCTTCGTCGAGCATGGCGTGGAAGAAGGCGTTGAAACGGTTCTTGTCGCCGGCCATCATCTCGGCGTAGCTGGTCGGCACCGTTGCGCTGAAATAGATGCCGAACATGCCGCCCACCGCGTCGGCGCACAACACCACGCCGGCCGCGCGCGCGGCCTCGGTCAAGCCTTGCGCCAGTTGCGCGGTGCGGGCCGTGAGCGCCTCGTAAAAGCCGGCTTGCTGTATCAGTTTCAGGGTGGTCATGCCGGCCGCCACCGCCACCGGGTTGCCGGACAGGGTGCCGGCCTGGTACACCGCGCCCAGCGGGGCCATGTGGCGCATCAGGGCCGCGCTGCCGCCGAAGGCCGCCACCGGCAAGCCGCCGCCGATCACCTTGCCCAGCGCCGTCAAGTCCGGCTTGATGCCGTACAGCGCCTGGGCGCCGCCCAGGGCGACCCGGAAGCCGCACATGACTTCGTCGAAGATCAGGATCGCGCCGTGCTCGGTGCACAAGTCGCGCATCGCTTGCAGGAAGGCCGGCGTGGCGCGGATCAGGTTCATATTGCCGGCCACCGGCTCGACGATCACGCAGGCGATCTCGGCGCCGAAACTGTCGAAGGCGTCTTTGAGCTGGTCCACGTCGTTATAGTCGAGCACCAGGGTGTGCTCACGAAATCCTCCGGCACTCCGGCCGAGGTCGGATTGCCGAAGGTCAGCAAGCCGCTGCCGGCTTTCACCAGCAGGGAGTCGGCGTGGCCGTGGTAGCAGCCCTCGAACTTGACGATCTTGTCGCGCCCGGTGGCCCCGCGCGCCAGGCGCAGCGCGCTCATGGTGGCCTCGGTGCCCGAGGACACCAGCCGCAGTTGCTCGATCGAAGGCACCAGGCGGCTGATTTCCTCGGCCATCTCGATCTCGCCCTCGGTCGGGGCGCCGAAGCTCAAGCCGCGCGCGGCCGCCTCTTGCACCGCCTTCACCACTTCCGGGTGGGCGTGGCCGACGATGGCCGGCCCCCAGGAACCGATGTAGTCGATATAACGTTTGCCGTCGGCGTCCCAGAAGTAGGGGCCTTCGGCGCGCGTGATGAAGCGCGGCGTGCCGCCCACCGAGCGGAAGGCGCGCACCGGCGAGTTGACGCCGCCCGGGGTGGTGAGTTGGGCGCGCGCGAAAAGGGTGTCGTTGCGGGAGGGTGCAGGAGCGGTCATGGTGAGGGCGGCAAGGGAAATTTCGGTTGGAATGACGGGCACTGCAGCGACGAATCGTGCGCCGAACAGTAGCCTGGTGCGGTCGACGTCTGCATGGTACGGGACAGACGGCTCAGTGGT
>JAYVUV010000191.1:0-7006 GCA_043787615.1 Janthinobacterium sp. | reverse complement strand
GTTCTCTGCTCACGCTGGTCGCCATCATCTACCTGTACAACGCCGCTGGCGGTAGTTTTGATATCCTGACCTGGCACCAGCTGCCATTGTCGGCGCGCGAACAGAACTTCATCTTCCTCGCGTTCCTGGCCGCATTCGCCGTCAAGGTGCCGATGTTCCCGGTCCATACCTGGCTGCCCGACGTCCACGTCGAGGCGCCCACCGGCGGCTCGGCCGTGCTGGCCGCGATCATGCTGAAACTGGGCGCCTACGGCTTCCTGCGGTTCTCGCTGCCGATCACCCCGGACGCCAGCCACTATATGAGCGGCTTCATCATCACCTTGTCGCTGATCGCCGTGATCTACATCGGCCTGGTCGCGCTGGTGCAAAAGGATATGAAAAAGCTGGTGGCCTACTCGTCGATCGCCCACATGGGTTTCGTCACGCTGGGCTTCTTCATGTTCAACACCATGTCGGTGCAGGGCGGGATCGTGCAAATGATCTCGCACGGCTTCATCTCGGGCGCCATGTTCCTGTGTATCGGCGTGCTGTACGACCGCATGCACTCGCGCCAAATCGCCGACTACGGCGGAGTGGTCAATCGCATGCCTAAGTTCGCCGCCTTCTTCATCCTGTTCTCGATGGCCAACTGCGGCTTGCCTGCCACCTCCGGCTTCGTCGGCGAATTCATGGTGATTTTGGGCGCGGTCCAATTCAACTTCTGGATCGGCATGCTGGCCGCCACCGCCCTCATTTTCGGCGCGGCTTACTCGCTGTGGATGGCCAAGCGCGTCGTCTTCGGCAAGATCACCAACCACCACGTGGCCGAATTGACCGACTTGAACCAGCGCGAATTTTTCATGTTCATCGTGCTGACGATCGCCGTGCTGGCCATGGGCTTGTACCCGGCGCCGTTCACCGACACCATGCAGACCTCGGTCGCCGACCTGCTCGCGCACGTCGCCCACAGCAAGCTGCCTTAAGAAATAGACGGATAACCCCTACATGAATACTTCCAACCTGGTTCCGCTCTACGCGGAAGTCTTTCTGATGGTCGCCGCTTCGGCGATCCTGCTGATCGATATGTTCCTGTCCGAGAGCAAGCGTTCGCTCACGTATTTCCTGTCCCTGGCCACGCTGCTGGTGTGCGCCGTGCTCAGCCTGGGCGACTTCAACGCCGGCACCACCGTGTACGCGTTCTCGAACATGTTCGTCTCGGACCCGATGTCGAACCTGCTCAAGCTGTTCAGCTACGGCGCGGTCGGCTTGACCTTGATTTATTCGCGCCAGTACACCACCGACCGTGGCATGTTGGGCGGTAACCTGGGCGGCGAATTCTACGTGCTGGCCCTGTTCTCGCTGCTGGGCCAGATGGTCATGATCTCGGGTAACAACTTCCTCAGCATTTACCTGGGCCTGGAATTGATGTCGCTGTCGCTGTATTCGCTGGTCGCGCTGCGCCGCGACCACGCCAAATCGACCGAGGCGGCCATGAAGTATTTCATCCTGGGCGCGCTGGCGTCGGGCTTCATGTTGTACGGGATTTCCATGCTGTACGGCGCCACCGGTTCCCTGGAACTGGTCAAGGTGGCCGAGGCGGCCGGTTCCAGCGGCACCGCCAACCCGACCATCCTGGTGTTCGGCATCGTGTTCCTGGTGGCCGGCTTGGCCTTCAAACTGGGCGCCGTGCCGTTCCATATGTGGGTGCCGGACGTGTATCAAGGTTCGCCCACCGGCGTCACCTTGCTGCTGGGCGCCGCACCCAAGCTGGCCACTTTCGCCATTTGCATCCGTCTGCTGGTCGAAGGCTTGATGCCGCTTGCCAAAGACTGGCAGCAGATGCTGATGGTGCTGGCCGTGCTGTCGCTGGCGATCGGCAACCTGACCGCCATCGCCCAGACCAACTTGAAACGCATGCTGGCCTATTCGACCATCGCGCAAATGGGCTTCGTTTTGCTCGGCATGACGGCCGGCTCGGTTGGCAACGACGCGCACGGCGTGGCCAACGCCTACAGCGCCTCGATGTATTACGTGATCACCTATGTGCTCACCACCCTGGGCAGCTTCGGCTTGATCATGCTGCTGGCGCGCGCCGGCTTCGAGGCGGAGGAACTGTCCGACTTCAAGGGCCTGTCCAAACGCAGCCCGTGGTTCGCGACCGTGATGTCGATCTTGATGTTCTCCTTGGCCGGGGTGCCGCCGATGATGGGCTTCGCCGCCAAGTTCTCGGTGCTCGAAGCGGTGCTCGGCACCGGCCAGGTATGGTTGACGGTGGTGGCGGTGATGTTCTCGCTGATCGGCGCCTTCTACTACCTGCGCGTGGTGAAAATGATGTGGTTCGACGAACCGACCGACACCGCCCCCTTGCGGGTCAACGGCGACATGCGCGTGGTCTTGAGCTTGAACGGTTTGCTGATCGTCGGCCTGGGCATGCTGCCAGGCCCGCTGCTCAACGCCTGCTTCAACGCCATGAGCAAAACCCTCACTTCCTGAGGCGGACATGGACGTCACCTATTCGAGCTGGCTGGTGATCGTGCTGGCGTTGACGGCGGCCAATCTGCCGTTCTTCAACGACCGCGTCTTCGCCGTCATCGCGCTCAAGGCGCAAGCCGACGGCGAAGCGCGGCGCAAGCCGCTGTTCTGGCGCCTGCTCGAACTGGTGGCGCTGTATCTGGCGGTGGGCGCCATCGCCTTCGGCCTGGAAGCGCGCATCGGCAGCCGCTTCGACCAGACCTGGGAGTTTTACGCCATCACGGCTTGCCTGTTCATCGTGCTGGCTTTTCCCGGGTTCGTGGTGCGGTATTTGAGCAAGCGGCGCTACTGAAAATTGTGTACTGATCACCCGGAGCCGGCATGGACGCGCACTTGAGAGAAACCAGGGTAGATGGCGAGTTGGCCTACGACGGCAGCTTCCTGAAAGTGCAGTGCGACCGCATCGCGCTGCCGGACGGGAAAGTCGTCAAGCGCGAATACATTCGCCATCCGGGCGCGGTGGTGATTTTGCCGCTGCTGGATGACGGCAGTGTGCTGCTCGAACGCCAGTTCCGCTATCCGCTCGACCGCGTTTTCATCGAATTCCCGGCCGGGAAAATCGACCCGAACGAAGACGCGCTCACTTGCGCCAAGCGCGAGCTGCAGGAAGAAACCGGCTATACCGCCACCGATTGGCGATTCGTCTGCACCATCCACAACGCCATCGCCTACTCGGACGAGCATCTTGAATTGTTCGTGGCGCGCGGCCTGGTGGCCGGTCCGAGCCAGCTCGATGACGGCGAATTTCTGGAAACCTTCACCGCTACCGTGCCGCAAATGCTGGACTGGGTGCGCGGCGGCGAGATCACGGATGTGAAAACCATCATCGGCACTTTTTGGCTCGACAAGCTCACTTCGGGCGCCTGGCCGGCCGCCTGAGCGCACCCCATGCGCGGCCCGCTGCTGCTGTTGCTGCTGCTGATTTTTGGCCGCATCGGCGGCGCCCAGGCGGCGCGCACGCCATTTCAGATCCGTTGCGAGGATGAGATCAGCAAAACGGTGTCGGTGCTGACCGCGCAGGAAAACGGCTACCGGCTCGACACCCACCTGTCGTACAAGGCGCTGACCACCATGAAAGGGCCGGCGCAGCCCAACACCTACGTGCTGGGCCTGACCCAGACCGAATCGCGCGTGCTGGTCGGCCTGGACGGCCCGATGCTGCAAGATCCGTCCACCGGCTACGAGTGCGTGGCGCCGCGCATCACGGTCAAACTGTATTACGTGCCGGTGGTGATTTACGTGGGCAGCGAATTCGCGGTCGGCAGCTGTGCTTACGAGCAGGTGCTGGCGCATGAGTTGCGCCACATGCAAACCTATATGGCGCATTTGCCGAAAGTGGAAAAGCTGGTGCGCGAGGCGCTGGCCAAGCGTTTCGGCAGCGTGCCGCTGTACGCGCCGCGCGGCACGGCGCGGGCCGCGCTGGCCAGCGAAATCAACACCGGCTGGCTGCCTTACATCAAGGCGGAAATGGCCAAGGTAGAGCTGCTGCAAGCGGCCATCGATTCGCCCCAAGAGTACGCGCGCCTGTCGAACGCCTGCCAGGGCCAGATCCAGACCATCTTGCGGCATGGGCGGGGCCGCTGACGACGGCGGCATGCGCCGATTGATATGACAACGATGGCGGCGATGGCGCCGCCCAAGCGGAAAAAATGACAAACGAATCGACTCCGGCGCCGGCATCCGCGCCGTCACGCTGCTTTGCCCTGATCCCCGCCGCCGGCGTGGGTGCGCGCATGGCGGCCGGCGGGCCTAAACAATATCTGACCATCGGCGCCAAGCCCATGCTGCGCCATGCGGTGGACGCGTTTCTCGGCAGCGACCGGATCGCCCACACCTATGTGGTGGTGAGCGCGGACGATGGGGTGATCGACTCGGTGCTGCCGCCGGGCGCGGCGACGGCGCTGCGCTGCGGCGGCGCCACCCGCATGGAGTCGGTGCTGAACGCTTTGCGCGCGCTGCGCGGGCGGATCGGCGACGACGACTGGGTGCTGGTGCACGACGCGGCCCGGCCCGGCCTGACCGCCGCCTTGATCGCCAAGTTGATCGACGGCGTGGGCGCGGACCCGGTGGGCGGCCTGTTGGCGCTGCCGGTGGTCGATACCGTCAAACGGCGCGTCGGCGACGCGGTGGCGACGGTGGCGCGCGACGGCCTGTGGCTGGCGCAAACGCCGCAGATGTTCCGCTACCGGCTGCTGCTGGCGGCGCTGGCGGCCGCGCCGGACGCCAACGCCATCACCGACGACGCCAGCGCGGTCGAGGCGCTCGGCTTGTCGCCCAAGCTGATCGAAGGCCATCCGCGCAACCTGAAGGTGACGCTGCCGGCCGACATCCAGATCGCCGAAATGTATCTGGCCCAGGGCCATTCAACCATCTAAAAGGGCATCCCATGCATCCTGCCATTCCACTCCCGTTTCGCATCGGACAAGGCTACGACTGCCACGCCCTGGTCGAGGGCCGCGACTTGATCATCGGCGGCGTGAAAATCGCGCATCACGTCGGCCTGCTGGGCCATTCGGACGCCGATGTGCTGCTGCACGCGATCACCGACGCGATCCTGGGGGCCGCCGCGCTGGGCGACATCGGCCGTCACTTTCCCGACACCGACCCGCGGTTCAAGGGCGCCGATTCGCGCACCTTGCTGCGCGAGGCGGCGCGGCGGGTGGCCGCCACCGGCTACGGCATCGGCAATATCGACGCCACCATCATCGCCCAGCGGCCCAAGATGGCGCCGCATATCGCGGCCATGGTGGCCAACATCGCCGCCGACCTGGGGGTGGCGCCGGAGCAGGTCAACATCAAGGCCAAGACCAATGAGAAGTTGGGCTATCTGGGGCGGGAAGAGGGCATCGCGGCCGAGGCGGTGGCGCTGCTGCTGCGCGCCGGCTAAGCTTTTTTGACGAATTCGGTCTTCAAGACCAGGCCCTTCACCTTGTCGACCTTGCCCTCGATTTCACCGTCGTCGTCGGTCAGGACGATATGCTTGACCAGGGTGCCGCGCTTGAGGGTGACGGAAGTGCCCTTCACCTTTAAATCCTTGATGAGGGTGACCGAGTCGCCGTCCGCGAGTTCGGTGCCGTTGCTGTCTTTGACGGTCATGCTATCTTCCTGTTGGCGGTGCGAATATGCGACCGACAGTATTATATTGCCTGGTCAGCCGACCCGGTTCGGCCATCCATCCTGAAGAGAGTTCCCATGGTTCGCGACATTTATGCCTACCGCCACGTCGCCGTGGAATCGCGCCTGATCGCGGGGCGGGCGCAGATACGACCCATGGCCGGCCAGGCCTACGCGCCGACCCTGCTGGTGCGGTGCTCGCGCCGTCTGAGCGACACCGCGCTGTATCCGCTGGGGACGCGCTTTCTGCTGTTCGCCAAGCTCACCGACCGGCTGGGCGGCACCCCCTTCCTGTATGCCTACCACGGCGACGCGGAAGTGGTGCTGTCGGCCTCGAAGGCGAAGGCCTTCCTGGCCGAATTCCGGCGCGGACGGATTTAGTCGCCGTCGCGGCCGCGTTTCCGTCTCACTCGGCGCCGCCGACCACGCTGAGCGTGGCCGCCGATTCGCGTCCGAAGGCCCAGGTGGCCACGGCGCAGCTCAGCGCGAACACGCCGCCTAACAGCATCGCGCTAGCCACGCCGAAATGGTCGACCGCCACGCCGCCGACCAAGGCGCCGCCGGCCAAGGCCAGCTGAATCACGGCGACGAACATGGCGCCGCTGCTTTCCATCTGGTCCGGCGCCGCCTTGATCATCCAGGTTTGCACCGCGATCGGCATCGAGCCGAAGGCCAGTCCCCACACGCCGACCAGCACGGTGGCGGCGACCGGATCGTGGCCCAGCAGCGGCATCAGCACCACCGACCCGCCCATCACCACGGCGGTGGCGATCAGGGTGGCGCGCACGTTTTTGCCCACGCCCCAGCCGCCGATCACATTGCCGATGAAGCCCGCCACGCCATAGGTGAGCAGCAGGGCGCTGATGGTGGTGGCCGACATGCCCGTCACCTGTTTCAGGAAGGGCGTGATATAGGTATAGGCGGCGAACTGGCCGATGAAAATGAGGGCCGTCACCGCCAGGCCCAGGCGCGCTTTGGGTAGCCGCAGCAGCAGCGGCAGTTGGCGCAGGCGCACCACCTGGGTCGGCGCCACCGGCGGCAGCAAAAACGCCTGGGCCAGCAAGACCAGCAAGGCCAGCGCGCTGGCCGCGCCGAACGCGGCGCGCCAGCCGGCCAGTTCGCCGATCAAGGCGCCGGCCGGCACGCCGGCCACGGTGCCCAGCGAGATGCCGGCGAAGATGATGGCGGTGGCGCGTCCGGCCGACGCCTCCGGCACCAGGCGCGCGCCGAGCGTGCCGCCGATGGCCCAAAAGCCGCCCACGCCGACGCCGTGCAGGATGCGGCCGAACAGCACGCCGTAGAAGGAGGGCGAGAGGGCCACGATCAGATACGACGCCACCAGCAGCGCGATCAGGCTCATGATCACATGCCGGCGGTCCAC
>JAYVUV010000190.1:0-2871 GCA_043787615.1 Janthinobacterium sp. | reverse complement strand
CGCGAGGCAGGATTGCCGAACTGCTCGCGCAGGAACGGAATCATCTTGTCGGCAACGCGGGGATCGATCGGCGTGGTCGCCGAATAGTCCATATAGATGGGAAAATGCGGGGCGGTCACGAAAGTGTGCTCGAGGTTTTTGTCTAAAGGCGCGTTCATCAAATCACTCCAATATGCTTCAATTTTGTCCAACAGCGGCGTGGCTGCGGTGCATCACCACGACGGCTTGTTCGGTATTCTTTTGTTGCTGCTGGTCGACCAGGTCTTGCAAGCTGACCGAATCGAGATAGTCGACCATTTTCTCGTTGAGGGTGGCCCACAGCTCGTGCGTCATGCAGCGCGCGCCGGTGGCCGCGTCCGCGCCGTGGCACTGTTCCTTGCCGCCGCACTGGGTCGCGTCCAGCGGCTCGTCGACCGCGATGATGATGTCGGCCACGGTGACCTTGTCGGCCCGCCGCGCCAGGCTGTAGCCGCCGCCCGGCCCGCGTATCGATTCGACGATCTCGTGCCGGCGCAGCTTGCCGAACAATTGCTCCAGATACGACAGGGAGATCGCTTGACGCTGGCTGATGCCCGACAACGTGACCGGCCCCTTGCCCTGGCGCAGGGCAAGATCGATCATCGCGGTCACGGCAAAACGGCCTTTGGTAGTCAGACGCATACAAGCTCGATTCGACTCAGTTAAAATATTGCGTGTTCAACCAGGGCGGTCCGATGGCTTGGCCGCGGCGGATTAGTTGAATGATTTAGTCAAGTATAACAAATCCGGCGCGGTTTGTCAGAGCGCCCCCAAAACCGCGCCGCGCGCGCTCAGGGCGCGGCCTCGGCCAGGGCCGCGCGCACCCGCATCAAGGCGAAGCCGAGCAGGTTCAAGCCTTTCCAGCGGGCCGGCGACAGGATGGCCGGATCGGACGCCGCCAAGCCCACGCCCCAGACCGGATCGACCGGGCTGGCCTCGACCAGCACCTGGCCGGCGCTGCTGAGCAGAAATTGACGCAGCCGCGGGTGTTGGGAAAACTTGGCCAGGTTGGCCGCCACCACGATGTCGCTGCGCGCCGCCTGCCACGGCGCCTCGTCGAAGCCGCGCACTTGACGCCCGAGCGCCTTCACTTGGGCCGGGGTGGCCGCCTCCAGCATGGCTTGATAACAAGCCTGGTCGCCGAACAGCAGGGCCTTGTGCGCCATCATGTAGTGCTCGGCGCTGCGGTAGCGCACCCCGTCCGCCTCGAACGGCGCCACATACCATTGACTCAGGCAACTCTTGTCGACCACCAGGCCGCTGGCCGGGGTGTGGCCCCAGAAATATAGATAACTGGGTTGGCCGCCGGCCGCGATCCAGGCCAGCAAGGCCGGGGTGTCGATCAATTCCGCCAATGCCATGTCGCGCCCCTTATTTCATCGCGCCGGCCGGCGCCGCCAGCAACCGCATCGGGCCGAACAGCGCCAGCATGTCGGCGTTGACTATGAAACTGAGGTTGTAGGGATGCTCGGACAGCAGTTGCGGCAGGCCGGCGGTGGCCGGCACACGCTGGAGTTGCTCGGCGATCTTGCCCCACAACACCAGCAGCGGCGCGGCGCCGGCCCGCCCGGCCAGGGCCGTCAACACCGCTTGCAGCAGCGGCTGCCACGCGCGCGCCTCCTTCACCGGCGCCACATGGGGCCGGAACACCAGGGCCGCGTTCAGCAGCAAAAAGCCGTGCGCGGTCAGGTTCGCTTGCAGCTCGGGCAAGGTTTGAATGGTGCCGGGCGCGCGCGCGCCGGCCGCCACCGCCGCCAGCGCGTCCCCGCTGGTGCGATCGGGCGCCAGCCGGCCGTCGGCCACCAGCAGCATTTTCATGAAATTGCGCAGCGAGGTGGCGCGGTTGACCGCCTTCGACAAGCCGGTGTCCGACCACAAGTGGCCGACCGCGCCGTCCATGAAGCAGACCCCGGTGGCGCTGGCGGCGCGCGGGTACGGCCCCTCGCCCACCAGCACATGACGCACCGCCGCCAGCGGCAGCGCGAAGGCGGCGAACAGGCGCCCGCCGGTTGGCAAATAGTCGTCGGCGGCCAGGGCCGGCAGATAGGCGGGATCGGCGGCGGCCATGGCGGCCAGCCCGTCCAGCAGGACCGGGCGCCAGGAAGGGTCGGCCAGGTCGAGCGCGGCCAGTATCGCGGGCGGAAATATCATTGCTGCTTACATATCGGTCGAAAGGCGGGATTGTAGCGCAACGGGGCGCCGCCCGCCCCCAGTCCCCGGCCTGGCATACGCCATCAGCGCAATAAACCGGCAAGATGTTGCTGCAAAAGAACATCACGTAGCCATGGACATGTTAAACTGTTATTCAAGATGAAACTATTGCAAGATCCAGCCCGCCGCTCCCCGCCCGATACGGACCGCGCCGCCCGCCCGCGCGGCCACCCGCCGCGGCGCTTGCCGTGGGCGCTGGCCGCGCTGTGCGCCACGCTGCTGCCGGCGGCGCCGGCCCGTGCCGGCATCGACGCCGAACGCCAAGTGCTGGTGCTGTATTCGTTGGGCTCGGACTCGGCTTCGGAATGGCAAAACCTGCTGCATCGCGGCCTGTTCGACGAATTGAACCAGGCCGGCTGGGGCGCCTATCCCGGCATTTACGAGGAGCGCCTGGACGCGCTGCGGGTGGGCGAGCAGGAAGCGACGGCCAGCATGGGGCCTTACCTGCAAAGCAAATACGCCAAGGTCGCGCTGGACGCGGTGATCACCGAAAATTTCCAGGCCGCGCGCTTTTTGAGCGGCCATCCAGAGCTGTTTCCGGGCGTGCCGCGCTATTACGTCAACCACGGCCGGCCCGGCTGGCAACCGGAGGACGGCCGCGGCATCGCCATCACGCCCGACTTCGACCACGCGCTCGGCGCC